>DASWRT010000026.1:0-11939 GCA_036403035.1 Allostellaceae bacterium | reverse complement strand
GCGACGTCCGGCAGCCGGTCGCCGAACGCCTTGCCGCGGCGGTCGGTGACGAGCACGACGGTCCGGCCGCGGGCGATCAGCTCGCGCGCCAGCGCCTCGGCCGGAAAGATGTGCCCGCCTGTGCCGCCTGCGGCGAGCACGATCGGGCGCCGATCGGCGGCTGTGGTCATGACGCTGCCGGTCATCATGCCTCCGCCGCGCCGTAGCGGCGGCGCGTCAGCGCCAGCGCCATGCCCATGCCCAGCCCAAGCGCCAGCAGCGAGGAGCCGCCGTAGGAGAGGAACGGCAGCGTCATGCCCTTGGCCGGCATGAGCTGCAGGCTCGATGCCATGTTGATGATCGCCTGGAGGCCGAACTGCACGAACAGCCCGGTGGAGGCGAGGATGACGAAGAGGTTCGTCTCCTGGAGCATGCGCGAGAAGCCGCGCAGCACGATGAAGGCGAACAGCGCGACGATCACGACGCAGAAGATCAGCCCCAGCTCCTCGCCGGCGACGGCGAAGATGAAGTCGGCGTGGGCGTCCGGCAGCACGTCCTTGACGCGCCCCTCGCCGGGGCCGCGGCCCCAGAGGCCGCCGTTCATGAAGGCTTCGAGCGACCGGTCGACCTGATAGGTGTCGCCGCTCGCCGGGTCGAGGAAGCGGTTGATGCGGCTGGTGACGTGCGGCAGGAAGAAATACGCGCCCGTCAGCCCGCCGGCGCCGAGCATCGCGCAGACCGCGACCCAGTAGAGCGGCAGGCCGGCGAGAAAGAACTCGGCGAACCAGATCGACGAGACGACGACCGCCTGCCCGAGATCGGGCTGCTTGATCAGCAGGCCGACCACGATGACGTAGAGGCCGATCGCGATCGCATTGCCGGGGAAGGCCGGGTTCTGCTTGCGCTCGGCGAACATCCAGGCGGCGACCACCGCGAAGCACGGCTTGACGAACTCCGACGGCTGGATCGACAGGCCGGGCAGGTTGATCCAGCGCCGAGCGCCCTTGATCTCGGTGCCGATCACGAACGTCGCGGCGAGCAGGCCGATCGCGATCAGGAAACCGACCACGGCGATGCGGCGCACGGTCTTCGGCGTCTGGAGCGAGACGAAGAACATCAGCGCGACCGCGAACGGCATCAGCGCGAGCTGGCGCTTCACGAAATGCATGCTGTCGGCGCCGATGCGCTCGGCGACGGCCGGGCTCGCCGCCATGATCAGCACGGCGCCGAAACCGATCAGCACGCCGAGCGCCGCCAGCGTCCACTTGTCGACCGTCCACCACCAGCGGGCGACGACGCTCTGGTCGGTGCGGGCGAAGTTCATGCGCGCTCTCCCGCGGTCCGAGGCAAGGCTTCGACGAGGCGGCGGAACTCGCTGCCGCGAACCTCGAAATTGGGGAACTGGTCGAACGAGGCACAGGCCGGCGACAGCAGCACGACCGCGCTCGCGCCGGTACTGCGCTCGGCCTGCGCCGTTTCGTGCGCCGCCGCAACGGCCGCGGCGAGGTCGCCGCTCATCGTCAGCGGCGCCTTGCCGTCGAGGGTCGTGGCGAACTCGTCCGCCGCCTTGCCGATCAGGTAGGCATGCCGGATGCGCGGGAAGAACGGGGCGAGCGAGCCGCTGCCGCCTTCCTTCGGAAGCCCGCCGGCGATCCAGTAGATGTCGTCGTAGCAGGCGAGCGCCCTGGCCGCGGCGTCGGCGTTGGTCGCCTTGGAGTCGTTGACGTAGCGGACGTTGCCGATCGTCGCCACCAGCTCCTGCCGGTGCGCGAGGCCGAGGAAGGATTTCAGCGCGGCGACGGCGGTCCCGGCCGGCACGCCGCGGCGGCGCGCGGCGGCATAGGCGGCCGCGGCGTTCTGCCAATTATGCACGCCCGGCAGGCGCGGCAGCGCGTCGAGCGCCACGACCGGCGCGGCCTGCCGGTCGAGGTCGTCGACGAGCCATCCGTCCGCGGCGTAGACGCCGCCGGCAACCGGCCGTTCGGCGGAAATCGGGATCACCGCCATCTCGCCGCGCCGCGCCAGATCGGCGCGGATGTCGCGGCAGATCGCGTCGTCGACGCCGACGATCGCCGCCTGCGGCGCGCGCTGGCCGCGGAAGATCCGCCGCTTCGCCGCGACGTAGCCGTCCATGCCGCCGTGCCGGTCGAGGTGGTCGGGGGTGACGTTGAGCAGGACCGCGACGTCGAACGACGCCGAGGGCGTCAGTTCGAGCTGATACGAGCTCATCTCGATGACGTAGGTGCCGTCGCGGCCGAGCGGGTCGAGGGCGAGGGCAGGGGTGCCGAGATTGCCGCCCACCGCGATCCGCTGCCCGGCGGCCGCCAGCACGTGCGCAAGCAGCGAGGTCGTCGTCGACTTCCCGTTGGTGCCGGTGATCCCGACATAGGCGGCCTCCGGCCGCGTGCGGATCAGCAGCTCGACGTCGCCGATGATCTCGATGCCGGCATCCCGGGCGCGCACCGCGACCGGGTGCGGCGCCGGGAAGGTGTGCGGGATGCCGGGCGAGATCACCAGCGCCGCGACGCCGGAGAGGTCCGCCGTCCGCAGGTCGGCGACCGGCACGCCGGCCGCCGCGGCGGCATCGCGCCCGGCCGGCGCATCGTCCCAGGCGAGGACGCGTGCGCCGCCGGCGGCGAGCGCCTGCGCGGCGACGAGGCCGGACTTGCCGAGGCCGAGCACGGCCACCGGACGGTCGCGGAAGGCGGGGACGGGGATCATCGCCGGACGCCCTCCCTCACCGCAGCTTCAGGGTGGCGAGGCCGGCGATCGCGAGGATCGAGGCGATGATCCAGAACCGGATCACGATCGTCGGCTCCTGCCAGCCCTTCTTCTCGAAATGATGGTGCAGCGGCGCCATCCGGAAGACGCGCTTGCCGGTCAGCTTGAAGCTGGCGACCTGGACGATCACCGACACCGTCTCCAGCACGAACAGGCCGCCGATGATCGCCAGCACGATCTCGTGCTTGGTGATGACGCTGATGGCGCCCAGCGCGCCGCCGATCGAGAGCGAGCCGGTGTCGCCCATGAAGACCATGGCCGGCGGCGCGTTGAACCAGAGGAACCCCAGCCCGGCGCCGACCAGCGCGGCGCAGAACACCGTCAGCTCGCCGGAGTTCGGGACGTGGTGGATCTGCAGATAGTTCGAGAAGACGATGTTGCCGGCGAGGTACGCGATAAGGCCGAAGCAGCCGGCCGCGATCATCGAGGGCACGATCGCAAGCCCGTCGAGCCCGTCGGTCAGGTTCACCGCGTTCGAGGCGCCGACGATCACGAAGGTCGCGAGCGGCAGGAACAGGGCGAACCCCAGATTGAACAGCACCGTCTTGAAGAACGGTACGGCGAGCGCGGTGCCGAGCGGCTCGCGCGTGATCGTCGCGACGGCGAACGCGGCGCTCGCGCTGACCGCGATCTCGGCGAGAAGGCGCGTGCGCCCGGAGAGGCCGCTGTGCGAGCGCTTCGTCAGCTTCTTGTAGTCGTCGAAGAAGCCGATGCCGCCGAAGCCCGTGGTGACGAACAGCACGACCCAGACATAGGGGTTCGAGATGTCGGCCCAGAGCAGGGTCGAGACGATCAGCGCGAGCAGGATGAGGAAGCCGCCCATCGTCGGCGTCCCCTTCTTGCGCACGAGATGGCTCTCCGGCCCGTCGGCGCGGATCGGCTGGCCGCCCGGCTGCTTCGACTTCAGCCACGCGATGATCTTCGGACCGGCGAGGAAGCTGATCAGCAGCGCGGTGACGACCGCGCCGCCGGACCGGAACGTGATGTAACGGAACAGATTGAGAGTGCCGATCTGGTCGGCGAAGGGATAGAGCAAGAGGTACAGCATCGCCGCTATGCCTTCGCGGCGTCCGACGCCGGCGCGTCCCCGCCGGCGAGGAGAACCTTGACCACTTCGGCCATCCGGCTGCCGAGCGAGCCTTTCACCGTGACGACGTCGCCGGGCCGGATGAACGAAGCCACGACCCGCGCCATGTCGACCGACCGGTCGGCGTGGCCCGCGCGCATGCTGCCGGGCAGCGCATCGTGGAGGCTCTTCATATCGCGCCCCACGGTGAAAACATGGTTAATCGTTGCTTGCTTAAGTGGTTCGGCAAGCTCGGCGTGAAGCTGCGGCGACTGCTCCCCCAGTTCCAGCATGTCGCCGAGGACGGCGATGCGGCGGCCGTTCGCTGCCGGCTGTGTCGCGGCGAGCACGGCGATCGCGGCGCGCATCGAGGCCGGGCTCGCATTGTAGCTCTCGTCGATCAGCACGGCGCCGCCGCCACCTCCGGCGACGCGTATCCCGTGCCGCCGTCCGCGTCCGGCAAGGCCCTGGAGCCGGCTCAGCGCGTCGGCCGCGGCGGGGACGTCGCCGCCGGCCGCCTGCACCGCGCCGAGCACGGCGAGCGTGTTGAGGACCCAGTGCCGGCCGGGGTTGGCGACGACATAGTCGAGCCGGCGGCCGAGCACGAGCGCGCTGACCCGGCTCCCGGTCGCGCCGAGATCGGCCTCGAGGAGGCGGATGTCGGCGTCGGACGCGGCGCCGAAGGAAAGGATGCGTCCGATCCCCTGCCGCTCGGCGGCGGCGCGCAGGCGGGCGAAATGCGGGTTGTCGCGGTTGAGGATCGCGGTGCCGTCGTGCGGCGGCACGCCGAGCAGGATCTCGGCCTTCGCGTCGGCGATCTCCTCGACCGATGCGAAGTGGCCGAGATGCGCCGGTTCGACCGTGGTGACGATCGCGACGTCGGGCCGGACGAAGCCGGTGAGGCGCGCCAGCTCGCCCGGATGATTCATGCCCATCTCGAAGACGCCGAAGCGCGTCTCGCGCGGCATGCGCGCCAGGGACAGCGGCACGCCCCAGTGATTGTTGAAGCTCGCGGCCGAGGCGTGCGTCGGTCCCTGCTCGGCGAGCACGGTGCGCAGCGCCTCCTTGGTGCCGGTCTTGCCGACGCTGCCGGTGACGCCGATCACCGCCGCCGAGGCGCAGCGCGCCCGCGACGCGGTGCCGAGCCGCTCCAGCGCCGCCATCGTGTCGTCGACGACGAGAAGCGGGGAAGCGTCCGCGGGCAGGCCGTCGGGAACGCGCGAGACCATCGCCGCCGCGGCGCCGGCCGCCAGCGCCGACGCGACGAACTCGTGACCATCGAACTTCGGCCCGGCGAGTGCGATGAAGAGGTCGCCCGGCGCGACGCTGCGGCTGTCGATCGAGAGGCCGGCCGCGGACCAGTCGCGCGTCGGCCGGCCGCCGGTCGCGCGCTCGGCCTCGGCGGCGGTCCAGAGCGCCGTCATGGGGTGCGGTCGCCGGCGAGGCCGGCGACGGCGCGGTGCGCCACCTCGGCGTCGTCGAAGGGATGGACCGTCGTGCCGACGATCTGGCCGCGCTCGTGGCCCTTGCCGGCGATCACCAGGATGTCGCCGGGGCCGAGGCCGCGGACCGCTGCGCCGATCGCCTCGGCGCGGTCGCCGATCTCGGCGGCGCCGGGGGCGGCGGCGAGGATCGCGGCGCGGATCGCCTCGGCGCGCTCGGTGCGCGGGTTGTCGTCGGTAACGACGGCGCGGTCGGCGAGGCGCACGGCGATCTCGCCCATGACCGGGCGCTTGCCGGCGTCGCGGTCGCCGCCGCAGCCGAACACGACGGCGAGCTTGCCGCCGCCGTCCGTCACGTGCGGGCGCAACGCCGTCAGCACGGTCTCCAGCGCGTCCGGCGTGTGCGCGTAATCGACGTAGATTGCGGCGCCGTTGGCGAGCGCGGCGACGCGCTGCATCCGGCCGGGCACGCCGTCGAGCGCCGCGAGCGCGGGGACGATGTCGCCGGGCGCCGCGCCCGAGGCGAGCACGATGCCGAAGGCGGCGAGCGCGTTCATCGCCTGGAAGGCGCCAACCAGCGGCAGCGCCACCTCGTACCGCGCGCCGAACACGTCGAGCACGAGATCCTGCCCGTGCGCCGTCGGCCGGCTGGACACGATGCGGATGTCCGCCCGCGCGTCGGCGCCGTAGCCGATCACGCGATGGCTGTGGCGGCCGCAGACCTGCGCGAGCATCGCGAATTCCGGCACGTCGGCGTTGAGAACCGCCGTGCCGCCGGGCGCCATCACGGTATCGAAGAGACGCGCCTTCGCCGCGCGATACGACTCCATCGTGCGGTGGTAGTCGAGATGGTCGCGGGTCAGGTTGGTGAAGGCGGCGACGCTCACCTTGAGCCCGTCGAGCCGGAACTGGTCGAGCCCGTGGCTCGACGCCTCCAGCGCGACGTGGTCGATGCCGGCGTGCGCCAGTTCGGCGAGGTCGCGGTGAAGGCTGACCGGGTCCGGCGTGGTCAGCGCGCCCGGACGGCTGAAGCCGGTGCCGATCGTGCCGATCGTGCCCATGCTGGCGGCGCGGTGGCCGAGCCGCTCCCAGATCTGGCGGGCGAACACCGTCACCGAAGTCTTGCCGTTGGTGCCGGTGACGGCCGCCAGCGTCCGCGGCTGGTCGCCGTAGAAGCGCGACGCCATCAGGGCGAGCCGGCGGCGCGGGTTCGGGTCGGCGACGACGAGCACCGGTGGGCTGCGCTCCATCAGATGGTCGAGCCCCGCCACGCCGTCGGTCAGCACCGCGGCGGCGCCGCGGGCCACCGCCTCGTCGATGAAGGCACGCCCGTCGATCTTCGTCCCCGGCAGGGCCGCGAACAGGAAGCCGGGGCGCACCGCCCGCGAATCCGCGGTCAAGCCCAGGATGTCGGGGTCGGTCATCCGCGCCGCCGGGGGGAGAATCTGAAGATCGCCATCCATCAGCTTAGTGAGACGCAACTTTCTTGACCTGGAGAGCGGGGATGTCGATGAGCAGCGCCTTGCGGATCTCGGGCGAATTCTCGTCGACGGGTGCGACGCCGAGGATCGGCGCCGCGCGCTGAATGAACCGGCTGGCGATCGGCGCCGACACCCAGCCGCCGGTCGCGAAGCCGAAGCTCTTCTTGTTGCCGTGCGGCTCGTCGACCATCGCGAGGACGAGGTAGCGCGGATCCTGGACCGGGAAGGCGCCGACGAACGAGGAGAGCAGCGCCTTCTTCGCGTAGCTGTGCCCGTTCACCTTCTCGGCGGTGCCGGTCTTGCCGCCGACGACGTAGCCGGGCGCCGCCGCCATCGAGCCGGTGCCCTGCTCGACGACCAGCCGGAACAGCCGCCGCATCGAGTCCGAGGTCTTCGGCGAGATCACCTGGACCCCTTGCGGCACGTCGGCGGGGTCGCGCTTCAGCACGGTCGCCGGGCGCAGCACGCCGCCGTTGATGATCGCGGTGACGCCGGTGGCGAGCGCGATCGGGCTCACCGACATGCCGTGGCCGAACGCGATGGTCATCGTGTTGACCTCTCGCCAGTGCGCCGGATAGAGCGGCGCCGCCAGCTCCTTCAGCTCGATCGTCGGCGTCTTCAGCATGCCGAGCCGCTGAAAGAACTCCTTCTGCCGGTCCGTCCCCGCATCGAGCGCGGCTTTCGCCGAGCCGATGTTCGAGGAGTGCATGAAGACTTCGGCCAGCGTGATCGGGTGGTGGATCGTGTGGTAGTCGGAGATCCGGAACCGCCCGACATGGATCGGGCTCGACACGTCGTACATCGAATTCATCTTCGACGTGCCGGCGTCGAGCACCATCGCCGTGTTGAACGTCTTGAAGGTGGAGCCCATCTCGTACGCGCCCAGAGTGGCGCGGTTGAAGATGGTTTCCGGTGTGGCCGTGCCCGGCTGGTTCGGGTCGAAGTCCGGCAGCGAGACCATCGCCAGCACCTCGCCGGTGCGGACGTCCATGACGATGCCGGTCGCGCCCAACGCGGTGAAGTCGGTGACGGCGCGCGTCAGCTCCTCGCGCAGGATGTTCTGCAACCGCAGGTCGATCGAGAGGCGAAGCGGCGACTTGTCGGTCTTCAGGCGGTCGTCGAAGCTGCGCTCGACGCCGGCCAAGCCCTTGTTGTCGATGCCGCTATAGCCTACGAGGTGCGCGGCGAGGTTGCCGATCGGGTAGACCCGGCGCTCCTCGCGCTCGAACTCCAGTCCGGGGATGCCGAGCCGGTTGACCTCGAACTCCTGGCGCGGCGTGAGCTGCCGCTTGATCCAGACGAAGCTCTTGTCGGTCGAGAGCTTGGCGGCGATCTCGGCCTCGTTGAGATCGGGCAGCACCGCCGCCAGCTTCTTCGCCGTGTCCTTCGGATCGGCGATCTGCCGCGGGCTGGCGTAGAGCGACGGGGTCGCCAGCGTCGTCGCGAGGAGCTGGCCGTTGCGGTCGACGATGTCGGCGCGGCTGACCTCGGCCACCGGAGCGGTCCGGTTGCGCGCGAGCTTGCTCTCGGCGCCCTTCAGCAGCGTGACGTCGACGAGGCGGACGCCGATCGCCGCGAAGGCGAGCGCGAACACCGCGCCGGTGATGAAGAGGCGGCTGCGGCCGGTCTCCAGCACCCGGCCGGCCTGCTCGTCCACGGGCATCGGCGCGCAGGGCGGGATGAAGTGCCGCGGCCGGCAGGGATTGTCGTCGTAGCGGGGCTGCGCCCTCATCGCCCGGTCCTCAGTTGACCCGCGTCGCCCGAGCCGACGCCAGCGTCGCACCGCCTTGTGTCACCTTTAGGGCGGCAGGCAGTGCGACCGGCGTAGGGACGGCGGCGACGGCGGGGGATGCCGAAGCGGCGGACGCGGCCGGCGCGCCGGGCTGAGCCGGGGCGGTGGCGGCGACGGACTGCTGCTTCAGCGGAATGTTCTCGATCTGCCCGAGCTGGGCGGTCGCCACCGGCGACAGCGTCAGGTGCCGCTTGCTGACCTCGGCCAGCCGGGTCGGCTGGGTGAGGTAGCTCCACTCGGCCTTCAGCACGTGGATCGCGTCGCGGTCCCTGGAGATGTCGCGGTTGACGCGCACGAGCCGATCCTCCAGGTCCTGCACCTCGCGCTTGACCTGGAACATGCCGAAGCCGAGGACGGCGACGGCGACGAGCCAGACGATGACGGATGGGCGGATCATGCGGCGACTCCTTGCGGCGGCGCCGGCCAAGCCGGCGCTTCGGTGCGTTCGGCGGCGCGCAGCCGGGCCGAACGGGCGCGGGGATTGCGGCGAAGCTCGGCCTCGCCGGGGTTCACCGGCTTGCGGCCGAGCAGCCGGAAGCTCGGCGCCCGGGCGGCGCGGCCGGCCGCTTGCGGCGGCAGGTGACGCGACCCCCGCGGCGCCGCATCGCTGCGCTCGCGCAGAAAGTTCTTCACGTGACGGTCCTCCAGCGAGTGGAAGGAGACGACGGCAAGGCGTCCGCCGGGCGCCAGCACGCGCTCGGCGGCGGCGAGGCCGCGGCCGAGTTCGCCCAGCTCGTCATTGACCGCGATGCGCAGCGCCTGAAAGGTGCGGGTCGCCGGATCGATGCCGCCGGAGGAGGCGGCCGACGCGGCCGGGATCGCGCCGCGCACGATCGCCGCCAGCTCGCCGGTGCGGGCGATCGGCTGGCCCCGCCGCGCCGTCGCAATGGCGCGGGCGACGCGGCGCGCGAAGCGCTCCTCGCCGTACTCGCGGATGATCTCGGCCAGCTCGTCCTCGGGCAGCGTGTTGACGAGGTCGGCGGCGCTCGTCCCATCCCGTCCCATGCGCATGTCGAGCGGACCGTCTGCGCGGAACGAGAAGCCGCGCGCCGGGTCGTCGATCTGCGGCGAGGAGACGCCGAGGTCGAGCGCGATGCCGGCGACCGCGGCGAAGCCGGCGGCGGCGAGGAGCGCGTCCATCGCGCCGAAGCGGCCTTCGAGCACGGTCAGCCGGTCGCGCCCGTGCGTCTCGGCGAGGGCGGCGCCGCGGGCGACCGCCGCCGGGTCGCGGTCGATCGCGACGACGCGGCAGCGGGGGGCGCGCTCGAGGATGGCGCGGCTGTAGCCGCCGGCGCCGAAGGTGCCGTCGACATAGACGGCGTCGTCGCGCGGCGCGAGCGCCTCGATCACCTCGTCGAGCAGGACCGGGACGTGCTGCGCTGCCGCGGCGGCGGCTGCGTCGAACGCGGGGGAGGCGTTGCGGTCGGGGCCGGTCACGACGCGGCCCCTTCGGCGGCGGCGGCGCCGCCGCGGCGGGCGGGAAGCGTGACGCCCTGGCGCTTGGCGCGCTCGCGCATCTCCGCCTGATGCTGCTTGTGGCGCTCCGGCTCCCAGATTTGGAAGGTGCGGCCGAGGCCGACGAAGGCGGCGCTCTCGGTGATGCCGGCGTGCTCGGCGAGGATCTCGGGGAGGACGATGCGGCCTTCGCTGTCGAACGGGAGCTGCTGGCTGTCGGCGAAGATCGAGGCCAGCGTGTCGTAGTCCTCGGAGAACTGGTCGAGGCCGTCGAGCCGGGCGCTCATCTCCTCAAGGCGGTCGATGCCGCTCGCCTCGATCCCATCGGTCTTGAAGGAGCGGAAGGCGACGATGCCGGCGAAGCTCTGTCCAGCCAACGCGGCGCGGAAGCTGGCAGGCACGGAGACGCGCCCCTTCCGGTCGACCTTGTTGACGAATGTGGACAGGAACAGCGCCAAAAATGCCCCCCAACGACCGCCCTGAAGGCCGTTTCCCGATCGGGTCCGGAAGCGCTCTGTCCGATCCCCCTATGCGGCTTCCGCGTCCATGGGCAAATCTGGGATAACATGGGCCTATATGGGCGTCAATGGAATTCAGTAGTAAAACAATGGCTTCCGCTACACGCCTGCAAGTGGAATTTCGAAACTAGGAGTTGTGGGTTTTTGCCAGGAACAAACCTTAAGCGATGGTTTATAAAGTGCGGCCGACAGTGAAAAAATGGACTATGTTCGCTGGATGTTCTGTGGATGAATCGGTGGATGAGTCCTTGCGAATCGCAGAGTCCGTTGAGAGTCGGGACCGGTCTGTGAATCGTGGTGAAATCTGCGCGACGATGACGTCGCAAAGGCCGTGCGCGGAATCAACCGAAAATGATGCCGCCCGGCTCCAGCGACATGACGCCCGAGATCGGCGCGGTAATCCGGCAACAGGCTGCGCACCGGCCGGCGGCGCAAAAGCGGATCTTCGGCGGTTTCCCAGGCATTCCGCTCTCGGCGGCGCTGCCGTCCCATGCGATCCCATGGCGCTTTCCCATAGGATCCCATGACGTCGGCCCATGCGATCCCATGGCGTCGTCCCATGCCGTCCCACGACTCCGGCCCATGCGATCCCATGGCGGCAGTGCGTGGCGTTCGAGAGACGCGGCGGCAAGCAGGGCAATAAAAGAGACGTCGCGGACAAATGACCGTCGACCGCGATCTTCAACGAACACTGGGCGGACGAGATCGGACGCCGTGCGGGATCGAGCGACGACTGGGGTAATCAGGACTGGCAGCCGGCCGGCCGGCTGTCGGTAAGAAGCGCCAGACGGCCTGTAAGCCGGGTTCTGTCACCGCCTTGCGGCGGCGGATGACCATTCATCTGGGACGCCCGTTACCGGACGCCTCGCGCGACCGACCCGGATGGTGGCGCGGAAACTCGCCTGACCGCCGTCGGCGGCTCGCGCCGCCGGCGCAGCCGACCATCCCTACTTGGTCTTGCTCCCGGTGGGGTTTGCCGTGCCGCTCCCGTTGCCGGCAGCGCGGTGCGCTCTTACCGCACCGTTTCACCCTTACCGTCCGTCCCATGACGTCCCATGACTGGGACAGCGTGGGTTGGCTTGGCGGTATGCTTTCTGTGGCACTTTCCCTGGGGTCGCCCCCGCCGGGCGTTACCCGGCACCGTGTTTCCGTGGAGCCCGGACTTTCCTCCACCCGCCCGCGAAGGGCGAGCAGCGGTCATCCGGCCGTCTGGCGGACGCACAAGTAGAGGGCTGGGCGGGGCGTGTCAAACACCTGCGCCGCTGAGGATCGATCCTTCGACACGAGGGGAGTGTGCCGGGTCGGTCAAGTGACGGTGCCTGGCTCTCAGCGTGGTCAGCCTCTCCCCGTCCCAAGTCCTACTCAGCCGTGTGAACGGACATCGTGGATATATTTTTCCATCGCGGCTAACCACGCTGTCTCATG
>DASWRT010000025.1:0-7479 GCA_036403035.1 Allostellaceae bacterium | reverse complement strand
GACCGCGGCGGCGCAGCGCCTGAAGCAGCGCAACCGGCTGCGCGAGCTGACGCCGCTCGTGGAGGCCGCCGAGCGCGAGGGTGCTGCGGCCCGCGAGGCGCTGGAGACGGCACGCGAGGAAACCGTCCGGCTTGTCGAGGCGGAGCGGCTGGGGCGGCAGGCGATGCGCGACGCGATGAACGCGCTGGGCGCGGCACGCGAGGCGCAGGGCCGGCTCGCTCAGCAGAACGCCGCCGCCGCCTCGAAGCTCGCCGCGCTCGACGACGCGCTGTCACAGCTCGCCGCCGACCGCGAGGAGGCTGCGGAGCGGCAGGCGGCGGCCCGCGAAGCGCTGTTGGAGCTGCCCGACGGCATCACCGGCCGCGAGCGCATCGCGCAGCTCCGCGCCGAGGTCGCCGAGCGCCGCGCCGAGCAGCTCGCGCGGCAGGGCGATCTCGACCGGCTGACCCGCGAGGCGGCGGCGCGGCAGCAGCGGCTGGCCGCGATCCAGCTGGAGGAGCGGTCGTGGCACGGCCGCGTCACCGGCGCCGCGAAGCAGCGCGCCACCCTGGAGGAGCGGCATCAGGCGCTCGTCGGGGAGATCGCGGCGCTTGCCGGCCGCCCGGCGGAGATCGCGGTGCAGCGCGAGACGCTGGCCGATGCGCTGACGCTGGCGACGGCGCGGCGCAACAGCGCCGCCGATGCGCTCGCCGCCGCCGAGGGCGCGCTCGCCGAGGCCGAGCGGACGGCGCGCGCCGCCGAGGCCGCGCTCGCCGAGGCGCGGGAGGAGCGCGTGCGCTGCGAAGCCGGGCGCGATCAGGCGCGCGAGGCGCTTGCCGCGATCGGCCGCCGCATCGCCGAGCGGCTCGACTGTCCGCCCGGCGACGTGCTGACGCAGGCCGACATCCCGCCGGACGAGGCGATGCCCGAGCTGGCCGACGCGGAGACCCGCCTCGACCGGCTGACCCGCGAGCGCGACGCGATGGGCCCGGTCAATTTGATGGCCGAGGACGAGGCGGCCGAGCTGGAGGCGCGGCTGGGGGCGCTCAACAGCGAGCGCGAGGACCTGATCGCCGCGATCGCGCGGCTGCGCCAAGGCATCGCCGCCCTCAACCGCGAGGGGCGCGAGCGGCTGGTCGCGGCGTTCGCCAAGGTCAACGAGCATTTCGAGACGCTGTTCGTTCGCCTGTTCGGCGGCGGCCATGCCCATCTGGCGCTCGACGAGGGCAGCGGCGACGACCCGCTCGAAGCCGGGCTTGAGATCATGGCGAGCCCGCCGGGCAAGAAGCTTCAGACGCTCTCGCTGCTGTCCGGCGGCGAGCAGGCGCTGACCGCGCTGGCGCTGCTTTTCGCCGTCTTCCTTACCAACCCGGCGCCGATCTGCGTCCTCGACGAGGTCGACGCACCGCTCGACGACGCGAACGTCGATCGCTTCTGCCGGCTGGTCGAGGAGATCGCGGCGAGCACCGATACGCGCTTCCTCATCATCACCCACCACCGCGTGACGATGGCGCGGATGGACCGGCTGTTCGGCGTGACCATGGCCGAGCGCGGCGTCTCGCAGCTCGTTTCGGTGGACCTCCAGGGCGCCGAGCGGCTGCGCAAGACGGCATAGCAGGAGCACGCGGCAACTTCCCGCTGCGCTGGCATTCCGCCATTGCGCTGGTCGCCTGCGCAGCGCGGCAAGATACTTGTGGTTGCAAGAAGCGAGACACCGCCGATGACCGCCGCCGCGCCCCCGTCGACCGATGCCGCCGCCGGAGCCTCTTCCGCCCCGCGGCGTGACGACGTGCTGCGGGGCATCGGGTTCATGTGCCTGTCGGTGCTGGTCTTTGCGACGATGAACGTCGTCGTGAAATGGCAGTCCTCGACCTATCCGGTGGGCGACCTCGTCTTCTTCCGCAGCGTCTTCGCGCTCGTCCCCTGCGCGGTGCTGATCCGGCGTTCCGGCGGTCTCGCCACGCTGCGCACCACCCGTCCGCTCGGCCACGCCGTCCGATCGGGCGTCTGGCTCGCCTCGATGGTCTGCACGTTCCTGTCCTACCATCTGCTGCCGCTTGCCGAGGCGGTTTCGATCGGCTTCTCGGCGCCGCTGTTCCTGACCGCCCTCTCCGGCCCGGTGCTCGGCGAGCGTGTCGGCACGGTGCGCTGGGCGGCGGTGCTCGCCGGCTTCGCGGGCGTGCTGATCATGCTGCGCCCCGGCGGCGACTTCCTCGAATGGGGCGCCGTCTTCGCGCTCGGCAACGCCGTGTTCTACGCGCTCGGCATGCTCGCGGTGCGCGAGCTGAGCCGGAGCGGCGAGACGAGCAGCTCGATCGTCTTCTTCCAGACGCTGCTCGCCGCGGTCGTCGCGACGGCGGCGCTCCCGTTCTATTGGGTGACGCCGTCGCTCGCCGACGCCGCGATCATGGCCTCGCTCGGGCTCGGGGGCGGCGTCGGCACCTACTGGATGACCGAGGCGTTCCGCCATGCCCCCGCGTCGACGGTCGCGCCGTTCAACTACACCTCGATGATCTGGGCGACGCTGTTCGGCTTCGTGATCTGGGGGGAGCTGCCGACGGCGCTGACCATCGCCGGCAGCACCGTGGTGATCGGAAGCGGCCTGTTCATCCTGCGGCACGAAACGCGGACGAAGCGGCGCACCGCCGCGACCGCGCCGCCATCTTCCGTCATCGCCCGCCGAGCAACGCCTTCTTGAGGTTCTCGGTCGGCGGCGCCGGCCCGATCCACGTCGCAAGCAGCAGCCGGGCGAAGGCCGGATCGTCGATCCGACCCTTGCTCTGCTGCCGGAAGAACGTCTCGACGCCGCCGCCCGAGAAGACGAAGCTCAGCGAATCGTTCTGCGCGACACCGTCGAGCATCGCCTCAAACCGTGCGATCGAGGCGGACGGCAGGACGCATGGCGCCTTGCAGTTGTCGCGGAAGGATTCGCGCCACGCCGCGATCATGTCGTCACGCCCGACGGCGTGGAGGAAGACCATCGCGACGAGCTTGGGCTGAGGCGAGTCGAGGATCGCGGCCGCGTCGTGCGACGGCGCGTCGAGATAGAGTCCGGCGACGTACACGTCGACGCGGAAGATCGAGTAGACGCGCGAGCCGATCCCGTTCAGCACCAGCCGCTTCCCGGCCACGTCAGCCGTGTCGGGCAGCATCACGCCGGCGAAGGTCGCGGCGAATGCAGCGCCGGAAGACAGCAACGCAACGACGAGAGCGGCGCTGCGAAGAAGGCCGTTGAACAAGGGCATCGGCACGCCGTACCGCCCGCCCGTTCAGTTCGACGCCGTCAGGTTCTTCGGCTGGTTGTTGATCGTCCAGTCGTAGGAGGGGAACTCGACCTTGTAGTCGTCCGGGATCGGCGGCGAGACGTACTGGTTGATGTACGCGATCAGCGTCGGCTTCTTCTTCAGGAAGTCCTTGGTGAAGAAGCTGAGAATCTCCGAGACGTAGACCGTCTTCTTGTCTGGATCGACGTGGAGATTGCGCGGCTCGGAGAAGAAGAAATGCGCCTGCTTGTCCAGTTCGGCGTCGAGATTCTCCGACGGGAACGGGTAGCGCGGCAAGCGCGGGCAGCCGGCCGCCATACAGTTCAGCGCGAAATGCACCCGCTCCTCGCCCTGCTGGCGGATCACGTCGTTCTCGTAGTCGTAGAGCGACATTGTCTTGCCGCCGACCTTGACGTCGGTGAGGTAGAAGAAGCCGACCTTCTTCAGGCCGCTGAGCGAGGTCGGGATGCCCGACTGGACGACGTTGTACATCGCCAGCGCATTGTACGAATTGAGATAGTATGCGAGCCGCGCGTCCTGCGTCGGGAACTGCTCCGGGTTGTTCTCCGGGCCGGTCCGGTAGACATAGGCGACGTAGTCGTCGAGCGGCGCGCGGTCGCGCGCGACGCCCTGGAAGTCGGTCCGGCCGCGGTCATCGACATAGCGCTGCAGCACCGTCGCATAGCTGTCGAGCGGCGGCGCCGTGGAGGGCGCTGCGGTGAGCGTCGGCGCCGGAAGCTGGGTCGAGCACGCGGCGGCGAGGAGAGCGATGCCGGCCGTTGCCGTACGGCGGAGAAGCATGGCAGCCCTCATTCCGCGGCCTCGTCCGGCACGGTTTGCGACAATACCGCGCTCCCGGCGGGCGCCGCCTTGGCGCGTTTTCGCTCCTCCTTCTGCCGGCCCTTCACCGGCATGCGGTGCGCCGCCGGCACGGCAAGCGGCCCGTCCGCGGGCATCTCGTCCTCGACCGAGCCGGTGAGCGGGTTCCAGAACCGCTCGACGATGCCCTCCGCCTTTACCTTCAGCGGCTTCAGGATGAACTCGTCGCGCTTCGCGTTGTGCAGGCACATCGAGATCGGCCCCTCCGCCGTCGCGACCGTGAAGACGCAGGCGTCGACACGGTTCTTCTCAAGATGGCAGGCGTCCATGAAATTGTGGATGAAGAAGGACAGCTTGCCAATCTTGCCGCGGCTCGCGATGAGGTCCGACTTCATCGCCCACAGCTTCTTTGCGGCCCACGCCGTGCCCGACGTCAGGATCCAGGGATTGCGCACGATCCACTCGCCGAGCGTCTCCAGCGCCTTCTTGCGCTGCGTCCGATCGAACTGAAGATCCGCGCTTTCCTTCAGCGCGTGGGTGATGAACTCCTTGTCGTCGAAGACGTCGTGCACGCGCCCGTTGGCGACGAGGGTCATCGCGTACCGGTTGCAGGACGGATGCCCGACGCCCGCCGTGTCGAAGGCGATCCTCGTACCGGCGCCCTTCTCGATCTGCGCCTGCACGGTATCCTGGCTGATGACGACGGCGCGCTCGCGCTCGACGCCGCGGCCGGTGTCGGCCTGGAGCTGGAACGAGCAGAGCCGCACGACGTCGCTGTTCCGGACGAAGAACTCGACGATCGCCGGGATCTCGTGGAAATTGCCGTTATAGGCCGTCGTGTTGAACATCACCGAGAGGCCGAGCCCGCGCGCGCGCTCGATATAGTCCTGGCGGATCCTGTTAAGCTCGAACTCGGAGGCGTAGCCGCGGCGCTGCTGAGTCATGTCGACATGGAACGCGACGTCGACGAGACCGGCTTCGGCAAGCTCGGAGAGCAGGTCGCGCGTCGCCTTGATGCCGTTGGTGAAGAGCGACGGGCGCATGCCCTTTTGCCGGATGCGCCGGACGATCTCGACCAGTTCCTCGCGCTTGCGCAGCGTCGGGTCGCCGCCCGTCACCTGAACGTCGGCGTTCGGTCCGTACATCTCGAAGATCGTATCGATGCGCCGGAACACCTCGTCGAGGGGAATGTCCTTCACCGCCTCGGAGTTCTCGGAAAGGTAGCACAGGGTGCAGTCGAGGTTGCAGCGTTGGGTGATCTCCAGCGCGACGCAGCCGATCGCCCAGCGCCGGCCCTGGTGCTGCGCATCGTTCCAGTGCCCGGTCGCGATCATCCGCCGACGCGCGCGTTCGAGCGGCGTCGACCCGTCGTCCGGCAGCACCTCGGGCCGGTACGCCATGATCTCCTCACGCGTCATGTAGGACGTCAACGCAATCTCCCCCGCCATCCCCCGAAAGCGCCGTCCGCTGACGGACGCGTGAACGATGCCCGGATTCGCCCCGGACACGCAACCGTGGAGAGACCGCAGAAGTAGGAAAACCCGGCCAGCTATACGCCGTCTGTGTGGGACCGCGTGCCGGCGATCGTCGCCCGTGCCGCTGCGGCGATCTTGTCGGCGGTCACGCGCAGCGTGTCCTCCAGCGGCAGCGAGTACGGTACCGGGACGCGCGGCATGCCGAGGCGGCGCACCGGCGCGTCGAGGGCATCGAACAGCTCCTCCGCGACGGTGGCGGCGATCTCGGCGCCGAAGCCGCCGACCGCAACCGCCTCGTGCGCGACGAGCAGCCTGCCGGTCCGGCGAACCGAGCGGAACACCGCGGCGCGGTCCCAGGGATAGAGGCTGCGCAGGTCGATCACTTCGGCCGAGATGCCGTCGCGGTCGGCAAGGAGGCCGGCGGCCTCCTCGGCCACGCGCACCATGCCGGACCATGTCACGATCGTGAGGTCGTCGCCGTGCCGCGCGATGCGGGCGACGCCGATCGGCAGCGGCTCGCCGTTCGGCACGACGTCGCCGCCGCTCGGCCAGAGATCCTTGTGCTCCATGTAGACGACCGGGTCGTCGCAGCGGATCGCCGCCTTGAGCAGCCCGTAATTGTCGGCCGGCGTCGCCGGGCAGATCACGACCAGCCCCGGGATATGCGCATACCACGCCTCCAGCGACTGCGAATGCTGCGCCGCTGAGGAACGCCACAGGCCGGAGGGCTGGCGGACGACCAGCGGCACCCGCCCCTGCCCGCCGAACATGAAGCGGTTCTTCGCGGCTTGGTTGACCAGCTCGTCGACCGCGCAGAGCGCGAAGTCGCTGAACCGCATCTCGACGACCGGCCGCGTGCCGACCAGCGCCGCGCCGACCGCGGCGCCCATGATCGTCGCCTCGGAAATCGGCGTGTCGACGATCCGTTCCGGCCCGAACTCCTCGACCAGCCCCTTGTACTGGCCGAAGACGCCGCCGCGCCCGAGATCCTCGCCCAACGCCCAGACCGCGGGGTCGCGGCGCATCTCCTCGGCGAGCGCCAGCCGCCCCGCCTCCAGATAGGTCATCACCGTCATGGCAGCGGCGCCCCCACGTCCTGCACGTCGGTCCAGGCGAGATCGAGGTCGGGCCAGGGCGCGGCGCGCGCCGCCGCAACCGCCGCCGCCATCTCCGTATGCGCCGCGTCGCGGATCGCAGCGAGGCCGGCCGCCGCGACGCGGCCGTGCAGGCGCAGCATCTCGGCGCAGCGCGCGATCGGATCGTCGCGCCAGCGCGCCTCGACTTCCGCCGACGGACGATAGGCGGCCGGATCGGCCGCGGTATGGCCTTTCAGGCGATAGGTCGCCGCATGCAGCAGGAACGGCCCGCCGCCGCCGCGGATGCGGGCAAGTGCCGCCCCCGTGGCCTCGTCGACGGCGCCGACATCGTTGCCGTCGACCGCCGCGGCGGAGAGGCCGATCCCGGACGCCCGCGCCGCCGCGCCGTCTCCCGCCGTCATCGAGCGGGTTCGCGTCGTCGCCGCGAAGCCATTGTCCTCGCAGACGAAAAGCACCGGCAGCTCATAGACCTTGGCCCAGTTGAGCGCTTCCAGGAAGGGACCGCGGTTGATCGCCCCGTCGCCGAAGAAGCAGACCGCGACGCGGCCGCGCTCGCGCCGCATCCTGAAGGCGTGTGCGGCGCCGACCGCGATCGGCAGACCGGCGGCCACGACGCCGTTCGCGCCGAGCATGCCGATCGCGAAATCGGCAATGTGCATCGACCCACCCTTGCCCTGACAGGTGCCGCCGGACCGGCCGAACAGTTCGGCCATCATCGCCGCCGGATCGGCACCCTTGGCGAGCGTGTGGCCGTGGCCGCGATGCGTGCTGGTGATGACGTCGGCATGGTCGAGATGGACGCAGACGCCAGCGGCGACCGCCTCCTGACCGATCGACAGGTGCACC
>DASWRT010000024.1:0-4387 GCA_036403035.1 Allostellaceae bacterium | reverse complement strand
CGTTGCGATCGGGGAGCCGTACGCCAGCCTCGCTGAGGATACGGCATGGTGACTTTAGCTGAGGTCCGATCGCCAGAATCGTGTTTGCCGCTATTGCGCCGTGGCGCTCGGAAGGCGGCGCCATGGCGACGATCTCGCCCGCCACCAGTTCGTAGCGGCGATCCGTCCCGTCGTTCCACGACAGGAACTCGTCGACCGTCATCCGCTTCAGCGCCGGATATGCCATGACATGACTATACAACACCGCGCACCGCCACGGGAGCGCGCTTACGCAGCTCCGGCGCCCGCGAACGAAGCCGGCTCGACCTCGCGCAGATGGCAGGCGACATGGTGGCCGGGGCGGACCTCCAGCATCGGCGGCTCCTCGATGCGGCAGCGCTCGAAGGCGTAGGGACAGCGCGTGTGGAAGCGGCAGCCCGACGGCGGGTTGATCGGGCTGGGGATGTCGCCCTTGAGGATGATGCGGCTGCGCTTCGCCTCGGGATCGGGGAGCGGCACCGCCGAGAGCAGCGCCTCGGTATAGGGGTGGAGGGGCGCCGCGAAGAGCGAGCGCTTGTCCGTCAACTCGACGATCTTGCCGAGATACATCACGGCGATGCGGTGACTGATGTGCTCGACCACGGCGAGGTCGTGCGCGACGAAGAGGTAGGAGAGCCCGAACTCGCGCTGCAGATCCATCAGCAGGTTGACGACCTGCGCCTGCACCGACACGTCGAGCGCCGACACCGGCTCGTCGCAGACGATCAGCTTCGGCCGGAGCGCCAGGGCGCGGGCGATGCCGATGCGCTGCCGCTGCCCGCCGGAGAACTCGTGCGGATAGCGCGCCATCGCCTCGGGCCGCAGCCCGACCTTCGCGAACAGCGCGGCGACCTGCTCCCTGAGCGCGGCGCGACCGCCGCCGCCCGCGGCGATGCCGTAGTTGATCAGCGGCTCGCCGACGATGTCGCCGACCGAGAGGCGCGGGTTGAGCGACGAGAACGGGTCCTGGAAGACGACCTGCATCTCGCGCCGGACCGGGCGCATCTCGGCGCGCGACAGCGCCTCGATCGGCCGACCCTGGAGCCGGATCGACCCGGCGGTCGGCTCGATCAGCTTGAGGATCGACTTGCCGGCCGTGGTCTTGCCGGAGCCGGACTCGCCGACGAGGCCGAGCGTCTCGCCCTCGCCGATCGTGAAGCTGACGCCGTCGACGGCATAGACGTAGCCGGCCGTCCGCGAGAACAGGCCCTTGCGGATCGGGAAGTGCTTCTTAAGGTCGCGGACCTCCAGCAGCGGCGGTGGCGACGAGGCGGGCATCACGATCCGGCGACCCGGTCGGAATGGTGGCAGGCCGCGAAGTGGCGAGGCGTCTTCGCCTCGAAGACCGGCGCCTCGCGGCGGCAGAGATCGGTCGCGAAGCCGCAGCGCGGCGCGAAGGCGCAACCGACGATCTCCTCGCGGAGCGACGGCACGGTGCCGCGGATCTCGGCGAGGCGATGTTCCCCGGCGCCCTCGTCGAGGCTCGCGCCCAGCCGCGGCACCGAAGCAAGCAACCCTACCGTGTAGGGGTGGAACGGCCGGCGGAAGAGGTCGCGGACCGGCGCCTCCTCGACCTTTCGGCCGGCATACATCACGACGACGCGCTCGGCCATCTCGGCGACGACGCCGAGATCGTGGGTGATCAGCACGATCGCGGCGCCGGTCTTCGCCTTGAGCCCGCGCATCAGGTCGAGGATCTGCGCCTGTATGGTGACGTCCAGCGCGGTCGTCGGCTCGTCGGCGATCAGCAGCTTGGGGTTGCAGGCGAGCGCCATCGCGATCATCACGCGCTGCCGCATGCCGCCGGAGAGCTGGTGCGGGTACTGGCGGACGCGCCGCTCCGCCTCCGAGATGCCGACGAGCCGCAGCATCTCGATCGCGCGCCGCGTCGCCGCCTGCGCATCCAGCCCCTCATGAAGCCGCAGCGTCTCGCCGATCTGCCGACCGACCGTCAGCACCGGGTTCAGCGACGTCATCGGCTCCTGGAAGATCATCGAGATCTCGTTGCCGCGGATCGCCCGCATCTCGGCGTCGGAGAGCGTCAGCAGGTCGCGGCCCTGGAAACGGATCGCGCCGGAGACGATGCGTCCCGGCGGCGAGGCGACGAGCCGCAGGATCGAGAGCGACGTGACGCTCTTCCCGCACCCGGATTCGCCGACCACCGCCAGCGTCTCGCCCTCGCCGACCGACAGCGACACGCCGTCGACCGCGCGGACGACGCCGTCGCGGGTGAAGAAGTACGTCCGCAGATCCTCGATCTCCAGGAGCGCGGGCGCAGTCGCGGCGGCGCTCCTTGCGTCGGATCGCGGCGGTATCTCGGCGGCAAGATCGGTCATCGTCCAGCCCGCCCGTCTCACATCCGCCGCGCGAGGCGCGGGTCGAGCGCGTCGCGCATGCCATCGCCGACGAGGTTGACGGCCAGAACGGTCAGCGACAGGAAGACGCCGGGCGCCAGCACGATGTAGTAGGCGATCTGGAAGAGGCTGCGCCCCTCGGCCATGATGTTGCCCCAGCTCGGGATGTTGGGGGGCGTCCCGGCGCCGATGAACGACAGGATCGCCTCGGTGATCATTGCCGACGCGCAGATATAGGTCCCCTGGACGAGCAGCGGCGCCAGCGTGTTGGGCAGGATGTGCCGCCACAACGTGCGCAGGAACGGCGTCCCGGTCGCGGTCGCCGCCTCGACGAAGGGCTGCTCGCGCAAGGTCAGCACGACGCCGCGGACAAGCCGCGTCACGCGCGGCACCTCGGCGACCGTGATCGCGAAGATCACGTTCTGCAGGCTGGCCCGCGACAGCGCCATCAGGGCGATCGCGATCAGCACCGCCGGGATCGACATCAGCCCGTCCATCACCCGCATGATCGTCGCGTCGGCAAGACGGCTGAAGCCGGTCAGGAGGCCGATCGCAAGGCCGACCGCGGTGCTGAAGGCCCCGACTGCGAGCCCGACGATCAGCGAGACGCGCGCGCCGTAGACGACCCGGCTGTAGACGTCGCGGCCGAGCATGTCCGTGCCGAACCAGTACTGCGCCGAGGGATGGCGCAGCCGCCGGATCGGCGAGAGCGCCTGCGGATCGACGGTGCCGAGCCACGGCGCGAGCACGGCCATCGCGACCATCAGCCCGAGCAGCACCAGGCCGATGACGACGGTCGGGTTGCGCCGCAGGAACCCGCGCGAGCGATGTCCGGCGATGGCGGTCGCGGCGATGTCGGGAGTGGTCACCGCCATGGGGACCCCTTCCCGGCGATCGTCGCGCTTCCACCCCCACCCCGACCCTCCCCCGTCAAGGGGGAGGGAATTTTATGCTGCGAGAGGGAAATACACCCGCGACACCAACTCCCTCCCCCCTTGCGGGGGAGGGTCGGGGCGGGGGGTAATCCACGCACCCCCATCAGTACCGCACCCGCGGGTCGAGCAGCATGTAGCTGACGTCGACCGCGAGGTTGACCAGCACGTAGGCGGCGGAGAACAGCAGGATCACGCCCTGGATGATCGGGTAGTCGCGGCGCAGGATCGCGTCGACCGTGAGGCGGCCGAGGCCGGGGATCGCGAACACGGTTTCGGTGACGACGACGCCGCTGATCAGCAGCGCGACGCCGATGCCGATGATCGTTGCGATCGGCACCGCCGCGTTCTTCAGCGCGTGCCCGATCAGCACCTGCCGGTTCGACAGCCCCTTGGCCTGAGCGGTGCGGATGTAGTCCTGGCTCAGCACCTCCAGCATGCTGGCGCGCGTGATGCGGGCGATCAGCGCGGCGTAGGTCAGGCCGAGCGCGATGCTGGGCAAAGTGATGTGCCGCAGGAACGGCAGGAATCCCTGCCGGATGCTCGTATAGCCCTGCACCGGGAACCAGTTGAGCCCGATCGAGAAGCCGAAGATCAGCAGATAGGCGACGACGAAGATCGGCACCGAGAAGCCCAGCACGGCGAAGAGCATCACCAGCCGGTCGATCCACGTCCCGGCTTTCCAGGCGGCGACGACGCCCATCGGGATCGCGACCGAGACCGCGACCACCAGCGTCGTGAGCGTGAGCGCGACGGTGGGCTCCAGCCGCTGCGCGATCAGCGTCGTCACCGGCAGGTTGGTGAAGATCGAAATGCCGAGATCGCCGCGGACGACGTGCCAGAGCCACGTGCCGAACTGCACGTAGAAAGGCTGGTCGAGGCCGAGCGCCGCGCGGATGCGCGCGATGTCCTCGGCGGTGGCGGTGTCCCCGGCGATGATCAGGGCCGGGTCGCCGGGGCTGAGATACAGTAGCGAGAACACGAACAGCGCCACGACGAACATGACCGGGATCGTCGCCGCGACGCGGCGGATGATGTAGGCGAACATCGGCTTCTATCCCGCGGATACCCCCTCTCCCGCGG
>DASWRT010000023.1:0-4728 GCA_036403035.1 Allostellaceae bacterium | reverse complement strand
AGCCAGCGCGCAACACCGGTTGGGGCGTCAAGGTGGAGAGCTGTGCTCATCACCGGTAATGAGTGCGCCGTTCCAGGAACGCGAACTGGAACAGCGCCGTGAGCCCGAGCAGCACCAGCAGGACCATGGTCAATGCAGCTGCATAAGCCGAATCCCAGAACCGGAAGCCGATTTCGTAGATGTAATACAGCAGCAGGGATGTGGCGTTGTCCGGTCCTCCACGCGTCATGACGACGATGTGGTCGACCAGCCGGAACGCGTTGATGACGGCGTTGACGAGCACGAACAGCGTCGTCGGCATCAGCAGCGGGAAGGTGACTCGGCGGAAGAAATACCAGCGCCCTGCGCCCTCGACCGCCGCCGCCTCACCGAGCACCGGCGGGATCTGCTGCAAGGCGGCGAGATAGAAGATCATGAAGAACCCGGCTTCCTTCCAGATCGTCACGACGATCAGGCAATAGAGCACCGTGTCGCGGTTGCCGAGCCAGTTGTGCGATCCCGCGCCGAACAGGCCGAGCACCTGATCGACCAGCCCGTAGCCCGGCGAATAGAAGAAGAGCCAGATGTTGGCGACCGCGATCATCGGCAGCACGGTCGGCGTGAAATAGGCGAGGCGCAGGAACGCCCGTCCCTTCACGGCGGCGCCGTTGACGGCGAGCGCCATCGCCAACGCCAGCACGATCGAGACCGGGATCGTCCAGAGCGCGAAGACGGCGTTGTTGAGCAGCGCCTGGAGGAAGACCGGGTCGTCCAGCATCGCCTCGTAATTGTCGAGCCCGACGAATACCGCCGCCCGCCGGGCCTTCGCCGTCGAGAAGAAACTGTGCAGCACGGTCGCGACCACGGGGTAATGCGTGAACGCGGCGAGCAGCACCGCGGCGGGGAGGAGGAGCAGCCAGCCGTGGATGTGGGGAGCGAGGCGGACGGAGCGCGGCGTCATGCGCCGGCTCCGCCGGACGGGCATGCAGACGCCGCCTTTCCCGCCCGATCGTCACTCCTTCCCCCGCCTGCGGGGGAAGGTCGGGATGGGGGCAATCCGGCATGCCCACGTTGCGACGCGAGCCCCCACCCTATCCCTCCCCCGCTCGCGGGGGAGGGAGCCGCGTTACCCGACCTTCCTGCCCGGTCGCTCACCGCTTGTACGGCCGCAGGATGCGGTCGGCTTCGCGCTGGGCGTCCTTCATGGCCTGCTCGGGCGGCTTGGTGCCGGTCAGGGCGGCCTGGAGGCCGTCGTTCAGCGCCTTGGTGACGCGCTGGTTGTCGTGCGTCGAGAACTCGGCGACGGCGTACTGGAGCTGGTCGCGGGCGACGGCGGCGGCCGGGAAACCGGCGACGTAGTCCCTCATCGCTGGCGTCTCCCAGGCGTCCGGGCGCACCGCGACGTAACCGGTCTTGATGCCCCAGTCGGCCGCGCGGTCCGGCGTCGTCATCCACTGCACGAACTTGAGCGCGGCGGCGCGCTGCTCGGGCGCCGCCTTCTTGAAGACGTAGAAATTGCCCCCGCCGGTCGGCGAGCCCGGCTGCTTGTGCGACGGCAGCATCGCGACGCCGAACGGGAAGCCGGCATTCTGCTTCACGTTGGTGAGGTTGCCGGTCGTCGTCCACATGACCGCGACCTTGCGCTCGAAGAAATCCTTGGGCGTGGTGCCCCACTCCGTGATCCCCTCGGGCATGATCCGGTGCTTGCGGCCGAGATCGACCATGAATTGCAGCGCCTCGGCGACGGCGGGCTTGTCGAGATAGACCTCGGTGCCGGCCTCGTTCATCAGGGTCGCGCCGTTCTCGGTCGCCAGCGCCTGGAACAGCCAGTACGGGAAGCCGGAACTCGGGATCTGCACGCCCCACTGCGTGACGTTGCCGGCGGCGTCGCGCTTGGTCAGCTTCTGTCCGAAGGCGACCAGCTCGTCCCAGGTCTTCGGCGCCTGCTCGGGATCGAGCCCGGCCTCCTTGAAGGCGTCCTTGTTCCAGTACATCACGATCGTCGAGCGCTGGAACGGGATGCCCCAGGTCTTGCCGCCGGTGCGGCTGTTGGCGAGGAAGGCCGGATAGAAGCCGTCGATCCAGGCGCGGCCGGCCTCGTCCTTGGCGAGGTCGTCGAACGGCACGATCGCGTCCTCGTCGATCAGCGTGAACATGTCGGTCGAGAGGATCACCGACAGCACCGGCGGCTCGCCGCTCTTCAGCGCGGTCAGCGCCTTGGTGATCGTGTCCTGGTAGGTGCCGGCATAGACCGGCTTCACCTTGATGCCGGGATTCTCCTTCTCGAACGCGGCGGCGTAGCCGTCGATGATCTTCGTGATCGGGCCGCCGACCGCGACCGGATAGTAGAAGCTCACCTCGGTATCGGCCGCTTCCGCGACGCGGCCCGCCGGCAGCGCCAGCGCCGCAGCGAGGCCCAGCAAGGCCGCCGTCCCGATCACACCCCGCCGACTCGCTCCCCCGAACGCCATCTTCCCCTCCCTGTCATCTTATTGTCGTGAGCGGTTCCGCCCGCGAGCCGGCAATGTCGACCGGCGCCGCCCGCAGATTGCCGCGACGATAGCCGCTTTCCGCGTCGAAAAAATGTACGTCCTCGGGCGACCAGTTAAGGCCGACCGCCGCGCCCGGCGCGAGCGCCGTCTTGCCGGGCGTGCGGACCGTCATGGTCTCGCCGCCGACGGCGCAGGTGAGGACCGAGTCGGCGCCGAGATACTCGATCGTCTCGACCCGCGCCGGGACGCCGCCGCCGTCCGCGCTCAGCCGGACATGCTCCGGCCGCACGCCCATCAGCAGCTTGCCGCCGTGCTGTCCGGCGAGCACGACCGGACCCGAGGTCTCGCGGACGACGGCCCCGCCGGACGCGTCGGGCGTGTCGGCGAGCGCGACGATGCTCATCGGCGGCGTGCCGATGAAGCGTGCGGCGAACGCGGTGGCCGGGCGGGCGTAGAGGAGATCCGGCGGCGCGTCCTGCTCGATCCGCCCGTCGCGCAGCAGGATCACCTGATCGGCCATCGTCATCGCCTCGGTCTGGTCGTGCGTGACGTAGACCATGGTGATGCCGAGCTTTTGCTGGAGCGCGCGGATCTCGCGGCGCATCTCGTGGCGGAGCTGCGCGTCGAGGTTCGAGAGCGGCTCGTCCATCAGGCAGACCGGCGTCTCGGCGATGACCGCCCGGCCGAGCGCGACACGCTGCTGCTGCCCGCCGGAGAGCTGCGACGGCTTGCGGTCGAGCAGCCGCTCCAGCCCGAGCAGCTGAGCGACGCGCTTCAGCCGCGCGGCGCGCTCCGCCGCCGGCACGCGCCGCACGCGGAGACCGAACAGGATGTTCTCGGCGACCGTGAGATGCGGGAACAGCGCATAGGACTGGAAGACCATCGAAATCTTCCGTCGCGCCGGCGGCAGGCCGGTCACGTCGACGCCGCCGATGCGGACGCGGCCGGCGCTGACCGCCTCCAGCCCGGCGATCAGGCGCAGCGTCGTCGACTTGCCGCAGCCGGACGGACCGAGCAGGACGAGCAGCGACCCGGCCGCCGCGGCGAAGCTGACGTCGTCGACCGCCTTGGAGGAGCCCCAGAGCTTGCTGACCCGTTCGACCTCGATCGCGGACATCGCCGGTTGCGCTCAGTCGCCCGATATCTTAGCGAGAGTCCGGCCGTCGAGCGGCGGCGCCACCGTGCCCCGTGCCGTGATGTAGTCGATGACGACTTCCGCGAGCAGCGGGGCGAAGCGGGTATCGCCGGCCATTCGGGCGCGCGTCAGGCTCGCGTAGCCGTCGCGCCCCGCCGCCAGGAAGTCGGTGGTCGCGAGCATGTACGTCGCCGCGTCGTCGAGCGGCTTGCCGCCGATCTTGATGTCCAGGATGCGGCGGTTCGGCGGCGCCTTGGGGTCATAGACCACCGTCATGCCGGCAATCTGCGGGAAGCGCCCGGCCTTGTCCTTGACGTCGGAGAGGCCGCTTTCGAGCGCGGCGCGCAGATCCGCGCCGGTGATCTCCAGCAGCACGGCGAGATTGCCGAACGGCATCTCGGCCAGGATGTCGCGGCGGGTGAGCTGCGTGCCCGCCGGGTAGATCCGGTTGCCGCGGATGCCGCCGCCGTTGGTCAGCGCGGCGTCGGCGCCGAGCTGCGCCTTCAGCGCGTCGGCGATCAGATCGCCGATCCGCGCCTCGGCCGACCGCACCGTGTCGACGCGGCTGTCCAGCTCGACCGCGGTAGTCCCGATCGGCTGGCCAAGCTCCCGGTCGAGGCGGTCGGTGTATGTCGCGACGAGGGGCGCCACGTCGGGGTCGGGCGGCGTGCCGGCATTGGCGATCATGCGCCAGCTCGGCAGCACGGTCGTCGTCTTCCGCCCCTCGCCGGTCTCGGCGGTGCGCACGTCGAGGTCGACCACGCCGAGGAAATGCGCGTCGGAGCCGGACTTGTGGATCAGCGTGCCGTGCTCGTAATACGTGATCGGATCGTGCTCGTGCCCGCCGAGGATCACGTTGATCGCCGGCACGGCGCGGGCGAGCGCCCGGTCCTCGCCGACGTCGAGGTGGGTCAGCGCGATCACGACGTGAACGCCCTCGTCCCGCCTCAGCCTCTCGACGGCCGCCTTCGCCGCGTCGAGCGGCGGCGCGACGCCGATCCCGGCGCCGCCGCTCGACAGCGACGCGGTCTGCGGCGTCAGCAGCCCGATGAACCCCAGCTTCACGTCGCCGACCTGACGCGTCGCGGTCGTGACCGCGCCGGGGAAGACCTTGCCGTCGCC
>DASWRT010000022.1:0-8076 GCA_036403035.1 Allostellaceae bacterium | reverse complement strand
CCCGCCCCGCTGCCGAGGTCGACGAGGCAGCGCGCCTTCGGCGGGATCAGCGGCAGAAGTTGCGTTGCATCCCAGACATGCCGGCGCCACGGATCGTCGAGCGTCGTGCGGCCGACGAGATTGATCCGCCGGTTCCAGGATTTCAGGATCTCGACATAGGCGATGAGACGATCCAGCGTTTCACGTGAAACACCGGCCAGGCTCTGGAAAGCTTCAGGCTGCAACGACATTACCGTCACCACCATCGGCAATGTCGTTCCGGT
Organism: Allostellaceae bacterium; assembly: GCA_036403035.1. Taxonomy (GTDB): domain Bacteria; phylum Pseudomonadota; class Alphaproteobacteria; order ATCC43930; family CGMCC-115725; genus DASWRT01. The sequence continues at coordinate 7,813 of DASWRT010000022.1, read as the reverse complement.
TGCCCGCACCATCGCGCCGGACATGCTTGAGCAACGCGGTGAGCGCTGCCGGGGTCACACCGGACATCCGGCTCGCCGCGCCGAGCGTCGCCGGGCGCGCCGCCGCGAGCTTCGCCCGCACTTCCGACGACAGGCTGCCGATCGCGCCGTAGTCCAGGTCGTCGGGCAGCGCCAGCGCCTCGTCGCGGCGGAACGCGCGGATGTCCGCCTCCTGACGCTCGATATAGCCGCGGTACTTGCCGTCGATCTCGAGCTGCTCGCCGATATCCGCCGGGATCGCCGATAGCTCCGGCCAGATCGCCGACAGCCGCGCGAGATCGATATTCGGATAGCCGAGCAGATCCGTGGCCGACCGGGGAACGCCGTCCTCGTTGACCGCTACGCCGCGCCGCGCCAGTGCCGGCGGCGTCATCACTAGTCGGGCGACCAGTGCCCTCGCCTCCTCCAGCGCCGCCCGCTTCGCGGCATAGGCGCGGGCCCGCTCCGACCCGATGCAGCCGGCGCGCTCGCCGAGCGGCGTCAACCGCTGGTCCGCGTTGTCGGCGCGGAGAACGAGCCGGTACTCGGCGCGCGACGTGAACATCCGGTACGGCTCGTTCGTGCCCCGCGTCACCAGATCGTCGATCAGCACGCCGATATAGGCGTCGGCGCGGTCGAGGATGAACGGTGTCCGATTTCCGGCAACGGCGAGCGCGGCGTTGATCCCGGCCATAAGCCCCTGCGCCGCCGCCTCCTCGTAGCCGGTCGTACCGTTGATCTGGCCGGCGAAGTAAAGACGGGACACGCGGCGAGTCTCCAGCGTCGGCCGCAGTTCGCGCGGATCGACGAAATCGTACTCGATCGCGTAGCCCGGCCGGATCACGGACGCCCGCTCGAGGCCGGGAATGGTCCGGAGCAGCGCCTCCTGCACGTCCCGCGGCAGCGATGTCGAGATGCCGTTCGGGTAGACCGTGTCGTCGTCGAGACCCTCCGGTTCCAAGAAGATCTGGTGCCGATCGCGTTCCGCGAACCGGACGACCTTGTCCTCGATCGACGGGCAGTAACGCGGGCCGACGCTTTCGATCTGGCCGGAATACATCGGCGCGCGATGCAGGTTCGCGCGGATGATCTCGTGCGTCGCCTTCGTCGTCTCGGTGACGTGGCAGGCGATCTGCGGCGTCGTGATCGCACGGGTCAGGAACGAGAACGGCACCGGCGGATCGTCGCCCGGCTGCACGTCGAGGCCCGCCCGATCGATCGTCCGACCGTCGAGGCGCGGCGGCGTTCCGGTCTTGAGCCGACCGAGCGCGAAGCCGAGGCGTGCGAACGTGGCTGAGAGACCCAGCGCGGGCGCCTCGCCGACCCGACCGGCCGGGATCTTTTCCTCGCCGATATGGATCAGGCCGCGCAGGAACGTGCCGGTCGTGACGATCACGGCGCCGGCCTGGATCGCCTCGCCCGACGCGAGCCGGACACCGGTGCAGCGTCCGTCGGCGCCGAAGGTCAGATCCTCGACGGCGCCTTCGCGAAGCGTCAGCCCGTCCTGCTCGGCGAGGATCGCCTGCATGGCCTGGCGGTAAAGAGCGCGGTCGGCCTGTGCCCGCGGTCCGCGTACCGCCGGACCCTTGCTGCTGTTGAGGATACGGAACTGGATGCCGGCGCGATCGATCGCCCGTCCCATGACGCCGTCCAGGGCATCGATCTCGCGGACGAGATGACCCTTGGCGAGACCGCCGATCGCCGGGTTGCACGACATCTCTCCGATCGTGGCGTGCTTATGGGTCAGCAATAGCGTGTGTGCACCCGTACGCGCCGCAGCCGCAGCCGCTTCGCAACCGGCGTGCCCGCCGCCGATCACCACCACGTCATAAGAGATGTCCCGCATGGCGGCGCACTCTACGGAAGGCCCGCTTCGGTGTCCATTTCCGTGTTTCACGTGAAACGAGGCTTTCCGGTTACTTACCGATGCAGAAATCCCGGAAGATCACGTCCAGAATTTCCTCCACGTCGACCCGGCCCGTAATACGCCCGAGCGCGCGAACCGCAAGCCGAACGTCTTCCGCAACCAGCTCGGGCGCGGTCCCTTTCAATGCCCGCCGCAAAGCGGCGATCGTCTCTTCGACCGCACGCCGGTGCCGCTCCCGCGTCGCAGCCGGCGCCTCGCCCATCGCGAAGCGGGACGCAACTTCCCGCTCGATGCGGTCGAGCAGAGCCGGCATTCCCTGCCCCGTCCGGACCGACACGGCGACCGCATCGGGCGGCATCGCACGGAGCGGTGCCAGGTCGACCTTGTTGACGACGAGGATCGCGTCCGGCCCGCGCAGATCGTCAATCCCCTCCTCCGTCGCTTCCGGCGGCGCGGTGGCATCGATCACGATCAGGCGGAGATCGGCATTCGCCGCGACGGCGCGGGCACGGCGCACCCCTTCCATCTCGATCGGGTCGTCCGTATCGCGTATCCCCGCCGTGTCGGCCAGGATCACCGGGTAGCCGCCGAGATCGAGATGCACCTCGATCACGTCGCGGGTCGTCCCGGCGGTCGCCGACGTGATCGCCGCCTCGCGCCGCGCCAGCGCGTTGAGCAGGGTCGACTTCCCGGCGTTCGGCGCTCCGACGATCGCGACCGCGATACCGTCGCGCAACCGCTCGCCCCGCCGCCCGTCCCGCAGGTGCGCCTCCATATCAGCGACCAGCGTTTCGATCGACCGCCGGGCGCTCTCGGAGAGTCCGCCCGGCAGATCCTCCTCCGGGAAATCGATGTCCGCTTCGAGATGTGCCAATGCGCGCAGCAGTTCGTGCCGCCACCCGTCGTACATCCGGCCGAGTTCGCCGCCCATCTGCCGCAACGCCTGCCGGCGCTGCGCCGCCGTCTCCGCCTCGACCAGATCGGCGAGACCTTCGGCTTCGGTGAGGTCGAGCTTGCCGTTCTCGAACGCGCGCCGCGTGAACTCCCCCGGCTCGGCGAAACGGAGGCCCCGCTGCGCGGCGAGCGTGCCGAGGATCGCCGCGAGCACCGCCCGGCTGCCGTGCAGGTGCAGTTCCGCGACATCCTCTCCGGTGAAGCTTGCCGGCGCGGGAAAGAAGATCGCGAGCCCGCGGTCCAGGATCTCGCCGGTCGCCGGATCGGCGAACGCCGTCAGCCGGGCGAGACGCGGCGCCCTTGCCGGATCCACCGCTCCGAGGGCGAGCAGAGCGGCCCGGCTCGCGGGGCCGGAGATCCGCACGACCGCCACGCCGGCACGGCCGGGCGCCGTCGCCGGGGCGAAGATCGTATCCGCGGGTTCCACGATGTGAGTCTCAGGGGTTGAAGTGCGCTGCCCTTCCCCGCGTGGAGCGAACCTCAGGGGAAGGGAAACTTGCAACGGCTCGCCGCGCCGGAACATCGTCACGACGCATCGGCGATAACCGTCCCGGCAGGAGTCCGGTGCGGCTCAGGCCGCCGACTCTTCCTGATCCGGCTGGAGCATCAGCCGCTCGACGCGCTCTCCGCGGATCAGATGCCGGGTCAGGATCTCGTCGACGTCCTCGGTGGTCCGGTAGGCGTACCAGACGCCTTCGGGATAGATCACCATCGTCGGGCCAAGCTCGCACCGGTCGAGACAGCCGGCCGTGTTGATGCGCGTTTCCTTGAGACCCAGCTCCTTCGCGCGGACCTTCATGTAGTTCCGCAGCTTCTCCGCACCCTTTCCGCTGCAGCAGCCGCGCGGATGGCCGGCCGGCCGCGTGTTGGTGCAGCAGAAGACGTGCGAGGCATAGTAGAGCGGTGGATCGGTCGGATTGGTTGCCATGAACGCTGCCCGTGCTTTGTCGCAGAGAGAGTGAGACCGCATATATAGGAAGTCCAGGATCGGATGCGCCGATTTCCCCTACGGAGGTGTTGGAGAGACATGGACCGCAATCGCCTCGCCGACGAGACCAGCCCCTACCTCCTCCAGCACAAGGATAACCCGGTTCACTGGCAGCCCTGGAGTCCGGAGATCCTTGCCCACGCCAAGCAAGCGGACAAGCCGATCCTGCTGTCGGTCGGCTACGCCGCCTGCCATTGGTGCCACGTGATGGCGCACGAGAGCTTCGAGGATCCGGACATCGCGGCGCTGATGAACGAGCATTTCGTCAGCATCAAGGTCGACCGGGAGGAGCGTCCCGATCTCGACGCGATCTACCAGCATGCACTTGCCCTGCTCGGGGAACAGGGCGGCTGGCCTTTGACGATGTTCCTGACGCCGGACGGCGAGCCGTTCTGGGGCGGGACGTATTTCCCGCCGACCTCCCGCTGGGGCCGCCCCGGCTTCCCGGACGTGCTGCGCGCGCTCAGCAACGCCTACCGGCAGGAGCGCGAGAAGGTCGCCGGCAACGTCACGGCCCTCCGCGACGCGTTACAGCGCCTCGGCGCTCCTCAGGCCGGCGGCGGGGTCTCGATGGGGATCACCGATCAGATCGCCGAGCGGCTCGTCCGCGAGATCGACCGCACGAACGGCGGGATCGGCCATGCACCGAAATTCCCGCAGCCCGGCATTTTCGAGCTGCTCTGGCGCGCATGGCGTCGCACCGGCAACGAGACCTTCCGCGACGCCGTCACGCTGACGCTCGACAACATGTCCCAGGGCGGCATCTACGACCATCTCGGGGGCGGGTTCGCCCGCTACTCCGTCGACGCGGAATGGCTCGTCCCGCATTTCGAGAAGATGCTTTACGACAACGCCCAGCTCGTGGAGCTGCTGACGCTGGCGTGGCAGGAGACGGGCAAGCCGCTCTATGCCGAGCGGATCGAGGAAACGGTCGCCTGGATCGTTCGCGAGATGATGGTCGACGGTGCGGCATTCGCCAGCAGCCTCGACGCGGACAGCGAACACGAGGAGGGCAAGTTCTACGTCTGGAGCGAGAGCGAGATCGACCGCCTGCTCGGCGGAGCGGGGAGCGACCGCGCGACGCTGTTCAAGCGCGTTTACGACGTGACGCCCGCCGGCAACTGGGAAAGCCACACGATCCTCAATCGGCTTCAGCAGATGGACCGGCTCGACAATGCGAGCGAGGCCGAGCTGGCCGCATGCCGCCGTATCCTGTTCGAGGCGCGCGAGCCGCGGGTGCATCCGGGACGCGACGACAAGGTGCTCGCCGACTGGAACGGGCTGATGATCGCGGCGCTCGCCAACGCGAGCCTCGCCTTCGACCGGCGCGACTGGCTCGACATGGCGCAACGCGCCTTCGGCTTTGTTTCACGTGAAATGGTCGAGGCCGATGGGCGGCTCGCCCATAGCTGGCGCGCGGGACGGCGACGGAACCCCGCGACGCTCGACGACTACGCGAACCTGTCCCGCGCCGCCCTCGCCCTTCATGAGGCGACCGGCAACGGCGCCTACTTCGCACAGGTCGAACGCTGGCTCGACATCCTCGATCGGCATTACTGGGACAGTACCGGGGGCGGCGGCTATTTCCTGACGGCCGACGATACCGAGGGGCTGATCGCGCGGGTCAAGACCGCACAGGACGGTCCGGTGCCGAGCGGCAACGGCACCATGATCGGCGTGCTGGCCCGCCTCTATCATCTCACGGGCGACGATCGGCATCGCGATCGCGCCGAGACGATCGTGCGGACCTTCTCCGGCGAACTGACGCGGAACTTCTTCCCCCTCGGCGCCCTCCTCAACGGCAACGAGCTGCTGCAACGGGCGGTACAGATCGTGATCCGTGGCGCGCGCGGGGAACCGGACACCGACGCTCTGCTCCGCGCCGCCTACGGCGTGTCGCTGCCGAACCGGATATTATCCGTCGTCACCGACGGGGAGACGCTGCCTCCGAGCCATCCCGCAGTCGGCAAAGACAAGGTCGGCGGCCGGCCTGCGGCTTATGTCTGCGAAGGGACGACCTGTTCCCTGCCCTATACCGACCCGCAACGCCTCGCCGACGATCTGCGCCGCCGCCACTGAAGAACGTGACCTGCTTTCCGACAAGGCTGCCGTGACATTGGCCCACTCCCTGGCTATCGTTAACCACCTTCAACGATTGTCCAGGGAGTAGCCGTGACGGACGTAACGATCCGCGCCAAGGATGGCGGCACGTTTTACGGATATCTTGCAACCCCCGCCGGCGGCGCCAAGGCGCCCGGTGTGGTCGTCATTCAGGAGATCTTCGGCGTCAACAAGGTGATGCGCGACATCACCGACGGGCTTGCCGCGCAGGGCTTCACCGCGCTTTGCCCGGACCTGTTCTGGCGGCAGGAGCCGGGCATCCAGATCACCGATCAGACCGAGGCCGAATGGGCCCGCGCCTTCGAGCTGTACAAGGGGTTCGACATCGCCAAGGGCGTCGACGACCTCGCCGCGACGCTCGATTTCCTGCGCGCTCACCCCTCGTGCACCGGGAAGGTCGGCGCGGTCGGATACTGCCTCGGCGGCAAGCTCGCTTTTCTGATGGCGACCCGCACGAGCATCGACGCAGCGGTCGGCTTCTACGCCGTCGCCATCGACGAGAATCTCGGCGAGGCGGCGAACATCAAGCGGCCAGTGATGCTGCACGTGGCCGAGAAGGACCAGTTCGTTCCGCCTGAGGCGCAAACGAAGGTCAAGCAAGGGCTGGCGGGCAATTCGAACGTTACGATCCACTCCTATGCCGGCATGGATCATGCCTTCGCACGCGTCGGCGGCGCCCATTACGACGCACAGGCGGCAAAGCTGGCGAACCAGCGCACCGCCGATTTCTTCAAACAGCATCTGTCCTGACGACGAGGAGAGGATAACTCCCCATGCCGCATGCCATCCGCTTCCACAAGGCCGGCGGGCCCGATGTCCTGACCTGGGAGGAAGTCCCGGTCGGCAATCCCGGGCCGGGCGAAGTGCGGGTCCGCCATACCGCGGTCGGCCTCAACTTTATCGACACCTACCACCGGACCGGCCTCTATCCGCTCCCGCTCCCGAGCGGCATCGGGCTTGAGGCGGCGGGCGTCGTGGAGGCGGTCGGCAACGGCGTGACCGACTTCAAGGAAGGCGACCGCGTCGCCTACGGCACCGGGCCGATCGGCGCCTATTCCGAGGCGCGCATCATGCCCGCCGAGAAGCTCGTCGTTATTCCGGACGGCATCGATGACCGCACCGCCGCGGCGATGATGCTGCAAGGACTGACGGTGCAGTACCTCATCCGCCGCACCTACCGCGTCAAGGCCGGCGAGACCATCCTCGTCCACGCCGCGGCGGGCGGCGTCGGCCTCATCCTCTGCCAGTGGGCGAAGCATCTCGGCGCCACCGTGATCGGCACCGTCGGCAGCGACGAGAAGGCCGAGCTGGCCCGCGCTCACGGCTGCGACCATCCCATCGTCTACACGCGTGAGGATTTCGTCGCCCGCGTCGGCGAGATCACAAAAGGCGCCAAGGTTCCGGTCGTCTACGACTCGGTCGGCAAAGACACCTTCCTGAAGTCGCTGGACTGCCTGCAGCCCCTCGGCATGATGGTGTCGTTCGGGCAGTCGTCGGGGCCGATCGGACCGGTCGATCTCGGCATTCTTGCGGCCAAAGGATCGCTCTTCGTCACCCGCCCGACGCTGATGACCTACTGCGCGAAGCGCGAGGATCTCGTCGCGTCGGCGAAAGAGCTGTTCGACGTCGTGAAGAGCGGCGCGGTCAAGATCAGCGTCAACCAGACCTATGCGCTCAAGGATGCAATGCAGGCGCATCGCGACCTCGAAGCGCGGAAGACGACCGGTTCGACGGTCTTTACGGTCTGACGCGAATTGCGGCCGAGCCCGGAACGGGCAGCCTGATATCGCACCGGGCCCCCACCCAATCCTCCCCCGCAAGGCGGGAGGGCCATGAAAGCGTTTAGCTTTTCCCCCTCCCCCCTT
>DASWRT010000021.1:0-8149 GCA_036403035.1 Allostellaceae bacterium | reverse complement strand
GATCGAGTAACCGGGGTGACCTTCCTCGTGGTAGGTACCGTCAAACTGCGAGCCGACAAAGGTCGGGGTGATGCCGTTCTCGCGAAGTTTCTGGTCGAGCTCGTTCCGGTAGCCGTGGTAGCCGATGCCGTCCGTGATCGAGTCGCCGAGCGTCATCACAGTCACAGTTTTTGAAGCCATAAAAACGTTCTCCGAGTTGTCAAAAGTGCTGCGCGCGAACTGGCTTTTTTGTTGTTGCCCACGCGAGGCGCCGACGAACTGGAAGACATCCAGTTCGTTGCGCAGGACTGCAAATGACAGCCATCTGGTTGATAAATTGTAAATAGACCAAGACAGCCACAGAGGATCGTTATAATACCCATCTAAAATGATTATAGAACTACAAGGCAAAGAAACTCTCAGTTGATAACGAAGGCGCCATCGATTTGCCGGGAAGCCCCGAACTCTGCCGCTCCCCTTGCGGTTTGTTCGGGGCAGAATAGACAGCCGCGGCGCCACACTTCGTCGCGACGCCTGATGCGGCCTGCACCAGGATCACCGGCGCAGAGAACGCGCCACTGCTGCGGGGCGCGGCAGGAACGTTCCGGCATTGCAGCCGTTCGCTTCCGTCCGCCGCGTCAGGCGGTCATGCGGGCTGGGACCGGTCGGATCGTCGAGGCAAGGATGAAGGTTCGAACTTTTTCGCCTCGCGCGGCCATAGCCGCCGCGCTGTGGATCGGAGGCGCCGCGGCGACGGCGATGACGGCGGCAGCGCTGCCGGCGCATGCCGCAGGCAGTTGCCCCGGCACGGCCTCGCTCGCATCCGCACCGTCGGTCCAGCCGGCCCCGAGTTCCGTTCCGAAATCGCATCCGGACCAGGTCGCCTACTGGGAGCGGCTGATCGCCGCGCAGCGCCGCGCAGCCGCAGGCGGCCCCTACGGCCTCGTGTTCCTCGGCGACTCGATCACCGAGCAATGGACGCCGCAGATCATGCAGGCGCATTTCGGTGCGATGCGCCCGGTCGATCTAGGTATCCCGTACGACCGCACGCAGAACGTGCTGTGGCGCCTCAAGGAAGGCATCTTTCCCAAGGCGCCGCCGAAGGCCGTCGTGCTGCTGATCGGCACCAACAATCTCAGCAACGGGCAGGGTCCGGAAGAGACGGCGCTCGGCGTCGCCGAGATCGTCCGCGCCGTGCGCGCCAAGGCGCCGCCGGCGAAGATCCTGCTCGTCTCGATCCTGCCGCGCACCAACGTGCCGCTCGATACGATCCGCCGGACGAACGAGGCGTTCGCCGGCTGCGCCGACAGCGCCTCGGTCCATTATCTCGACGCCACGGCGCTGTTCCTCCGGCCGAACGGCGGACAGAACATGTCGCTCTATCAGGAGGACGGCCTCCATCTCGGTCCGGCCGGCTACGAGGCCCTGTCCACGGCCATCGAGGCAAAGCTGCGTGCGATCGGTGCAGTGTAAGAGACTGGATTTCTAGCCAGAAGACGTTCCAAGGATCCGCCATGTTGAAGCTTAGAACCGTCGCCGGAGTGTACGCTGTCTGGCTCGTCGCGATCGAGGTCATCTTCTATGTGACCTACGGGAAGAACGAGAACGTCCTGCAGCTCGTGGTGATGGCGGGTTGCCTGCCGGCGGCGCTTCAGCTCTTGCTGGTCGGCTTCAACCCCTACGGCCTCGTCAGCGCGACCAAGTTCGCGTTGATTTTCCTGGCGATCATCCTGTTGAGCTACATCGGCAACACGTGGGACTACCTGCCGATCGTCTATTTCCTCAATACCGTGTTCCTGTTCGGCCTCGCGATCATCGTCGCGGCGTGCCCGAACCCGCGCCTCATGCCGATGATCGCGGCGGCGTTCAGCCTCGTGAACGGCGCCTTCCTCCTCTACGTCAACATCGCCGGGGAGTATCTGTGGGGACGGCTCGTGGCGCACGACATCGAACCCAACTTCTGGGGCGTGATGGGGTTGGGCAGCGCAGCGGCGGCTTTCGGTTTCAAGAACCGCGTGTTGGGCGCGGCGGGATTCGCCATCGGCCTGATGACGATCTACAACGCTTCGGCGCGCGGCAGCCTGCTCGGCCTCGTGGCGGGTGCGGGAGTGATCGCGCTGTTGTGGGCAACGCAGCTGCGCGGATACCGGCTGGTCGGCTCGCTCATCGCCATCGCAGCCGGCGCGATGGTGTTCCTGGCCTTCAGCTCGCTGATCAGCGACAGCGTCGCGAACTTCGTCACTGACGTCATGAAGCTCGACGACCCGATGCGCGGAACGGGCAACGGCTTCACCGGCCGCAGCGACATCTGGGCGAACGTGATCGATCTCTGGCTCAAGTCGCCGGTGCTCGGCGTCGGCTTCCGCCAGCACGAGCAGATCTTGGCGAACGTCTCGGCGCATAACGCCTATCTCGCGATGCTGGTGGACACCGGCGTGTTCGGGCTGCTGCTGTACATCGTGATGATCGGGATGGCGCTCCTCTACTCGCGATCCATCGCGGACCCGCAGGCGCGAAACGTGACGCTGGCGGCCGTCATCGGCTACGCCGTCCTCGGCTTCTTCGAGCGTCGGGCGATCAACGGCGGCAACCCGTACGGCGTGCTGTTCCTGATGTGCTGCTTCTATCCCCTCGTGCAGCACGAGCTTCAGGCGACGCGGTCGCGCCTGGAACGCACCGCCGCATCGCTGGAGCAGTCTGCCCGCATTCGCAGGGCCGGCTTCATCGGTGCAGTGAGGTAACGGCACGGGCTGCGGTTCACCAGGGGTGACCGAAGGACGAGAGCAGCATAGCGGCGTTAGTTTCAACACCGCGTCAGATCGCTGCCCCGATCCCTCGCGTGTACCGGGATGCGTCGCACCCACGCCGGAGACATGGATGCCGAGAATTCTGCTGGTCGAGGATCACGAGGAGATCTGGGATTTCCTGTCGCGCCGGCTGAAGCGGCGCGGATACGACGTCGCGCTCGCCTTCGACGGCCGGCAAGGCATCGACAAGGTCCGGACGGACCGGCCCGACGTCGTTCTCCTCGACATGAACCTGCCGGTCATCGACGGGTGGACGGCGGCGCGGGAGCTGAAGTCGGACCCGGAGACCGCGAGCATCCCGATCATCGCCCTGACGGCGCACGCGATGTCCGGCGATCGGGAAAAGGCGTTGCAGGCCGGTTGCAACGACTACCACCCGAAACCGATAGACTTCTCGCGCCTGCTGTCGCAGATCGACGCGGCGGTCCCGCAGCCGGCGCGGACCGGCGGGAACGGCGAGGCCTGACGTTGCCGGGCAGCGGCAGCCGCGCCGCCGGGCGGGATGACGGCCATCGGCCGGTGCTGCTCCAGCTCCTCGCGCTCAAGGTGCTGGACGGCCATCTGCGGAACCGCCATCAGCTCATGGACCCGCCGCTGTCCGACCTGCGCGGCCTCGACGCGGCGGAGGCTTCGCTGCTGATCCGCGCCATGTCCGCCGCCGCGCACGCGGACGGGCGGCTCGACGCCGACGAGCGGCGTGCGATCGCTGCGGCGCTCGCCGCCGCCGATCAGCTCGACGCGGCGGAGAAGCGGCGGCTGGAGGAGTCGATCGACGAGCCGCCCTGCCTGGAATCGCTGGTCCGGCAGGTCGGGGCCGCACGGACGGCGGCCCGCTTCTACGCCGTCTCGCTCCGCACGGTCGACCGGAACAGCAAGCTCGCCCTTGCCTATCTCGGCTATCTGGCGCAGCGGCTCGGACTGCCGGGCGACCTCGTCCTCCGGCTCAATCGCCAATTCGGCATGCGCGTCTAACTATCGCGTCTCCCGGCTTCTCCGTCGAGCGAGCCGCAGCGACCGCTTGCCCCGGCCTGCGGCGCAAAGGACAATCAAAGACAAGACGCATCATCTCGACATGGTGATAGACTTCATTCAGTGAAGAACCGGACTTTTCAGCCCAATCACGCGAGACCGCTCAGCGACTCTCCGAAAAGCTGCGTAATTCCGGAGAAATATCCATGCCTTTATATAACCTCACCAACGGGAACGACGCGTTCAACTCTTTCGAAGCGCAGGGTTGGGCAGACGGTTCCCAGGTCTTCGGCGAAAACGGAGACGATTTCATCAACACAGGCGGAAATCACGACATCCTCGACGGCGGCGACGGCAACGATCAGGTTTTCTCCGAAGGGAACTACAACCTGATGATCGGCGGGAACGGAAACGATCAGGTCGGGGCGAACGGACACTACAATCTGCTCCTTGGCGGAAGCGGCGATGACTTCCTCCTGAGCGTCGGAGGCAGCGGCGGCGACCACGAAACGGGCATCGGCAACCTGATGATAGGCGGATCCGGTCACGACACGTTTGCACCGGTCGGAGCGAGCGACCTTGCCGTGACCAACGATACGAACGGAGTCCTCTCGGAAGGCGATCATGTCGTCGGCGTCTTCGATCTGATCGGCGACTACAGATTCGGCGAGGACATGATCCAGACCGGCGCGACCCACCGCGTCTCGACGGTGGCGCTCGACACGAATTTCACCCCGGCGACGGCGCCCGATATCCACGCATCATCGCCCGATCACGAGCATCTGCTGCTGAATTCCGGAGATTACGACGTGGTGCGCGGCAACCTCGCGCATTCCGGAGAATTCGACGTTTCGCAGACAGGGCGCGACCTGCTGATCTTGTCCGACAATAGCATCGACTACTACCACCACGCCGTGGTGTTGCTCGGCAACACGAACCCCGACTGGGTGATGGTCGTCTAAGCCGTTCGGCGACGCAGCGCCGGGCGGAAGACGCCGGCCGCAGAGCCAGTGGAAACCGGGGACCGCCGCCTATTTCTCGGCGGCGTCGGCAGCGGACCCGCTGAGTTCGCCGAGCGCGGCGCGGATCGTGTCCGTGTCGAGAAGCAGCCGGCGCGAGATGTCCGAGAGGGTCAGCCACCCGGCGACGCGGTCGGCGTCGAGCACCGGCAATCGCCGCACGTGGTAGGAACTCATGAGGTCCATGGCCGTAGCCAGGGTATCGTCGGCCCGGCAGGAAAAGACCGTCGACGACATCACCTCGCGCACCCGCACGGCAGCCGGGTCGCGTCCGTCGGCAACGACGCGGAACAGGATGTCGCGATCGGTCAGGACGCCCTGAAGGTCGTCTTGCGTCCCAACGGGCAAGGCGCCGACGTCCAGCTCGCCCATCAGCGCCGCCGCCGACTGCACGGTGGCGTCAGGCGGCACGAACTCCACCGCATCGGCCATCACATCGGACACTCTCATCGCCGCCGCTTCTCCGCCGGAGATTATGGACGCAGTCGCGATCACGCGAATGCGGACGCGGATGCGCAGAGTGGGAACGGACGCCGTCCGACCGAGTTCCAGGCGGGTTCCGGCGGTGCGGAACGGCAAATTGCCGGCGATGTTGCCTCTGAGAAATCACGTCGACGAGGGGAGCCCATGTCGTCGTCCCGCGCCATCGCCGCCGCCGGGCGGCAAGTCCGCCGAGCGCCGCCGTGAGGCGGGCGTCGCCGGCCATCCTTGCCGCCTCGGTCCATTCGTGAGCGCCGCGCGCTCCGGGGTTGTCCATGAGAATCGCTTCCGCACCCTCCGCCGACTTGAGCCGCAGCCGACCGGACATGCCGCTCGGCGGCGCACCGACGTCCGCCGGCTTTCTGCTCGGCTTCGCGATGAGCGGGTTCCTGGATGGAATCCTGTTCCACCAAGTGCTCCAATGGCACCACCTGCTCAGCAACGTGAGCGGATCCTGGATCGCCGACATCCGTGTCCAGATCCTGGCCGACGGGCTCTTCCATGTCGCGATGTACGTCGTCGCGGCGGCCGGACTGTGGATGCTGTGGCGAGACCGGGACCGGTTCTCATCAGCATCCGAGGGCGCGGCCGGGGGCGTGCTGCTCGCGGATTTCCTGATCGGCTTCGGCGTCTGGCACATCGTCGACGCCGTCCTGTTCCACTGGATTCTGCGCATCCATCACATCCGGATGGACAGCGACAACTACCTGCTGTGGGACGTGCTGCTCTTTGCGCTCGGGATCGTCTGCACGTTGGCGGGATGGCGCGCTCGTCGCCGCGTCGCCCGCGGCGGCGGCGGTGATGGAACCGGCGGCGATGACAACAGGAGCGCGCCAGGACGCCGGCGCCGGAGCGCCGCGCCGCTTCTGCTTGCCGTCTCCGTGCTGACCGCGGGACCGGTCGCGGCCCTGCCGCCGCGGAACGCACCGATCGTCGCGGCGCTATTCCCTGCGGGATCGTCGGCTGAACAGGTGTTTGCGGCGGTCGACGCGGCGAACGGGCGGATCGTCCGGAGCAACGCGACCGGCGATCTCTGGCTGATCGACGTATCCGCCAGCGGCGGCGACGTCGCGGCCCGGCAGCTATACGCCCACGGCGCGCTTTACGTAAGCGGCGGCTCGCTGCTGCCGATCGGGTGCCTTGCGTCGCGCGGCGTCTGATCCCGCCGAACTCCGCGCCGATCGTTTTCTCCGGCCTGCAACAGCCAGCGCGAATCCCTATATACCGCTCGGATTTATCGTCGATTTAACCCTCGCAGGACGGATATGGATCTCCCCAGCGCCGCGGACGCGACGGCGGCGCCACTGGATGAGTCGGGCCTGGCCTTTGCCGAGGCGGTCCGGCAGCTCGTCGACCATGAGAGCTGGCCGGCGCTCGCGGCTTGGGCACAGGCGGACGGCGACGTCGCCGGTCTGATCGGATACGGCGGTCCCCGCGCATGGCGGCGATCGGCGGCGATCCCGCTCGACACGCGCCGCCGCCGCGCCTTCAGCCGCGCGCTGTCCGCCATGCGCGCGGCCCAACGCGCAGCCCTGGCGCCCCGGCCGGCTTCGGCGGGCGACGGAAAGCAAGCGCGCCGCCGCAGCACCGCCGCCGCGACGGCGGGAACGGGGCGCGCGGACAAGCCAGCCTCCGGCGCGTCGCCGTCAGCGCTTTACGGCCTGCCTTTGCCGCGCGGGGTGCGGATCGGCGCGGTCGACGGCGCGCCCGTTCTGAGGATCCAGGTTCCGGTCACGATCGCCGCAGCCGATCTCGACCCCGAAGCCGCCGAAAGCGGCGGCGGCGGCTTGGCGGGTCTCGACACGGTGACCGTCTCGGCCCTTGAGACCGTCCCGCTGCCGGACGACGTCGCCGCGCTGGCCGGCACGCCGCCGGCCGGCGGCGACGAGCGGAAGGCGCTGCGCGAACGGCTCAATTCCATCGCGGCGGACGTGATCGCCGCTTCGGACGCGCCGCGCCGCATCCGCGATTGGGTAACGGACGCCGGACGCCGGCTGGCGGCGTTGCAGGACGAGCTGTCCTGGGTGGAAGCCGCCGCGGGCGATCTCGTGAAATATCTGGACGAGGCGCTGCGCGGCGAGGATCGTGGCGGCAAGGCGAAGGCGCGCCCGATCGACGCGCTGATCGCGAAGCTCGACCGCGCCGTGTCGGCGTGGAGCCGAACGGTCCGCCGCGCCGCCCGCGAACAGCGGATCGAGGCGGCGTCCGGGCTGCGCGAGTATCTCGATGCGTTTCCGGCGGCCCGCGCGATGGAACGGCGCTTCATCGCCTATCTGGGGCCGACCAATTCCGGCAAGACGCACGCGGCGATGACCCGGCTCGCGGCGGCGGCGACCGGCCGCTATCTCGCGCCGCTGCGCCTCCTCGCGCTCGAAGGATACGAGACGCTTCAGGAGCGCGGCGTCGCGGTGTCGCTCGTCACCGGCGAGGAGCGGCTGATCGACCCGGCGGCGACGCACGTCGCCTCGACCGTCGAGATGGCCGACTTCCGCACGCCGATCGACTGCGCGGTGATCGACGAGGTGCAGCTCCTCCAAGACGAGGATCGCGGCTGGGCCTGGACGGTGGCGGTACTGGGCGTGCCGGCGCGCGAGATCGTGCTGTGCGGCTCGGTCGACGCGCTGCCGCTGATCCGCCGGCTGGCCGAGCTGTCGGGCTCGCCGCTGGAGGTCCACCGGCTGGAGCGCAAGAACCCGCTGACCGTCATCCCCCGGCCGGTGCGGCTCGGCGAGCTGCAGGACGGCGACGCCGTGATCGCCTTCTCGCGGCGCGAAGTGATGCAGCTGCGCGAGCTGATCCTGCGCGGCGGGCGGCGCGTCGCGACCGTTTACGGCGCGCTGACGCCGGAAGTGCGCCGCGCCGAGGCGCGGCGCTTCCGCGAGGGCGAGGCGTCGG
>DASWRT010000020.1:0-8877 GCA_036403035.1 Allostellaceae bacterium | reverse complement strand
CCGCGTCGAAGGATCTGGCGACCGCCCTGGAAGCCGCCGCCGCGGGGAGCCAGGCCAAGTCGCAGTTCCTCGCGACCATGAGCCACGAGCTGCGCACGCCCCTGAACGCCGTGATCGGGTTCGCGGAGTTGATGGCCGCGGAGAGCTTCGGCCAACTCGGCGATGCCCGCTACCGCGAGTACGCGGCGAACATCCGCGACAGCGGCAGGTTTCTGCTCGGCCGGATCAACGACATCCTGGATTTCTCGAAACTGGATTCCGGCCGCCTCCTCCTCGACGAAGAGACGATCGACCTGACCGAGACGCTCGCCGCGGTGCGGAAGATGGTGACGGCGCAAGCCGCCGATGCCGGCGTTGGCTTGAGGATGGAAGCGGCGTCGGACCTGCTGTGCGTACGCGCCGATCCCCGCCGGATACGTCAGGTGCTCTTCAACCTGATGAACAACGCGATCAAGTTCACGCCCGCGGGCGGCGAGGTGACGGTTACGGCGATGCGGCGCGATGCCGAGATCGCGATCTCGATCGCCGATACCGGCATCGGCATCGCGCCGGAAGATATCCCGACGGCGCTGGAGCGGTTCGGCCAGATCGACGGGAGCCTCGCGCGGCGTTACGAGGGCGCCGGCCTGGGGCTGCCGCTCTCGAAGCGGCTCGTCGAACTTCACGGCGGAAAGCTCGAACTCACGAGCGAGGTCGGGGTCGGAACGATGGTCTCCATCCTCCTGCCCGCCGTGGAATTGCACCAAGCCAGCGATCAGCGCCAAGTGGCGTAGGGACGGACCTGAGAAGAAATAGATCTCCTTCTTTACCGCAGAGGAGACGCGGAGGCTCGCGGAGCGGCGGGCTGTGCGCTGCCCGCTGCGCGAGAAAGAATTCGCCCCTCAGCGGACCTCAGCGGTTCTCTGCGTCCTCCGCGGTAAGAAATTGCTCCGCCGATCGCCGGCAAAAAGAGGGCGCCGCCGCAGAGCGCGGCGACGCCCTCTTGCGATACCGCGATCGCTTGCGTTCAGCGGAACAGCACGAACGAGCTGTCCAGCGTGATCCAGACGCCCCAGGCGAGCGGGATGCCGACCGCCAGCCACGCGAGCGCGGCCTTGGCGTCGAAGCCGCCCCTGCCGATCCCGAACGAGCCGGTCGGCCCGGCGGCGGCCTGGGCGGACTTCGCCTGGAGCGCCGCGACCTCCTCGTCCTTCATGAACCAATGATCCGCAAGCGGCTTCACGAACATGTTGCAGACGAAGCCGAAGACCAGCATCCCCGCCAGCACGTACATCGTGACGTCGTAGACAGCGCTGCGGGGCACGCCCGCCGCGATTTCGAACTCGCGGATATAGTTGACGACGACCGGTCCGATGATCCCGGCGGTCGACCATGCGGTGAGCAGCCGCCCATGGATGGCGCCGACGAACTGCGTCCCGAAGATGTCGGCCAGATAGGCCGGCACCGTCGCGAAGCCGCCGCCGTACATCGACAGGATGACGCAGAAGAACAGCACGAACAGGATCTTGCTGCCGGCATGGGCGGCCCACGGCGCGCTGGCGTAAAGCACGATGCCGAGCGCGAAGAACGTGTAGTACGTCATCTTCCGCCCGATCTTGTCGGACAGGCTCGCCCAGAAGAACCGGCCGCCGATGTTGAACAGCGACAGCAGACCGGTGAAGCCGGCGGCGATGGCGGCCACGAGCTTCCTCTGATCGTCGCCGAGCTGCGTGAAGCTGACGTCCGGAAGGCCGATCAGCTTGCCGCCGAAGATCTCCTGGAGCATCGGCGACGCCATGCCGATGACCCCGATGCCGGCGCTGACGTTGAGGGTGAGGACCGCCCAGATCAACCAGAACTGCTTCGTCTTGTGCGCGTCGCGGAGATGGACGTGCCGCGTCGTGATCATCGCCTTGCCGTTGCTGGCGGGCGGCTTCCAGCCGTCCGGACGCCAGCCGGCCGGCGGCAGGCGATAGCCGAACGCGCCCCCGATCATGAACACGAAATAGATCGCGGCCATCGCGACGAAGGTCTGCCAAACGCCCACCGAGGTCGGCGTGCGGAAAGTGTTCATCAGCAGGTTGGCCAGAGGCGCGCCGATCATCGCACCGCCGCCGAAGCCCATGATCGCCATGCCGGTCGCCATGCCGCGCCGGTCGGGGAACCACTTGATCAGCGTCGAGACCGGAGAGATGTAGCCGAGGCCGAGGCCGACGCCGCCGATCACGCCGGAACCGAGCCACAGCAGCCAGAGCTGGTGCGTGATCACGCCGACGGCGGAGATCAACAGGCCGCCGCACCAGCAGATCGCCGCGACGACGCCCGCCTTGCGCGGCCCCGCCCGCTCCAGCCAGCCGCCCCAGATCGCGGCCGAGGAGCCGAGCACCACGAAGAACAGGGTGAACATCCAGCCGAGGTCGCTGACCTTCCAGTCGCAGCTCGTGGTGAACAGCGAACCGATCAGCGTCATATCGGGGCAGGCGACCGACTTCTGGATGCCGATCGCGCGCGTCAGCGGCAGCCAGAACACGCTGAAGCCGTACGCCATACCGATGCAGAGATGGATCGCAAGCGCGGCCGGCGGGACAAGCCACCGGTTGAATCCGGGCTTCGCGATGATGCGCTCGCGGTCGAGGATCCCTGCGCTCGACCGCCCTGCGCCGACTGTTGAACTTGCTACCGACATCCGAGGACCTCCCTTCTCCGCCGCACTTTATGCGCGGCTTGAGCTTCGTCTCGTTACCCCCAGACGACGGCCCGCGTTTCTCTATTCCGCCGCGTGCGCCGTCGCCTCAATTCGCTCGATCTTAGCAGCACAGTACTTGAATTCTGGAATCTTTCCAAAAGGATCGAGTTGCGGGTTGGTCAGGATGTTCGCCGCCGCCTCGACGTAACAGAACGGAATGTGGATCAAGCCCGGCGGCAACGCGCCGTCGGCCCGCGCCTTCAGTTCGATCTCGCCGCGGCGCGTGCTGACGCGGACCGGCTCTCCCGGCGCCACGCCGAGCCGCCGCAGATCGGCCGGGGAGACGGAGACGATCGCCTCCGGCTCCAGATCGTCGAGGACGCTGGCGCGCCGGGTCATCGCCCCGGTGTGCCAATGTTCGAGCTGGCGGCCCGTCGTCAGCACCAGAGGGTACTCCGCGTCCGGCTCCTCGGCCGGCGGGACGATCGCCGCCGGGACGAACCGCGCACGCCCGTTCGGGGTCGGGAAGCCGTCGCCGAACACGATCTCGTGGCCGGGTTGGTCGGGCGCGTCGCATGGATAAGTCACCGAGCTTTCTCGCACCAGCCGGTCCCAGGTGATGTTGGCGAGCGACGGCATCGCCTCGGTCATCTCGGCGAAGACGTCGCGCGGGTGCGCGTATTGCCAGCCGAGACCGAGGCGACGGGCGATCTCCTGTATGATCGACCAGTCCTCGCGGGCGTCGCCCGGCAGCGGCAGCGCCTTGCGGCCGAGCTGGACCTGACGGTTGGTGTTGGTGACGGTGCCGTCCTTCTCCGGCCAGGCGGACGCGGGCAGCACGATGTCGGCGAAGCAGGCGGTCTCGGTCAGGAAAATGTCCTGGACGACGAGATGCTCCAGCTTCGCCAGCGCCTCGCGGGCGTGCCCGGCGTCGGGGTCCGACATCGCCGGGTTCTCGCCCATGATGTACATGCCGCGGACGGTCCCGGCATGGACCGCATCCATGATTTCGACCACTGTGAGGCCGCGCTTCGGATCGAGCTTCGCCCCCCACAGCTCCTCGTAGAACTTGCGGAACTGCTCCTCCTCGACCGAGCGGTAATCGGGGAAGACCATCGGGATCAGTCCGGCGTCGGACGCGCCCTGCACGTTGTTCTGCCCGCGCAGCGGATGCAGGCCGGTGCCGGGGCGGCCGACCTGGCCGGTGACGAGCGCGAGCGCGATGAGGCAGCGCGCGTTGTCGGTGCCATGCGTGTGCTGCGATATCCCCATACCCCAGAAGATGATCGCCGATTCGGCGCGCGCGTACTTGCGGGCGACGGTGCGCAGCGTGTCGGCGTCGATGCCGCAGATCTCCGCCATCTTCTCCGGCGCGTAGGCTTTGACGTGCTCCTTCAGCGCCTCGAACTCGTCGGTGTACGCCTGCACGTACTGACGGTCGTGCAACTCCTCTTCGATGATGACGTTGAGCAGCGCGTTCAGCATCGCGACGTCGCGGCCCGGCTTGAACTGGAGCATGTGCGTCGCGTGCCGCTTCAGCGCCTGTCCGCGCGGGTCCATCACGATCAGCGTCGCGCCGCGCCTCGCCGCGTTCTTGAAGAAGGTCGCGGCGACCGGGTGGTTCTCGGTCGGGTTGGCGCCGATCACGATGATCACCTCGGCCTGCTCGGCGGCCATGAACGGCGCGGTCACCGCGCCCGAGCCGATCCCCTCCATCAACGCGGCCACCGAACTGGCGTGACAGAGCCGGGTGCAGTGGTCGACGTTGTTGGTGCCGAAGCCGGTGCGGACGAGCTTCTGGAATAGGTACGCCTCCTCGTTCGAGCCCTTGGCCGAGCCGAAGCCGGCGAGCGCGTTGCCGCCATGCGCGTCGCGGAGCCGCTTCAGGCCGGCGGCGGTGCGGTCCAGCGCCTCATCCCAGGTCGCCTCGCGGAAATGCGTAAGCGGATTGCCGGGATCGATCCTGACGTCGTGCTTGCCGACGCCGTCCTTGCGGATCAGCGGTCGGGTCAGCCGGTGCGGGTGATGGACGTAGTCGAATCCGAACCGGCCCTTGACGCAGAGCCGGTCGCGGTTCGACGGCCCGTCGCGGCCCTCGACCGAGACGATCACGTCGTCCTTGATGTTGAACGTGAGCTGGCAGCCGACGCCGCAATAGGGGCAGACGCTGTCGACGGTGCGGTCCGGCGCGTTGGCGTAGGTGCCCGCCGCGTCGACATGCGTCGCCGGCATCAGCGCGCCGGTCGGGCAGGCCTGGACGCACTCGCCGCAGGCGACGCAGGTGCTGTCCCCCATCGGATCGTCGAAGTCGAAGACGATCTTCTCGCTATGGCCGCGCACGGCCATGCCGATCACGTCGTTGACCTGGACCTCGCGGCAGGCCCGCACGCATAGGCCGCATTGGATGCAGGCGTCCAGATGGACCGCCATCGCCGGATGGCTGCGGTCCGGCGCCGGGCGGGTGTCGGCCGGAAAGCGGCTCGTCTCGACCTCGACGCGGTCGGCCCAGTTCCAGAAGGCGGAGTCCGGATCATGCGCGGTCTCGCGCTCGGGCTGGTCGGCGACCAGCAGCTCGAAGACGAGCTTGCGCGACGTCTTCGCTCGCTCGCTGGCGGTCGAGACCTTCATGCCGGGGACCGGCCTGCGGATGCAGGACGCGGCCAGCACGCGCTCGCCCTCGACCTCGACCATGCAGGCGCGGCAGTTGCCGTCCGGCCGGTAGCCCGGCTTCGGCGAGTAGCAGAGATGCGGGATCTCGGTGCCGCGGCGGTTCGCGACCTGCCAGATCGTCTCGCCGAGGCGGGCTTCCACCTCCTCGCCGTCGAGGAAGAAACGGATGGTCTCGCTCATGGGCGGCATTCCTCAGCTCAAGTCCTGACGAAAGTGCTTCAGGACCTGCTTCACGGGGTTCATCGCGGCCTGACCGAGGCCGCAGATCGAGGCGTCGGTCATGACGCGGGTGAGGTCGTTGAGCAGGGCCTCGTCCCAGGTGTCGCGGCTCATCAGCTTGACCGCCTTCTCGGTGCCGACGCGGCAGGGCGTGCACTGCCCGCAGCTCTCGTCCTCGAAGAAGCGCAGCAGGTTGAGCGCCACCGCTTTCATATCGTCCTTGTCGGACAGCACGACCACTGCCGCCGAGCCGATAAAGCTGCCGTGCTCTTCCAGCGTGCCGAAATCCAGCGGAATGTCGCCCATCGAAGCCGGCAGAATGCCGCCCGAAGCGCCGCCCGGCAGATAGCCCTTGAAGGCGTGCCCCTCGGCCATGCCGCCGCAATACTCGTCGATCAGCTCGCGCACGGTGATGCCGGCCGGCGCCAGCTTGACGCCGGGCTCCTTGACGCGGCCCGAGACCGAGAAGGTGCGCAGCCCCTTGCGGCCGTTGCGGCCGTGGCCGGCGAACCAGTCCGGCCCCTTCTCGACGATGTCGCGCACCCAGAACAGCGTCTCGACGTTGTTGATCAGCGTCGGACGGCCGAACAGGCCGACCTGGCTCGGGAAGGGCGGCTTGTGCCGCGGCAGGCCGCGCTTGCCCTCGATGCTCTCCAGCATCGCCGACTCTTCGCCGCAGATATAGGCGCCGGCGCCGCGGCGGAGATGGATGCGCGTATGCCGCGACAGGCCGGCGCGCTCAAGCGCCGCGACCTCGCGCAGCAGGATCTCGCGGCACTGCGGGTACTCGTCGCGCAGGTAGATGTAGATGTCGGTGGCCTCCACCGCCCACGCGCCGATCAGCATCCCTTCGAGGAAGCGGTGCGGGTCGATCTCCAGATAGTGCCGGTCCTTGAAGGTGCCCGGCTCGCCCTCGTCGGCGTTGACCGCCATCAGGCGCGGCGCCGGCTCGGCGCGGACGAACCGCCATTTGCGGCCGGTTGGGAAGCCGGCGCCGCCGAGGCCGCGGAGGTTCGAGCTTTCCAGCAGGCCGATGATCTCGTCGACCGTCCGCTTGCCATCGAGGCAGTCGGCGAGGAGCGCGTAGCCGCCGCCGGACCTGTAGGCGTCGAGGCCCGGATAGTCCGGGATGTGCGGGTGCGCGCCATGCTCGTCCACGGCTGCGGCGGCGACGCTGCGCACGCTCGCGTGCTCGTGCAGCGCATGGCCGACCGCGACGGCGGGCGCGTTGTGGCAGGCGCCCATGCAGGGCGCGCGGACGACGCGGACGCCGGGTCCGAGCGCCGCCGGCAGGTCGGCGAGCAGCGTCTCGCCGCCCGCCAGCGCGCAGCTCAGGCTGTCGCAGACGCGGACGGTGATAGGCGGCGGCGCCGGCTCGCCGTCCATCACGATGTCGAAATGCGCGTAAAACGAGGCGACCTCGTAGACTTCGACCAGCGCCAGCTTCATCTCCAGCGCGAGCGCCGCGAGGTGGCGCGCATGCAGGCAGCGGTAATGGTCCTGCAACACGTGCAGATGCTCGATCAACAGGTCGCGGCGGCGCGGCCGTTCGCCGAGCAGATCCTGCACATCGGCGAGGGCAACCGGATCGACCTGACGCCCTCTCGGCGTCGTGCGGGTCTTACGGCGCCCGGCGGCGGGCGTGACGAAGGACGAGGCGTGCTCGTCGCGGGCGTGTTTCCTCTCCATGGTATATTTCATACCAGTTCCCCGCTAATCGGGTAAATGCGGCATCTGCGATGCTGCGATAGCAAAAAACTATCAAAGTGCCGGAAGCTTGGCGTCGCGGACGCTGTCCAGGAACGCATGTAACATAGGCGGCAACGGCTCGCGGTCGAGGATCGCCAGCCCGACGCGGCGTTCGATCTCGGGCTCGGTCAGCGGCACCGCCCGGACACCCTCCGGCAGGCCCGTCAGGGTCAGAAAATGCCGCGGCAGGATGCTGGCCAGCCGGCCGGACCGGACCTGCCCGATCAGCGCGCTCACCGAATTCGTCTCGAACCGCAGGTTCGGCATCGCCCCGACGCTGCGGAAGGCGTCGTCCAGGATGCGCCGGTTCTGCATGTCCGGCGTCAGCAGGCACAGCGGCAGCCCCGCCGCTTCCGCCCACCCGATCGCCGTGCGGCCGGGCGGGAGGATGCCGTCGCCGGTCAGCAGCGCATAGCGCTCGCGATAAAGCGGGATCGTCCGCACCTGCGACATCAGCTCGTAATCGAGGTAGGTCACCCCGACATCGAGTTCATAGCGGACGAGCGCCCCCTGGATCTCCGACGAGGTCCGGGACAGCACCGAGAGCCGCGCGAGCGGGTGCTTCTCCAGGAAGGGATCGGTGATCAGCGCGATGATCGGCAGTGCGGTCGGGATCGCGCCGATCCGGAGCTGCCCGGACAGCTCGCGCTTGAGGCGGGAGATATCCTGGCGCATCGCGTCGCGGTCGGCGAGCATGCGCCGCGCCCAGGCGAGAACCGTCATGCCCTCCGCGGTGAAGCCCTGGAACCGCCGCCCGCGCTCGACCAGGGCGATGCCCAGCTCCGCCTCCAGCGCCGCGATCGCCGCCGAGAGCGTCGGCTGCGAGACGCGCGCCGCCGCCGCCGCGCGTCCGAAATGCCGCTCGCGGTCGAGCGCCACGAGATATTCGAGCTGCTTCAGGACCATGCAGCCCTGAGTTTAGCATCGTCGCAGCAGTTTAATCCCCTCGCCCGTCGGCGTTACGGAGCGTCGGGACTCCTTCCCCGGCCTGCGGGGGAAGGTCGGGATGGGGCAAACCACAGCCGCGTTCCGTGGTGCGCCGCGTCGTCGCGGAGCCATGCCCCCATCCTGCCCTCCCCCGCACGCGGGGGAGGGGTTCGGGCAACGGCAAGAGACCTACTTCGCCCCGCGCATCGCCTCGACCATCGTCTGGCCGAGAGAAGCCGGGGATTTCGCGATGTGGAAGCCGGCGCTCCGCATCGCCTCGAACTTCGCCGCGGCGGTGCCGGTGCCGCCGGAGATGATCGCGCCGGCGTGGCCCATGCGGCGGCCCGGCGGCGCGGTCGATCCGGCGATGAAGCCGACGATCGGCTTCTTCTGCTTGGCGCAGTTGTAGAACTCCGCGGCTTCCTCCTCCGCCGAGCCGCCGATCTCGCCGATCATGATGATCCCGTGCGTGTCGGGGTCGGCGAGGAACATGTCCAGGCAGTCGGTGAAGTTCGTGCCGTTGACCGGGTCGCCGCCGATGCCGATGCAGGTCGACTGGCCGAGCCCGGCCGCCGTGGTCTGCGCCACCGCCTCGTAGGTCAGCGTGCCGGAGCGCGAGACGATGCCGATATGGCCCTTGGCATGGA
>DASWRT010000019.1:0-12096 GCA_036403035.1 Allostellaceae bacterium | reverse complement strand
GCACCGCTCTCCGCGATGCTCGCCGATCATGATCTGATCGTCGTCCTTGGCGCGCCGATCTTCACGTTCCATGTCGATGGTGATGGCCCGCTGTTCGGCTCCGGGGTTCCGATTTTTCAGCTCACGGAAAACCCTGCATCGGCAGCTCGCGCCACTGTAGGAACCAGCATTGTCGGCGCGATGCGTCCAATGCTCGAGGCATTGCTCGCAGGCACCTCGCCGGCGCCGTGCACGCGCCACACGCCACTCGGCCGCTCCAGGGTCGAGCCGCCGAGCGGCGGTGACCCGATCAGCGCCGAGTTCGTCATGCATATGCTGTCACGGGCCATGCCGCGGGACGCCGTGATCGTCGAGGAGGCCCCGTCGCACCGAGCGGCCATGCAGCGTCATCTCCCGATCCGTACGAGCGGCGGGTTCTATAACATGGCGAGCGGTGGGCTGGGCTGGGGATTGCCGGCTGCGGTCGGCGTGGCGCTCGCGAGGCCCGCGCGGCGGGTGATCTGCGTCATCGGCGATGGCTCCACGATGTACTCGGTGCAGGCGTGGTGGACCGCGGCCCAACTCAGGCTTCCTTTGACGACAGTCATCCTGAACAACACCGGGTATGGTGCGATGCGCGCCTTCAGCCAGATGATGCAACTCGGCCCCGTGCCTGGCATCGACCTGCCCGGCCTCTACTTCGTTGCGCTTGCATCGGGGCAGGGGTGCGACGCCTTCCGCGTCAGACGTGCGCATGAAGTCCCTGGCGCTCTCCGAGCTGCGCTCGACGCCTCCCGTCCGACTGTTGTCGAAATCGGTGTTGAGGACGCCGTTGCGGATCTCTACGCAGGAGATCGGCGCTAAGCGGAAGGAATGGATGCCAATTGCCGGGGGACCGGGGGAGGACGACATGATCGTTGAACGGATCGCACGGGTTCTCGGTGGCGGCGTCGCAGGTCTCCCGGCGGCCGCCGCGAGCGTGCTCTTGTACGGCGGGCTCGCCGGGGGTGCCTTGGCACAGCAGATCTCTGGAGACATTGTCCGGATCGGTGTTCTGACTGACGAATCAGGCAACTTTTCTGCGCTGTCAGGCACCGGGTCGGTTGTCGCAGCGAAGATGGCCGTCGAGGATTTCGGCGGCAAGGTCAGGGGTAAGCCGATTGACGTCGTTGACGCCGATCATCAGAACAAAACCGATGTCGGCCTGCAGATCGCAAGGCAGTGGTACGATGCCGACGGCGTGGATGCCATTGTCGACGTGCCGAACTCCGCGATCGTTCTCGGGGTTCAGGACATCGCGCGGGAGCGCGGAAAGGCCTTGCTCGTCTCTGGAGGGGGGACCGTCGACTTGACCGGTCCGAAATGCTCGCCGACCGGCATACATTGGACCTGGGATACCTACGCCTTCGCGACCGGGACCGCCAAGGCGATGCTCGATCAGGGGCTCAAGGACTGGTTCTTCCTGACCGCGGATTTCGCGTTTGGGCAAGCGATGCAGCGTGACGCAACGCGGATCATCGAGGCGGCGGGCGGCCGAGTCTTCGGAAGCGTGAGGCACCCGCTCCAGACAGCAGACTTCTCGTCGTTTCTCCTGCAGGCGCAGCAATCCAGGGCACAAGTCATCGCGCTCGCTAATGGTGGTAGCGATACCGTGAACGCGGTGAAGCAAGCCAGCGAGTTTGGTTTGACGCGGGGCAGCGAAGCACAAAAGCTCGCGGCCATGGCCATCTATATCACGGAGGTGCACGCAATCGGGTTGGCGGGGGCGCAGGGGCTACAGCTTACCACCGCATTTTATTGGGACCGCACCGACGAATCGCGCGCGTGGAGCCGCCGCTTTTTCGACCGGCACGGCGCCATGCCGAGTCAGTCGCAGGCCGGGGTCTATTCTGCTGTCATGCATTATCTGAAGGCAGTTGACGCGACGGGAACCGACACCGGCAAGACTGTAGTCGACGAGATGAAGCGGGTCCCGGTGAATGACTTCTTTGCCAAGAATGGCCGCATCCGCACCGACGGGCGCATGGTTCACGACATGTACCTCGCCGAGGTAAAGACACCCGAGGAATCCAACTATCCGTGGGATTATTACAAGATCCTTCGAACGCTGCCGGGCGAAGAGGTGTTCCGGCCGCCGGTCAAGGAGTGTCCGCTCAATCAGCCCTGAGTGTCACTCCCGGCACACGCTACCGCTTCGTGCTGCCGGACGGGCTGTGCGTGCCCGACCCGGCCTCCCGCTACCAGCCCGAGGACGTGCACGGACCGAGCGAGGTGATCGCCCCCCTCTCCCATCCCTGGCGTGACGCCATCTGGCGCGGCCGGCCCTGGGATGAGGCGGTGGTCTACGAGCTGCACATCGGCGCCTTCACGCCGGAGGGCACCTTCCGCGCCGCCATCGGCAAGCTCGACCACCTCGTCGCGCTCGGGGTCACTGCCATCGAGATCATGCCGATTGCGGATTTCCCGGGCCGGCGGAACTGGGGCTATGACGGCGTGCTGCCCTATGCGCCTGACAGTTCCTACGGCCGCCCCGAGGACCTGAAAGCCCTGGTGGAGGCGGCGCACGCGTGCGGCCTGATGGTCATGCTCGATGTGGTCTATAACCACTTCGGGCCGGAGGGCGCCTACCTCCACGCCATCGCGCCGCAGACCTTCACCGATCGGCACAAGACGCCCTGGGGCGCCGCCATCAACACGGATGGGGAGAGGAGGCGGTCCCGGTCCGCGACTACTTCATCCACAACGCCCTATACTGGATCGAGGAGTACCACCTCGATGGGCTGCGGCTGGATGCGGTGCACGCCATCCTGGACGACAGCCCGAAGCACCTACTGGAGGAACTGGCCGAGCGGGTGCGGGCCGCGACGCCGGATCGCCCCATCCACCTCGTGCTGGAGAACGAGGAGAACCAGGCGATGCGGCTGGTGCGCGACGCCGACGGCCGGCCCCGCTGGTACACCGCGCAGTGGAACGATGACGTCCACCATGTGCTGCACGTGGCCGCCAGCGGCGAGTCCAAGGCCTACTACGCCGACTACCACGGCGACACGGAGAAGCTCGGCCGGGCGCTGGCGGAGGGCTTCGCCTTCCAGGGCGAGCTGATGCCCTATCGTGGCCACACGCGCGGCGAGCCGAGCGCGGCGCTGCCGCCCACTGCCTTCGTTGCCTTCATCCAGAACCACGATCAAGTCGGCAATCGCACCTTCGGCGACCGGCTGACCGACTTCGCACCGGCCGAGGCCGTGCGCGCGGTGGCCGCTACCTACCTGCTGCTGCCGCAGGTGCCGATGCTGTTCATGGGCGAGGAATGGGCGGCGGCGCAGCCTTTCCCCTTCTTCGCCGATTTCGGGCCGGAACTGGCCGAGGCGGTACGTAACGGCCGGCGCGAGGAGTTCGCCCGCTTCCCGGAATTCCAGGACCCGGCGATGCGCGAACGCATCCCCGACCCGACGGCCGAGGCGACCTTTGCCTCCGCCAAGGTGCGCTGGGAGGACGCCGCGAAGCCGAAGCACGATGCTTGGCTCGACTGGTACCGCCGGGCGATCGCGACGCGCCGCGCCGAGATCGTGCCACACCTCGCCGGCCTCCACGCCGGCGGGCGCTACCAGGTGGTGGGCCAGGGAGCAATGGTGGTGCGCTGGTCCCTCGACAATGGAGGCGCCCTGACGCTCGCGGCCAATCTCTCCGGCCTGCCGGTGCGGGGCTTCCCGGCTGCGGCGGGTCGTGTGATCTGGCAGGAAGGCGAGGCGGGCACCGAGGGCGATTTCGGCGCCTGGACCGTGCGCTGGTCCATCGAGGAGGGATCGGGCAGCGGCGCGGCGCTGGACGAACTCGCGGAGCGGATGGGCATCGAGCCGGAGTTCCGCGACGCTCGCGGCCGTATGGTGCGTGCGACCGCCGAGACGAAGCGCAGCCTGCTTGCCGCCATGGGCGTGGAGGCCGCGGACGAGACGGCGGCGCGTGCAGCCCTGGAGGCGCTGGAGCGCGCCGACTGGGAGCGGCCGTTGCCGCCCGTTGCGGTCTTGCGGACGGACGCCGGCGGCCCGCTCGCTGTCGATGTCACCCTGCCTGCCGGGACCGGCGACCTCGCTTGGCGCCTCGCGCTGGAGGAGGGCGGCGAGCGCTCGGAACACGCGGATTTCGCGCAGCTGCCGCTGGTGGCGGAACGCGGCCTTCATGGACGGAGGCTGCAGCGCCGGCGCCTGACGCTCGCGGGCGACATTCCCTGGGGCTACCACCGCCTGAGCATCGAGCCGAGCGGCGCCTCCATGACGCTGGTGGTCGCGCCCGTTCAACCGGCGCGTTGCAATCATTGACGCGCCGAAATCGCTACCTGCTCATGCGGCGCGCCGCGCGCCGCGAACCTACGTTGGTCCCGCGAACCAATTGATCGCCCGATTCCCGCAAGGCCTGTCGCTCCGATAGCGGCTGAGAACGGCCGCGGACGAGCGGCGTTCGGAGGATAGCGCCGCGATCAAGAAGGGAGCCAGATCTTGAGCGAGAACAAGCGGAACATCGACAGCCCTGATCTCGACCTCGCCCAAACGCCGGACGGCAACCGTCACCCGACCGGCCACAGCACCAAAGAAAAACATCACGTCGAGAACGCGAAGACCGCGCAGGACAACCAGGCGCTGGGCACGGCCGGCCGGAAAGCCGGATACGGGAAAGGGCACACGCACCCGGAAGGGCATCGGGAGTAATCGAGTCGCCCGGCGCGAACCGGGCGGGGCGCAAGTGCAATACGTCAGCGAGGCATTCCAATGGCGCAAAGCCAGAAGCAGAATCACGCCAACCAGGGCCAGGACGGCACCGCCGAGTTGGAAGGCAAGCAGAGCAACCCCAC
Source organism: Allostellaceae bacterium (assembly GCA_036403035.1). Taxonomy (GTDB): domain Bacteria; phylum Pseudomonadota; class Alphaproteobacteria; order ATCC43930; family CGMCC-115725; genus DASWRT01. Next base: position 7,271 of record DASWRT010000019.1, on the reverse strand, counting down.
GAACTCGCCGAATTTCGACGACAAGCAACGGATGCGGCAGTTGCAGGAGAACGCGCAGACGCGCCCGGAGCGGCAGCATGAGATGGCCGAACGGATCTCCGGCAACTCGGGTAAGGACGGCTGAACGAAATCAGCGCGACGTATGAAGAGGAGCGGCGTCGAGGCCGGGAGACATGAGAATTCGAGTTCTGGCGGCGCTGCTGTTCGCCCTGGTCGCATCCGCAGGACTGGAGTCCTGCAAAGGGAGCGGGCCGCATGCCGAAGGCTACAAGCCGAATGCGGAAGGCCCGTGGTGATCCGGATCGCCTGAGGACACCGCCTAGATCCGAGGCGTGGCGCCGGAAGCGCCGGACCGGCATCAGCCGCATTTCCCGCAAAGAGAAGGGCCGGCTCCGCATCGAGAGCCGGCCCCGCAATCGTTGAGCGTTAAACCGCTTGGCGTGACGCGATGCGCGTCGCGCTCACTGGCCGCCGCTGCCGCCTCCGCTCCCGCCGCCACCGCCCGCATTGCCGCTGCCGCCCGGCTGGGAGTTGCCGGAGGAGATGGTCGTTCCGGGACTGGACATCGCGCTCGGTTCGGGCAACGCCGTGCCGCTCGCACCCAGCGATCCGGAGGACGTACCGCTTCCGCCGCCGTGATCTCGCGATGTGGGGTCGCTCTGCTGCGGCGTCGCCGTCGACGGGCTGGACTGCGCAAAGGCGGCTCCGGCTCCGGCAAGCATTCCGATCAAAGCAATCGAGGCTAATAAACGCATTTTCGCTCGTCCTGATACTCTTCGTTGCGTGACGGACAGTTCCGCGCTGCTCGGCGGTCCGTCAGCCTGCCAACCGGCGATGGAGAGTCGCCGTTCTGGGCTTTTTCGAGAATTTCAGGGCAGGTCTAATTCAGTTTAGCGAGCCGCCTGCTTAAGGTTTCGCCGCCGTCTTTCAAGCGTCCATTTTTTCGGGACGGCATACAACGCTGTGCCCGTCGGGCGCGGCAGCGGATTGCAAACCGCGTCCGCCGCGCCGGCTACTTCCGCCCGTTCAGCCGCCGCATCGCGTCCTTCAGCGCGGGGAGGGCCGCTTCGACCGCCTGCTCGCCGGCGGCGATGCTTTCCTCGGCCCGGTCGAACTCCATGAGGCCGATGTTGCCGAGCTTGGGCGCGATCGTCACGTCAGGCGGATCGCCAGCGAGGCGCGATCGGGTCAGGCGGTCCTGGACGATGTTCAGCGAGCTTGCCATCACGCTGAACAGGCTCGGCTCGTCGCTGTTGCGGCGGCTGAACAGCTGCCGGATGACGGCGGCTCCCGGCAGGCCGTTCAGCCGGCCGGCGATCGCCGCCTGTCCCTCGCCGAGGCCGATCTCGTCCTCCGTCTCGACCATGCCGCCGCCGAAAGCGTCGGCGTTCAGGTTGACGGCGATCACCAGCCGCGACCCGAGCGCGCGGCATACCGAAACCGGGACGGGATTGACGAGCGCGCCGTCGAGCAGCCACCGCCCGTCGATCCGGACCGGCGCAAACACGCCGGGAAGCGCATAGGAAGCGCGGAGCGCATCGACGAGGTTGCCGCGCTGCAGCCAGACCTCGTGGCCGGTGCCGAGTTCGGTCGCGACGCATGCGAAGCGCGCCGGCAACTCTTCGATCAGCTGGTTCCGGAATTCCTGGGGAAAGGCGTCGACGATCCGGCGCCCGGCGATCAGCCCGCCGCGGCCGAATTGAAAGTCGAACAGGCGCGAAAGCCGCAGCTTGTTCAGCCGGCGGGCCCAGTCCTCCAGCTCGCCCAGGCGACCGGCGAGATAGGTGGCCCCGACGAGCGCGCCGATCGACGTCCCGCAGACGATCTCCGGCTTGATGCCGCTGCGTTCCAGGGCCCGCAGGGCGCCGATATGCGCCCATCCGCGGGCGACGCCGCTGCCGAGGGCAAGGCCGATGTGCAGATCGGAAGTCGTCACGAACGCGCTTCTCCTATACGGTCCGGGTAAGACATGGGCATGACTTTGGATGTAATCCGCTATCACGGCGCCATGAAGGCGCGAGCGTCAAAAATGGAGCCGTTGCGGCGCGTCGGCTCGGCCGTCCTCGGCAAGGCTGCCGTTCGCTTGCGTGTTGCGTCGGCGCGCCGGATGGGTGCAGGTTGCCGTCGGTATCGCTCCCGCGGCGGCCCGCCGCGGTTGAGTCACGGACTGGAGGAGCGCACACGTGCCACCCACCGCATTGGTTTCCGTTCTTTGCGAGGACCGGGTCGGCTTGGTTTCGGCGATCGCCGACTACCTTTTCTCTACCGGCGTGAACCTGCGGGATACGACCTTCGCGGCGATGGGCGCGGGGGCAGGCTTCACCTCCGTCTGCGAGCTGCCAAGCGGACTCGCGCCGGAGGAGCTGGAGGCCGGGCTGGCGTCGCTTGCCCCGCTCGAGGGAGCGCAGGTCCGCGTCATCCCGTACACGTTCGACCCGGCGCCGGGTCCGATGAACCGGATCACGCACCGCATCGAAATCGGCGGCGGCGACCAGCTCGGGCTTATCGCGCGGCTGTCCGAGATCTTCACGCAGTATGGCGCGAACATCGTCCGCCTGGACGCCCAGAAGCTGCCGGAAGCGGAGGGCGGCCGATACGTTACACGGTTCGCCGTCTGGCTGCCGCCGGAGCGCGCCGAGATCTGCCTCGCCACCGTCGCCAATACGGCCGGCAGCCTCCGGCTGGACAGTCGAGCGGAGGCGGTCTCGGACTGATCATCGGCCGCGCCGGGCACCATACGGAGCCGAACGCCGCGGCATTGCCCATGCGCCGGAACCTTCCTTCGATTCGTCCTGTTGGACGAAACCGGAGGAGGGCCACATGCATATCATCGTGACGATTATCATCGGGTTCGTCGCTGGCTTGGTCGCCAAGCTGCTGATGCCCGGCCGCGATCCCGGCGGCTTCATCATAACCTGCCTGCTCGGCATCGCCGGCGCCTTCGTCGCGACCTATCTCGGACAGGCGATCGGCTGGTACCGCGCGGATCAGGGGGCGGGATTCATCGGCGCGGTGGTGGGCGCCGTCGTTATCCTCGCGATCTACCACGCGATCATGCGACGCCGGGCAACGTAATCCTGGCGCCGGTTGTCCGGGATACCCACTTAAGGTAAGGTGACCAACGGTAAACGCTGGCGTCCCGCGCGCCGGCGTTTACCGTGCGCGCGCCCGCCTTTTCCCGTTCCTTCCGGTTCCTTCCTTGGTCGACAATCCCTCGTCCCCCGCTCCCCTCGACATCTCGCCGGTCAACATCGACGACGAGATGAAGCGTTCGTACCTCGATTACGCGATGAGCGTGATCGTCGCCCGCGCGCTCCCCGACGTTCGCGACGGCTTGAAGCCGGTCCATCGCCGCATCCTGTTCTCGATGAAGGAGTCCGGGTTCGACTGGAACCGGGCGTACCGCAAGTCGGCCCGCGTGGTCGGCGACGACATGGGTAAATATCACCCGCCCGGCGACGCCTCGATCTACGACGCCATGGTCCGCATGGTGCAGGATTTCTCGATGCGCCTGCCGCTGATCGATGGGCAGGGCAATTTCGGCTCGATGGACGCCGATCCGCCGGCGGCGATGCGCTACACCGAGGCGCGGCTCGCCCGGGTGGCCGATTCGCTGATCGACGACATCGACAAGGACACGGTCGACTTCCAGCCGAACTACGACGAGACGGCGCGTGAGCCGCGCGTCCTGCCGGCCCGCTTCCCGAACCTGCTGGTCAATGGGGCGCAGGGCATCGCCGTCGGCATGGCGACCAACATCCCGACGCACAATCTCGGCGAAGTCGTCGACGCGTGCCTCGCCTACATCGACAACCCCGGCGTGAGCGTCGAGGAGTTGATGGAGTTCGTGCCGGCGCCGGACTTCCCGACCGGCGGCATCATCGTCGGCCGTTCCGGCAGCCACGCGGCCTTTCGCACCGGTCGCGGCGCCGTCGTCGTCCGCGGCAAGACGCATATCGAGGAGATCCGCAAGGAACGCGAGGCGATCGTCGTCACCGAGGTGCCGTACCAGGTGAACAAGGCGCGCCTCGTCGAGCGCATCGCCGAGCTGGTCCGCGAGAAGACGATCGAAGGCATCTCGGACCTGCGGGACGAGTCGGACCGCGACGGCGTCCGTGTCGTCATCGAACTGAAGCGCGACGCGGTCGCCGACGTCGTACTGAACCAGCTCTACCGCTACACGCCGCTGCAGACGAGCTTCGGTGTCAACATGCTGGCGCTGACCGGCGGCCGGCCGGAGCTGATGAACCTGCGCGACGTGATCGCCGCGTTCGTCGAGTTCCGCGATCAGGTCATCACCCGGCGCACCGCGTACCTGCTCGGGAAAGCGCGCGAGCGCGCCCATATCCTGGCCGGCCTCGCCGTCGCGGTCGCCAACATCGACGACGTGATCGCGCTGATCCGGCGGGCGCCGGACCCAGTGACGGCGCGCGAGGAGCTGATGGCGCGGCCCTGGCCCGCCGCCGACGTCGCGCCGCTGATCCGCCTCATCGACGAGCCGGGCCGCACCGTCGCCGAGGACGGGACCTACCGGCTGTCGGAAGAGCAGGCGCGCGCGATCCTCGACCTGCGGCTGCATCGCCTGACCGGGCTCGAGCGCGACAAGATCGCCGCCGAGCTGGATGAGGTCACGAAGCAGATCACCGACTATCTCGACATCCTCAATTCGCTGGCGCGGCGCCAAGACATCATGCGCCAGGAACTGCGCGAGATCCGCGACCAGTTCGCGACGCCGCGCCGCACCGCGATCGAGGATCTGGAGTTCGAGGCCGACATCGAGGCCCTGATCCAGCGCGAGGACATGGTCGTCACCGTCAGCCACGGCGGCTACATCAAGCGCGTGCCGCTCTCGACCTATCGGGCGCAGCGTCGCGGCGGCCGCGGCCGGTCGGGCATGTCGATGCGCGACGAGGATTTCGTCAGCGAGGTCTTCGTCGCCTCGACGCATACGCCGGTGCTGTTCTTCACCAGCTCCGGCCGCGCCTACAAGTTGAAGGTGTACCGGCTGCCCATCGGCACGCCGCAGGCGCGCGGCAAGGCGATGATCAACCTGCTGCCGAACCTCGTGCAGGGCGAGACGATCTCGGCGGTGATGCCGCTGCCCGAGGACGAATCGACCTGGGCCGACTACCAGATCGCCTTCGCGACGGCGCACGGCTACGTCCGGCGCAACCTGCTGTCGGACTTCGCCGACGTGCGCGCGAACGGCAAGATCGCGATGAAGTTCGAGGGCGACGACGCCGACGACCGGCTGATCGGCGTGGCGCTCTGCACCGAGGGCGACGACATCCTGCTGGCGACGCGCGCCGGCCGCTGCATCCGCTTCCCGGTGCCCGACGTGCGCGTCTTCTCCGGCCGCTCGTCGGTCGGCGTCCGCGGCATCAGGCTCGCCGAGAGCGACGAGGTCATGTCGATGACCATCCTGCGCCACGAAGAGATCGCGCCCGAGACCCGCGACGCCTATCTCAGCATGGCGAAGGGCCGCCGCCGTGCGATGGGCGAGGAAAGCGAACAGGCCGAGGCGGCAGGCGGCAACGGGGCCGAGCCCGAGACGGCGCCCGAGAACGGCGACGGCGACGCCGCCACCGCCGCGGGCGGCGAAGTCGGGCTTTCGGAGGACGAGTTCGCCGACCTGTCGCAGCGCGAGCAGTTCCTGCTCAGCGTCACCGAAAAGGGCTTCGGCGTTCGCAGCTCGGCCTACGACTACCGGATCACCGGCCGGGGCGGGCAGGGCATCGACAATATGGTGCTGTCGAAGCGCAGCGACGCGATGGCCGCGGTTTTCCCGGTCGGCCACAACGACCAGATCATGCTGGTGACGAACGGCGGCACGGTGATCCGCTGCCCGGTGCGCGACATCCGCATCGCCCGCCGCCGCACGCAGGGCGTCGTCGTCTTCAAGGTCGGCGACGGCGAGCGTGTCGTCTCGGTGGCGCGGCTCGGCGAGAGCGAGGACGAGAACGGCGCCGATACCGAGACGGAGGACGGCGCCGCCTCCGCCGTCGACGACGGCGAGGACCAGGGCGGCGCGCCGCCTTCGCCCGCCGCGTCATGACGATGCCGCCGACGGAAGACGAGCAGGCCGCGTCCAGGGAAGAGGGATCGATGAGTAAGCCGCGCGTGGGAGTCTATCCCGGAACGTTCGACCCGATCACGAACGGCCATATGGACATCATTGCCCGTGCGGCGCGAATCGTCGACCGGCTGGTTATCGGGGTCGCCCGCAATGCCGGTAAGGGACCGCTCTTCTCGACCGAGGAACGGGTCGAGATCGTCCGCGCGGAGTTGGAGCACCACGACGACCAGGACTTGCAGCGGCGGATCGAGGTGCGGCCGTTCGACAACCTGCTGATGCACTTCGCGATGTCGGTGCATGCGTCGGTGATCATCCGCGGCCTGCGCGCCGTCTCAGACTTCGAGTACGAGTTCCAGATGGCCGGCATGAACGCCCGGCTCAACCCGAAGATCGAGACGGTCTTCCTGATGGCGTCGGACCGCTATCAGTTCATCTCCTCGCGCTTCGTGAAGGAGATCGGCATCCTCGGCGGCGACGTCCGGCACTTCGTCAGCCCGCGCGTCGCCGACCGCCTGACCGACCGAGTGGGGCGGAAGACGTCCTGAGCGGCGGGCGCGCTGCGAACAGCTCCAGTCGGCGGCGCTGCTGAACTGGGGAGGCGAGCGGCTTCGGGCCAATCGCTATGCGGCGCAGCCTGCGAGTACCGCGGCCGGAGAACTCCACCAACGCTGCTGCCTTAATTGTAGGGGCGAGGCTTGCCTCGCCCACGGGCGCCGCAAGCGACGCCCCTACGTTATGACAAGCAATGACTCGTTACGTCCGGTAAATCGCGGCGGCTCCATGTGAGTTCCTCCGATGACCGCGGGCAAGCTCTCATCATTTGAACGCATGCCTCGCCGGAAGCGTCGCTTCCGGCTCGCCCTTCATTCGCGGCATGGGTGTTTTGCAGTTTCCATCTGGCATACCAGATACAGCATTCCTTGAAATGAGGCAGAGGGCTGTCATATTGTGCATCGCAACAGAACGGGAGTGTTTCTCGATGGAGACCATCGCTTTTGCCGCCTTGGCCGTGTGCGTTGTCGGGACCGGCGCCGTCCTCGCCGTCGTGAGCGAACTGCCGCGCGCCATTCTCGACCGCGCCCAGACGGCCGGCCGTTTCGTCGGCGCCTTCGCCGACGTCAAGGCACCCGCCCGCCGCACCGCCGCGAACTTCGGCGGCATCGCCAACGACCAGCGCCGCGCCGCCTGACTTTCA
>DASWRT010000018.1:0-4054 GCA_036403035.1 Allostellaceae bacterium | reverse complement strand
GGTGCGGACGCTGCTCTGAATCGCCGCCGAGTCGTGTTTTCGCCGCTGCGTCAGGAACTTCGAACGTACTTACCCTGTTGGCCCCGCATAGCTGGTTTGGCGAGTCTCGGCTCGTTCTACCGCTGGACCTTACTGGCGAGGAGATAGATGGGCGGCCGTATTCTCATCACCGGGGGCGCAGGATTCATCGGTTCGCATCTCGCGGACGAGTTGCTGCGCAAGGGCTACAAGGTCAGGGCGTTCGACAATCTTTCGCCTCAGGTGCACGGTTCGGACGCCGGCCGTCCCGCCTATCTCGATCCGGATGTCGAGCTGATCGAGGGCGACGTCCGCGACCCGCAGGCGGTGCGCGAGGCCCTGGACGGCGTCGACGGCGTCTATCATTTTGCGGCGATGGTCGGTGTCGGCCAGAGCATGTACGAACTGTCGAAATACACGGCGGTCAACAATCTCGGCACGGCGGTTCTGCTGGAGGCGCTGATCGAGCGCCCGGTCGAGCGGCTGGTCGTCGCGTCGAGCATGAGCATCTATGGCGAGGGCCTGTACCGTACCGCCGAGGGCAAGCTGGTCGGCGGCGCCGACCGCAGCCTGGATCAACTGAAGCGCGGCGCCTGGGAACTGGCTGATTCCCGCGGTGCGCAGCTCGCCCCGGTACCGACGCCGGAGACGAAGACACCTTCGCTCGCCTCGGTCTACGCGCTCTCGAAGTACGATCAGGAGCGGATGTGCCTGATGGTCGGAGCGGCCTACAACATCCCGACGGTGGCGCTGCGCTTCTTCAACGTCTACGGGCCGCGGCAGGCGCTCTCCAACCCCTATACCGGCGTGCTCGCGATCTTCGCGTCGCGGCTGCTCAACGGCAACCGGCCGCTGATCTTCGAAGACGGCAATCAGCGCCGGGACTTCGTCAACGTGCACGATGTCGCCGCCGCCTGCCGGCTCGTCTACGAGACGCCGGAGGCCGCGGGGAAGGTCTTCAACGTCGGCAGCGGCCGGTCGGTGACGGTCAACGAGATCGCCGAGCGGCTGTCGGCTCAGCTCGACAAGCGTCACCTCGCGCCGGAGATCGCCGGCAAGTACCGGTTCGGCGACATCCGCCACTGCTTCGCCGACATCTCGCTGGCGCGCACGGTCCTGGGATACGCGCCGGCGGTCGAGCTGGAGGATGGCATCGCCGAGCTGGCCGGCTGGCTCGAAGGGCAGATCGCGGCGGATCGCGTCGTCGAGGCGCGTCGCGCGCTCGAACTGCGGGGGCTGACGGTATGACGGCAGCGGGGAACATGCTGCCGCTTCCGGGCGCCGCTTCCGACCGGCGGGTCCTCGTCACCGGCGGCGCCGGCTTCATCGGGACGAACCTCGCCGACCGGCTCGCCGAGGCCGGTCTGAAAGTCGCCGTCTACGACAACCTGTCGCGCGCCGGGGTCGAGCGGAACCTCGCCTGGCTCAAGGCACGGCACGGCGAGCGGATCCGCACCGTCGTCGCCGACATCCGCGACGGCGAGGCGCTGCGCGAGGCGGTGCGGCAGGCGAGCCACGTCTTCCACTTCGCGGCGCAGGTCGCGGTGACGACGAGCCTCGTCGACCCGCTCGCCGACTTCGCGGTGAACGCGCAGGGCACGCTCAACCTGCTGGAGGCGGTGCGCTCCTGCCCGACGCCGCCGCCGCTGCTCTTCACCTCGACCAATAAGGTCTACGGGGCGCTGGAGGATCTCGCCCTGGAGCGGCTCGACAGCCGCTACATGCCGACCGCCGGACGCCATCAGAACGGCGTCGACGAGACCCGGCCGCTGGAGTTCCACAGCCCGTACGGCTGCTCGAAGGGCGCGGCCGACCAGTACGTGCTCGATTACGCGCGGAGCTACGGCCTGCCGGCCGCGGTGTTCCGCATGAGCTGCATCTACGGGCCGCACCAGTGCGGCAACGAGGATCAGGGCTGGGTCGCGCATTTCCTGATCCGCGCGATCGAGGGGCAGCGGATCACGCTGTACGGCGACGGGCGGCAGGTGCGCGACATCCTCTATGTCGAAGACCTGATCGACGCGATGCTGCTGGCGCAGTCGCGCATGGCGGGGATCGCCGGGCAGGCCTTCAATATCGGCGGCGGCTCGCGCAACGCGGTCAGCCTCGTCGAGCTGCTGGACCGCATCGAGTGTCTGACCGGACAGGCGCCGCGCGTCGAGTTCGGGCCGTGGCGGACCGGCGACCAGCGCTATTACGTGTCCGACCACCGCGCCTTCACGCGGGCTACCGGCTGGCAGCCGCGCGTTCAGGTCGATGCCGGCGTCGAGCGGCTGCATGCTTGGTTCGTCGAGAACGGCGTCGCCGGCCGCCCGGCGGCGGCGCGGCGGATGACGGCGGCCTCCGCTGCAACGCCAGCGGAGGCGCGATCCTGAAACATCTGATGAGGCGCCCGCGATGAAAGTCGCTCTCGTCAACCCGGCCTGGCGCTTCGACGGCTCGATCTATTTCGGCTGCCGCGAGCCGCACCTGCCGCTGGAATACGGCTATGCGCGGCAGATGCTGGAGGCGGCGGGGCATGAGGTGCTGATCGCCGACGGCCAGCTCGGCGCGCTCTCCCCGGCGGACATCCGCAATGCCGTTGCGTCGTTCGCGCCGGACATGACCGTCGTGACGACCGCGCCGAGCTATCTCTTCTGGCGCTGCGCCCCGCCCGAGTTGCGGGTGCCGCAGGAGACGGTGCGCGAACTCCGGCCGGTCGGCGGCACGATGGCGGCGGTCGGGCCGCACGGCTCGACGACGCCGCGCGCCGCCTTCGAGAAGCTCGGCGTCGACGTGGTGGTGATGGGCGAGCCCGAGGAGATCCTGGTGACGCTCGCCGCGACGCCGCGCCGGGAATGGCGCACGGTGCCGTCGATCGCCTACCGGGACGAGCACGGCCGCGTCGTCCTGCAAGGCGGGCCGCATGCGAGCGACATGGCGAAGCTGCCAGCGCTCAAATGGCCGGCCGCCTCGGCGCGCCGGCACGCGCATCACCACCACCGCTTCGACGGCGGCGAGAAGGGGCCGGGCGCCGAGATGGAGACCTCGCGCGGCTGTCCCTACAGCTGCACCTTCTGCGCCAAGGAGAATTTCCGCGACAAGTACCGCCGCCGGCCGCTCCCGGTGATCCTGGAGGAGCTGGACGGGCTGATCGCGCAGGGCATCGACTACGTCTATTTCATCGACGAGATCTTCCTGCCGAACCGGCCCCTGCTGGAGGCGCTGGTGGAGCGCGACGTGCGCTTCGGCATCCAGACGCGCATCGACCTCTGGAAACCGGACATGCTGGAGCTGCTCGGCCGTGCCGGCTGCGTCTCGATCGAAGCCGGCGTCGAGAGCCTGTCGGCGGAAGGGCGGGAGCGGCTCGACAAGGATTGCCGGATCTCGACCGAGGAACTCACCGAGCGGCTGATCTTCGCGAAGAAGCACGTCGCGTTCGTGCAGGCGAACCTGATCGCCGCCGAGCTGGACGACCCCGACGAGATCGAGCGCTGGCGCGCTCGTCTTCAGCGGCACGGCGTCTGGGCGAACAAGCCGGTGCCGCTCTTCCCCTATCCCGGCACGCCGGACTACCGGCTGCGCTGGGGCTTCCCCGACGACGAGGCGTGGGAGCGCGCGCACGCCGCCTATCTGGAACAGTTCGACGAGTTCAGCGACATCCAGGAGCAGCGGCCGCTGCCGCTGCGCGAGATCGAACTGCCGCGTCCGACGTGATGGCATCGACGACGGGAGCAGCGCCGCGGATGCGCGTGCTGATGACCGCCGACGCGGTCGGCGGCGTCTGGACCTACGCGACGACGCTCGCGGCGTCGCTCGCGCCGCACGGCGTCGAGATCGTGCTCGCGACGATGGGGCCGCGTCCGGGGGCTGCGCAGCGGGCGCACGTGGCGGCGTCGCTGCCGAACGTCACGCTCGTCGAGAGCGACTATCGGCTCGAATGGATGGCCGATCCGTGGCCGGACGTCGAGCGCGCCGGGCGCTGGCTGCTCGACCTCGCCGCGGCATACCGGCCCGATATCGTCCACCTCAACGGTTACGCGCACGGCGCTCTCGA
>DASWRT010000017.1:0-9283 GCA_036403035.1 Allostellaceae bacterium | reverse complement strand
AAAGCGGTCCGATGACGTGGCACGCCAAGGCGCTGACCACGTCCTACCTGACCGGACCGGGAGCCGGACCGATCGGACAGGCGGAAGAGGAGACCGGATTCCCGTTCAGCACGACCTCCTGGTACTTCCTCGACGCGGTCGACATGGCGTCGCCGCCCGACACGCGGGCCGTCGTCGCCTTCGGCGATTCGATTACCGACGGCACCGCCTCGACGCTGAACGGCGACGACCGCTGGCCGGACGTACTGTCGCGGCGCCTCCACGCGGCGTACGGAAACCGGTGGTCGGTCGTGAATGCCGGGATCGGCGGCAATCAGGTCGTCGGACCGGCGGAGTACTCGCCCGCGAAGCCGTTCCCCGGCGGACCGGCGGCGGTGCAGCGCCTGGACCGCGACGTGCTCAGCCTGTCCGGCGTCGGAGCCGTGATCTGGCTTGAGGGGATCAACGATTTCAGCAAGAACGGGGATGCGTCCGCCGAAGCGGTGGAGGCCGGTATGACCGGAGCCGTCAAGCGGATCAGGGCGCAGCGGTCCGGCATCCGCGTCATCGGCGCGACGGTCACGTCGGCGCTCGGCAGCACGAGCGCCGCGCACGGCTTCCCCGAGCAGGACGCCAAGCGTCAGGCGCTCAATAAATTCATCCGCAGCTCCGGCCTGTTCGACGGAGTCGCCGAATTCGACCGCGCGACGCTCGACCCGCTGAGCGGCGGCCTGCGGCTTGAATTCGTGCCGGAAAGCACGACCGGCGGCGCCGGCGACAAGCTACACCCGAACCGCGCCGGCTATCTCGCGATGGGCACCGCGATCGACCTGGATCTGCTGGCGCCGAAAGCGCCGCGAGCGGCAAACCGATAGCGCGGCGCCCGACACGACGACGTCGCAGCGATCGTCAGCCGCCGTGCAGCAGGGATCGTGCCGTGGGCGTCAGCCTCGACACCTCGTTCCGTCGCCACGTCCGCCGCTCCATTTCGGGGACGGCCTCCTCGTTCCAAGCCTCGGATCGGGCGAGTTCCGCGAGGTGAGCCTCATACCCCGGCAAGCTCGGGAAGCCGGAAAGCCAGACGAAGACTGTTTCGCCCTCCCGGACCGGAAGCCTGGGGAAGGTGTTCGGGCTGCGCTCGCCGACGAGCGCGGCCAGCACCGTCGCCAAAGCCTGCATTAGAAGCGGCCTGAGCATGCGTTCGAAAAATTCGGCAAAAGCGTCGTCCGTGCGTGGCGCGAGATAGCAGATCGTCGCCGTGACGACGCCGGGCTGTGCGTCGATCGCGCCCGGCCTGGGGCGTGGCGTCGCCGGGAGTGTGAACCCGGCCGCGGGCGAGACGGGACGCAGGAGCAGCACGTTGTCGGAGTTGATCATCGTGCCGTTTGCGCGATCGCGATGCGCGGCCCAGACCGGACCGGTATAGAACGCCTGGAGCGCGGCGGCGCGGGACGGCATGTCGCGAAAGCCTCTCAGCCATACGAAGCAGTCGGGATCGTCGAGGTCGCGGAACTGTCCGATGATCCGCATGCCCGCCGCTTCCTGCGGCTCGACGAATTCGCGGTCGAACAGGTCGATCAGCGTCTCCCGCGCGCCGGGATGGAGCCGATATCGCCGAAGCTCGACGATGGAGCTTGCCGGGTCTGCTGCCGCGGCGCGGGTAGACCCGTCGCGGTCCATGATGCCTGCCGAAGCCGTCATTCCCTCCCCCATCAAAACAGGACATTTGTCCTGTTTTGATTTACAGGTCGGTTGTCCTGTTTTGTCAAGCTGCTATGCTCGGAGCAGGAGGAGCCAGGAATGGCGCAGCGCACTGCGGCGGCCTCGTCGCGCGGGCGGACCAATGACCCCGAGGGCCTCAGGCGGCGGCTCGTCGACGCGGCCTATACCGCCTTCACGACCCGGGGATACCACTCCTCCGCCTTGCACGATCTGAAGCGACAGGCCGGAGCGACCGGCGGCGCGCTCTCGCACCATTTCCCCACCAAGAAGGAACTCGGGCTTGCCGTTCTCCGCGATCGTGTCGCCGATGCGGTCGAGGAGACCTGGATCAAGCCGGTGCTGTCGGCCGCGACGGCGGCGGAGGGGATTCAGGCGGTGTTCGCCGGCATCGTCTCGGAACTGGAGCGGCGCGGCGGCGGCGTATCCGGCTGTCCACTGAACAACCTTGCCCTCGAACTGTCCCGCGAGGACGCGGACTTCCAGGCGCTGGTCGAGACCATCTTCGCGCGCTGGCGGAACGCTCTCGCCGACAAGATCCGAGCTGACCATAACGCGGGCGCGGGCGCGATGAACGGCCTCGACCCCGACGCCTTCGCCACGTTCGTCGTGGCGGCCTATTCCGGCGCGATGGCAATGGCCAAAGCCAGCCAGAGCACCGAACCGTTGACTGTCTGCGCGGGGCAGCTTGCAAAGATAATTCAGGAGCGGCATGCCTCGTGACGCCATCGTAGCGTTCGCAACAACGGCAATGCTCCGTCGGCATCTTCCGCCGCGCTGCTGGATGTGTTGGACATGACTTCCGCCGAACCCGCCAAGGCCATCGCCGTCGATTGGGGCACCTCCTCCTTCCGCGCCTGCCTGATCGGCCCGGACGGCGCCGTCGCCGATCGCGTCGCGACCGGCGACGGCATCCTGTCTGTGCCGCCGGGCGGTTTCCCAGCGGTGCTGGCTCGCACGGTCGGCATGTGGGCGGCGCGCCATCCCGGCATTCCGGTGATCGCCTGCGGCATGGTCGGCAGCCGCCAGGGTTGGCACGAAGCGCCCTATGTCCCCTGCCCCGCCGGGCTCGACGACCTCGTCGCGGCGACGGCCCAGGTCGAGGCGCATCCGCCTTTCGGCCCGGTCCATCTCGTGCCCGGAGTGATGCGCAATGACGGCGCCGCGGCGGACGGCGTGCCCGACGTGATGCGCGGCGAGGAGACGCAGCTCATGGGCGCCGCCGCCGAGGGGCGGGAGACCGGCGACGGCCTGTTCGTGCTGCCGGGCACGCACAGCAAGTGGGCCGTGCTGCGCGGCGGAAGGATCGCGTGGTTCGCGACCTTCATGACCGGCGAGCTGTTCGCCGTCCTGTCGCAGCACAGCATCCTCGGCCGGCTGATGACGGCCGAGGAGAGCGGCGGCGGCGATGGCGGCGCGGACGCTGACGCCGCGTTCGACCGCGGCGTCGCCGCCGGCCTCGCCGCGCCGGGGCCGGAGCGCGGCGGGCTGATCCGGCGTCTGTTCGGCGCGCGCACGCTTGCGCTCTTCGGCCGGCTGTCCGAGGCAGGCGTGCGGCCCTACCTCTCCGGCCTGCTGATCGGCGGCGAGATCGCCGAGGCGCGGCAGTGTCTCCATCTGAAGGACCGCGCGCTGCTGACCCCGCCGCTGACGGTGATCGGCGCGGCCGGACTCGCCGCGCGCTACGAGCGGGCGTTCGCCGCCGCCGGGATCGCGGCGCGGCGCGGCCCCGAGGACGCCGCGGCGCGCGGACTGGTCCGCCTCGCCGCGGCCGCCGCCAGCGAGAGAGGACTCCGCCCATGACTACGCCTGCTTCTGCTTCGCCCGCCTCCACCGCCGCATTCAAGGAGCGGCTTGCGCCGCTGCCGCTCGTCGCGATCCTGCGTGGCCTTGTGCCCGAAGAGGCGGTCCCGTTGGGCACTGCGCTGGTCGAGGCCGGCTTCGTCGCGATCGAGGTGCCGCTCAACTCGCCGCGGCCGTTCGAGAGCATCCGCGCCATGGCGCAGGCGCTCGGCGACCGTGCCGTGGTCGGCGCCG
This sequence comes from Allostellaceae bacterium, assembly GCA_036403035.1. Taxonomy (GTDB): domain Bacteria; phylum Pseudomonadota; class Alphaproteobacteria; order ATCC43930; family CGMCC-115725; genus DASWRT01. Next base: position 5,548 of record DASWRT010000017.1, on the reverse strand, counting down.
GGACGGTGCTGCGGACGGAGGATGTCGACGCCGTCGCCGCGGCCGGCGGGCGGCTCGCAGTCGCGCCGAACTTCTCGGCCGCCGTCGTCGCGGCGGCAAAGCGGCGCGGTCTGTGGACGCTGCCCGGCGTCGCAACGCCGACCGAGGCGTTCGCCGCGCTTGATGCCGGCGCCGACGCGATCAAGCTGTTCCCCGCCGAGGGGGCGCCGCCCGCCGCGCTCAAGGCATGGCGGGCGGTGCTGCCGCGCGACGCCTGGGTGCTCCCGGTCGGCGGCGTCACGCCGGAGCGGATGGCGCCCTATGTCGCGGCGGGCGCCGACGGGTTCGGCCTCGGCTCGGCGCTGTTCGCGCCGGGAATTTCGGCGGAGGAACTGCGCCGGCGGGCCGATGCTTTCGCCGAGGCGTGGCGCCTCACTCTCGCCAAGAAGACGTTATAGCTTCGGGCCATGCGCCCTCCTCTCCTTGCCTCCGCTACCGGCCGCACCGGCCGGCAGCGCGCTCTGATAGCCGCCGCCTCCGCTGCCGCCTGTGCCGTTGCCGCGGCGGCGCTCTTTGCAATTCCGTCCTCGGTTGCGTCGGCACAGTCGCAGCCTGCCGCAGCCGGCAGCCAGGAGACCGCCGAGCAGGGTACGGTGGTGCACATCGTCGCCAGCGCCGACCGGCTGATGCGCCGCGACCGCCTGACCGCCACGCTGCGCGCCGAAGCGGTCGGAGCGGACGTCCGGCGCGTCCAGGCCGACGTCAACAAGAAGATGGCGGCGGCCCTGGAACGCGCCCGCGCCGTCCCGTCGGTCCGCGCCGCGACGCGCGGCTACTCGGTCTACGAGGAGCGGCCGGCGACCAACGCGCCGTCGCGCTGGCACGGGTCGCAGAGCCTGGAGCTGATCGGCCAGGATGCGGGCGACCTATTGCAGCTCGCCGGCGAGTTGCAGGGAGATGGGCTGGTGATGGGCGGCCTGTCGTTCGATATCGCCCCGGACACGCTGCGCGGCACCGAGGACGAGCTGACCGCCGAAGCGCTGAAGCGGCTCAAGCAGCGCGCCGAGCGGGTCGCCGCCGATCTCGACATGACCGTGCTGCGCATCCGCGACCTGCGCGTCGGCAACGCCGACGCCGGGCGGACCGGACCGATCCTGATGCGCGCGATGGCCGCGCCGGGCGCCGCCGCCGCGCCCGCGCCGCCGCCCGCGGCCGAAGCCGGCGAGGCGCCGGTGCAGGTCACGGTCGAAGCCGAAATCGTGCTCGCCCCGGCCGATCCCCGCCGGCCGTAGCCGGTCGGGTGCGGAGCATCGACGCCGTCGGGCCGCTCCCGGCGGACGATCCGGCCTACCAGCGTCCGCGTGCGTTTGGCCCGATCCGCGGTCCAGGTTCTATTTCTCCGCCAGTTCCACGACGTCCGACACAAGCCCTCTCTCCGCACGCCGCAGGTGAAACTGAATGACCGTATCGTCGGGGCGAGCCGCGGCCAGTTCCCGCAGCGCCGAAAGCGCATCCGGCGATCCCTCATGGAGCAGTCCGTAGGCGCGTGCGTAGGCTGCGGCCGAGGCGTCGGAGGCGGCATCCGCCGGGAGCAGCTCGACGACATCGAGCCCCGCGCTGCGCCCCTTGAGGATGAGCTTCCCGACCGGCCGGCAGTTCCGGTCGCCGCTCCGATCGGTGATTTCCTTGCTCGCCAGAAGCCGCGTGCCGAAGAACTTGTTGGCGCCTTCGAGGCGTGACGCGGTGTTCACCACGTCGCCCGCGGCGCTGTATTTCAGCCGGTCGGACGAACCGAAATTGCCGACCGTCGCGATGCCCGTATGGACGCCGATCCGGGTGACTCCGAGCGCAACGCCCTCTTCATTGCGTGCGCGAGCGAACGAGGCCGTCGCATGGTCGATGTCCCGCGCGCAGCCGAGCGCGCCGCGCGCGTGATCTCCCTGGGCGATCGGTGCGCCGAAGATCGCGAACACGGCGTCGCCGATGAAGTCGACGATGACGCCGCCGCGGGATACGACGCAACGGTAGATCTCCTCGAAATAGGCGTTGAGGAGCTGCAAGACCTCGTTGGGCGGCATCGTCTCGGCGAGCGTGGTGAAGCCGGCGATGTCGGTGAACAGGAGGCTGATGTCCCGCCGTTGCCCGCTCACGCCGAATGCATTGGGGTCGGCGATAAGCTGTTCCACCACCTCGTTCGGAGCGTACTTGCCGAACAGGTCGCGGATGCGCTGCCGTTCCCTGAGCCCGTCGACCATGTGATTGAACGCCCGTCCGGCGTCGTCGACTTCGCGGATCACGCTCGGGCCGAGCGGCTGGAAATCGTCGAGGCGCTGCCTCTCGACGATGGCTGCCGCACCGGCCAGCGACCGGATCGGCCGGCTGAGATGGCGGCCGACCACGACCGTCAGCACGATGGAGAGGCAGAGCACGGCGAGACCCGCCAGCGCCATGTGGCGGAGCCGGACGCGTTCCGCCTCCGCCAGCGATCCCCGATAATACGTGCCGACGAAGTACTCGTGCCCGGTTCCGTCGGGGACGACGCGATAGACGAAGGTGACCGGGCCGTCTTCCGTCGCGATCCGGTGACCGGATGCCCCGGCGAACGCTTCTTCCGGTCGCCACGGCTTGCGCGCCGGATCCCACATGCGGGCCAGGATCGGGTCGCCGACCTCGGCCACCGTCGGCATCGGCCGTTGCGCCGAGAGGTTGACTGTCGGACGCGGCGACGGGTGCGCCAGCACGTAATCGCGATCGTACAAGACGAAGGCGGGCTGCCCTGTCTCGCGGGCGATGCGGCTGACCAGCAGCGACAGGTCGGAAACCGTGATTCCCGAGACCAGAATGCCGTAATAGCCGTCGGGCCGATGAAGCGGCGTCCGCCGCACGAGGATGGGCTGGGCGAGCGGCTCGCTCCAGCCGGTCACCCATAACGGCGCCGACGCGCCGCGTCCCCACTCGATGCCGGCGGCGAGCGTCGCGCGCGGCGGGGCGACATCCGGAATGCCGGTCCGATCATGCCGGACGAATGCCTGGAAGTGCAGCGACTCGTCGACCATGGCGATCCCCAGCACCTGGGGCGTCGTCGCGAGCATGCCGGCGATGAACACCTGCAAGGCCGAAGCGTCGGCGGGATCGATCTGCCCGGATCGTACGGAGGCGGCGATCTCGTCCGCCTGAGCCTCCACCGGCCGGACGATAAGCCCAATGCGGTCCGTCGTCGTCTGCAGCGCCTCTCTGATCCGCTCGTGGATCAGCGCGTCGGTGGTCCGGGACGCGGCGTGCAGGCTGATCGCGAGGACCGCGCCGATGCCGAGAAGATTGAGCGCGGTGAAGAGGACCCCGATTGCCCACGTGATCGGAATGCTCGGACGCTTTGCCGCCATGGCGTCACCCCCGCTCCAGCCGGCATGGTCCGAATGGCCGTCGGGATTTGCCGTCCGGCCGGTACAGTGTGCCCGATTGCGTCTGCCGGCAAGCGGGTCCGGCACGGCTCGATCGCAGCGTCGGGCGCCGCGGGCAAGTGGTCTCTAAGCCGGCCGGTCAGCCGCCGGTGCCCATCACTGCGCTCTCGCCCTGATGCTCTCCAACAGCGCCGCCTCCGCGCGGGAACGGTGGCGGTCGCCGTGGCGGAGCACCATGAAGCGCCGTTCCGGGAAGGCCAGCGGCAGCTCGGTCAGGGTCCCGGCCGCGAGCCCGGCCGCCGCGACGAGGCGGGAGATGACGGTCGCGCCCGCCCCGGCCTCGACGGCGGCACGCACCGCCTCGTTCGACGGCAGGGTCCAGGCGACCGTCAGAAGGTCAGGGTCGAGTCCATAGTTCCTCACCGCCTCCTCGAAGACCTGCCGCGTTCCCGAGCCCCGCTCCCGCAGAACCCACCTCGTCCGCATCAGGTCGCCCGGATCGAGGCTGCGCCGCCCGGCCCAGGAATGGCCGGAGCCGACGACGAGGATCAGCCTGTCGCTGCCGACGGGGATGCGCGCGAGCAGCGGGTCCTCGACATCGCCCTCGACGAAGCCGATATCGGCCGAGCCGTCGAGCACGGCCCGCGCCACCTCGGCCGTGTTGCCGATCGCCAGCGAGAGGGAGATCTGCGGATAGGTCTCGGCGAAGCGGTGCAGCAGATGCGGCAGCCAGTAGCTGCCGACCGTCTGGCTGGCATGGATCGCGAGCGCGCCGCGCTCCAGCCCCGCCAGATCGTCCAGCACCTGCTCGGCTTGGGCGATCCGGCCGAGCACCGCCTTCGCCTCCGGCAGGAACAGGCGACCCGCCTCGGTCAGCTCGATATGGCGCCCGACCCGGTCGAACAGCGGCGTGCCGATCCGGGCCTCCAGCGCCTGAACGGCGGAACTCGCCGCCGACTGCGTCATGTTCAGCACCTGCGCCGCGCGCGTGACGTGCAGGCGCTCGGCGACGGCCACGAACACGCGCAGTTGCTCAAGCGTCATGACCGCCGCCGCTCCGCCGCTCTCGTCAATAGACGATCTCGATTAGAGCAAGGCTGACGGCCGAGATGAAGAGCCAGGCCGCGGCGCCGAGCGCGAGCGGGCGCACTCCCTTCGCCTTCAGCTTGCGGATGTCGGTCTCCAGTCCCATCGCGGCGAGCGCGACGGTCAGCAGGAACGTCGTCGCCGGGATCGCCGCTTCCTTCACCCCTGGGCCGATCACGCCGAGGCTGTTCACCCCGATCAGGGCGATGAACCCGAACACGAACAAGGGCAACGGCGCCCGCCGCCGGGCCGCTCCAGGCTGACGGCCACTGCCGTCGCGCGCCCGCCGCCCGGCCGCAAGAAAGCCCAGCACGACCACAACCGGGGCGAGCAGCATCACGCGCGACAGCTTGGCGATCGTGCCGAAGTCGCCGGCGGTCTTCCCGTTCTGGAACGCGGCCGCCACGACCTGCGCGATCTCATGGATCGACGCGCCGGCCCAGAGCCCGTAGGCGTGCGGATCGAGGTGCAGCAGCGCGGGGAACGCCGGATAGAGGAACATCGAGAGCGAGCCGAACACGGTGACGCAGGCCACCGCATAGGCGACATCCTCGTCCGACCCCTCGGTCACGGTGTTGGTCGCGATCACCGCCGACGCGCCGCAGATCGATGTCCCCGCGGCGATCAGCTCGGACAGTTTCCGGTCGACGCCGATGCGGCGCCCGAGCCATGTCGTGAACGCGAAGGTCGAGACCAGCGCCGCGACGATGACGGCGAACCCCAGTCCGCCCACCTCCGCTACCTGCGCCGCGGTCAATTGCAGCCCGAGCAGGATAATCGCCGTGCGCAGGACGTACCGCAGGGAGAAGGTCACTCCCGGCCTCGCCGCTGCGGGTGTGCCGACCGTGTTGCGCAGTGCCATGCCGAGCAGGATGGCCAGGATGAGCGTGCTGAAGTTCCGCAAACCCGGAACGCCGCCGTGCAGTGCGTAGGCGACCGCGGCGACGGACGAGGCAAGCAGCAGGCCGGGAACGATCCCGTGTCCCGAAAGATAAGTCGCCGCCATGCGGCGGCGGACGCCATGCCCGGCGCCGTTGCGTCCGGCTGCCGCAACGGCGTGGCTGAAGGTGGTTTCCGACATG
>DASWRT010000016.1:0-12483 GCA_036403035.1 Allostellaceae bacterium | reverse complement strand
CTGCTGCTCGCGCCGGACGAAGCAAGCTGGAACGAACTGCACGCGGTGCTGATCGGCGGCGAGAACCGAGAGCCGAATACGCGGACGGTCGCCACGGCGCGCTAAAGATAAAAGAAAAGGAAAGTCGAACTAACAAGAAACCAAGACCACCGGGAAGAATTCCGGCGCGCTGTGCGCTCTGAACAGTCTTGATGCTCTTGGTGGCTCGAAAAAGCAACGCTGCCGGGCACAGGCCAGTTCGTGGTCAGCCGCGTTCCTCTAACTTCGCCTGTTCCCAGCATTCCTCCATTTCGTCGAGCGACGCCTGCTCGGGTGTACGGCCCTGCTCGGCGAGCAGCGTCTCGACGCGGTGGAAGCGCCGCTCGAACTTCGCCGTCGCCCGGCGCAGCGCCGTTTCGGCATCGACCTCGACGTGCCGCGCCAGATTGACGACCGCGAACAGCAAGTCGCCCAGCTCGTCTTCGCGCCGTTTCGCGTCGCCGCCGGTCGTCAGCTCGTGCCGCAGCTCGCCGATTTCCTCCTCGATCTTTGCCAGGATCGGCGCGGCCTCCGCCCAATCGAACCCGACGCGGGCGGCGCGCTTCTGGACTTTCTGGGCGCGGACGAGGGCAGGGAAGGCCGGGCCGATGCCGTCCAAGGCGCTCGGTGGAGCGGCCTCGCCGGCCGCTGCTGCCTTGGCCCGCCGCTCCGCGGCCTTGTGCTCCTCCCAGGCGACGGTCTGCTCGGCCGCGTTAACCATATCGGCGTCGCCGAAGACGTGCGGATGGCGCCGGGTCATCTTGTCGCCGATCGTCCGCGCCACGTCGTCGAAGGCGAAAAGCCCGTCTTCCTCGGCCATGCGCGAGTGGAAAACGACCTGGAGCAGCAGGTCGCCCAGCTCGTCCTTCAGCCCGTCCATGTCGCCGCGCTCGATCGCGTCGGCGACCTCGTAGGCTTCCTCGATCGTGTAGGGCGCGATCGTCGCGAAATTCTGCTCGCGATCCCAGGGACAGCCGTCATCGGGATCACGCAGCCGCGCCATGATGTCGAGCAGGCGGGCGAGGTTCGGGGTTTTCGTCGGCATGGGCGGCAACGTAGCGACCGGCGAACGGCCGGCAAGCAGAATCCGGGCGGGCAGGGCGCGCAAATATTGGACAGCCAGTCGGTCCTTTCTTTCTTCGTGCGCTACTCTACCGTCTCCTCGGCCTCCTGCAGCTTCTCCCGAGCCTGCGCGATCTCGTCGGCAGCTTGTTCCAGCTCGTGCCGCGCCGCTGATGTCGGTGCCTTCTTCGCGAGCTTCGTGAACTGCGCCTTTACGCGCTCCAGCTCTTCCTCGCTCAAATCCTCCAGCGTGAAGAGGCGATTACGGGCGTCCACGTTCACCCGGATCAGCTCGTCCAGCTTCAGCTGAATCGCGGTCGTGTCCCGGTTCTGGGTGTTCTGGATCAGGAAAACCATCAGGAATGTGATGATCGTCGTACCGGTGTTGATGATCAGCTGCCACGTATCCGAATACCCGAACATCGGGCCGGTCGCTGCCCAGAGGATGATGACAGCAAGCGCGCCGATGAACGTATAGGCGCGCCCGGACTGCCGGGCGGTCCATTGCGCGACATTTGAGAACAAACGACTCATGTTGGCACCCTTGCAGCATTGCGCCGCATCCGCGCGGCTCGCGAGACTAACAGCCGCTCATCTGCGATCGTCTCAACCTCCGCGGGCTTCAAAAGCTGCGGTTGATCGCTCAAGAGGAGGGAGACGGGTGCGCCGAACGCGACTGGGACGAAACCGTCCGATTGTCGCATAATATATATTATGGAATGTATCTCCGGCTGCGGCCCTCAGTCGCTCGAGTTGGATCTGGCTACGCGTTGCGGTTACCGCTTCGTGACGGCAGTATTGCGAGGATCGTCGGCCGGATCGACGTATTCGAGGCCGAACGGACCGATGGCGGAGATCTGTATTATCGTCTCTTCGTCGCCGGTCCATGCGAAATGAGCATGCTTCGCCCAGTCGATGACAAATGCTCCAGGCAGCAGCGACCTGGTTTTATCCTTCGAGAACTCGGAACCTTCGCCGAGATTGAGTTTGCCGGAAATCAGAGTAACGGTTTCGTCGTACGCATGCGTGTGGACCGGGATGGTGTAGTTTGCCGGAAACTTAACGCGCTGAATGAACAGTTCGCCCGGTTTGACCGGATCGCCATAGAGGATGGCGACTTTCGCGCCCGGAGGCAGCAGCGGCGTGTCTACCCACTTCAGGCCATCCGTGACATTCGTTACGCCTGGATCCGCTGCGACTGCAACACTCACGACGACAAGGAATCCAACGCCGAGCGCGAGAACGGCCTTCATGATCTTTCCCTCCCCTCCTCCACATCTTATTGAATACAATATACTATTTTGCAGTGTAATTCATATGCAATATGAGTCGTAGACGATTGAAAAATATCAAAAGAATAGCGGCGCTGCCGGGTTCCTGCCGTCCGGAGACAGAAACAGATAAAATTCCCGTCTCGCTTGCGGCCGAAATCGAAGGACGCCGAACAGAAAGTTTTCCGGATACCCCTCGGAGCGGTTGGAAACCGAACCGTCCTGGCCTGTTCGCTGCGGATCTCCCAGGACGACGAAAGTCGACGCCCGACCGTCGCTCACAGCCGGTCAGACCTCGATCACCAGCCCGTCATAGGCCGGTTCGACATGCGGCGGCAGCCGATGCCTCAGCTCGTCGTAGTCGAAGCCGATGTCCATGTGCGTGAGATATGCGCGTTTGGCGCCGACGCGCTCGATCCAGGCGAGCGTCTTTTCCAGGTGGCTATGCGTCGGGTGCGGTTCGTAACGCAGGCAGTCGACGATCCAGGTGTCGACGCCGGCGAGGATGTCGAATGCACGGTCGTCGAGTTCGACCACATCGGTCGAGTATCCGAACCGGCCGAAGCGAAAGCCAAGCGTCTTGCTGAATCCGTGATCCTGCTCGAACGGCACGATCGGCGCCGCGTCGCCGACCGCGAACGGGCCGTCGATCGCGTGCGGCGTCAGCGTCGGCTTGTAGAAAGAACTGCCGGGCTGCAGCGGCGCGAACGCATAGCCGAACCGCTCCTCGATCTGGCGCAGCGTCTCGGCGTTGGCGTACACGTCGACCGGCCGCTGCATCAGCCGGTTCATGCCCCGCAGATCGTCGAGGCCATGCAGATGGTCCGCGTGCGCATGCGTGTAGAGCACGGCGTCGATATGGTTAATGCCGGCGTCGAGAACCTGCTCGCGGAAATCCGGCGACGTGTCGATCAGGATCCGGGCGCCGTTCCACTCGACGAAGAGCGATACGCGCCGCCGCCGGTTCTTCGGGTTGCTCGGGTCGCAGACGCCCCATTTGCCGCCGATCAGCGGGACGCCGCCGGAGCCGCCGCAGCCGAGGACCGTAACCCTCATGCCCTGCCCGGCTCCGTCGAGCCTGCCGGCCGCGACCGCCCAGCCTTGTCGAACAGCCGGAAGAAGTTCGCGGTCGTCGCGTCGGCAAGCGCTTCCGGCGAAACGCCTTTCAGCTCGGCGACGAGCGCTGCCGTGTGCACGACATAGGACGGTTCGTTGCGCTTGCCACGGTACGGCACGGGCGCCAGATACGGCGCGTCGGTCTCGACCAGCAGCCGGTCGAGCGGCACGACGTCGCGCGCCACCGTCCGCAGCGCCTCGGCCTTCTTGAAGGTCACGATCCCCGACAGAGAGATATAGAAGCCGATTTCCAGCGCCGATTGAGCCAGTTGCCGGCCAGAGCTGAAGCAATGGATGACACCGCGCAATATCCCGCCGCGGCTTTCGTCGCGCAGGATCGCCGCCATCTCGTCGTCGGCGTCGCGGGTGTGGACGATCAGCGGCAGCCCGGTCTCGCGCGCCGCCGCGCAATGCGCGCGGAACACGGCTTCCTGCCGGTCTCGCGGGCTGTGGTCGTAGAAGAAATCGAGGCCGGTCTCGCCGATCCCGACGACCTTGGGATGCGAAGCGAGGCCGGCGAGCCGCGCCGCGTCGGTTTCCGGCTGGCTCGCCGCCTCGTGCGGATGGATGCCGACCGAGCACCAGACATCCGCGTTCGCTTCGGCGAGCGCGCGGACAGCGGGAAACTCGGTGATCTTCGTGCAGATCGTGAGCATGCCATCGACGCCGGCGCGGCGCGCCCGCGCCAGCACCTCATCGCGCTCGGCCCCGAAATCCTCGAAGTCGAGGTGGCAGTGACTGTCGATCAGCATGGTTAACTTAAATGGTTAATCAGGACTCGCCTTCCACCCGGCGCGGGAAGATCCCTTCCGGCTTCGGCAGCGCCGTCCCCGGCCTGAGCGGCGTCGCCAGCGCGGCGAAGCTCCGTCCGTCCGCCGGCACGGCGAGCTGGTCGAGCAGCTTCGCGGCGGCCGTCGGCACCACCGGTTGGACCAGGATCGCGAGGTGCCGGATGGTCTCGGCCAAGACGTAGAGCACCGTCCGCATCCGCGCCGGATCGGTCTTCCGCAGCGCCCATGGGGCCTGCTCGTCGACATAGCGGTTGGCGTCGCCGACCACCTGCCAGATCGTCTCCAGCGCGCGATGGAAGGACTGCTCGGCGAAGTCCGCCCTCACCTTCTCCAGCAGCCCCCGCGCGGCGCCGAGCAGCGTCTCGTCGGCCGGCTGGAATGCGCCCGGCTCAGGGACGGCGGCGTCGCAGTTGCGGTTGATCATCGACAGCACGCGTTGCGCGAGATTGCCGAAATCGTTCGCAAGGTCGCCGTTCAGCCGCCCGAGCATCGCGCGGTGCGAGAAGTCGCCGTCGCTGCCGAACGGCAGCTCGCGCAGCATGAAGTAGCGGAGCGGATCGACGCCGTACTCGTCGACGAGCTTCTGCGGCGTGATGAAGTTGCCGAGCGACTTCGACATCTTCTGGCCCTCGACCGTCCACCAGCCGTGCGCGAACACGCGGCGCGGCGGCGCGAGGCCGGCCGCCATCAGGAAAGCCGGCCAGTAGACGGCATGGAAGCGGACGATGTCCTTGCCGACCATGTGCAGGTCGGCCGGCCAGAAGGTTCGGTACATCTCGCTCTCGGTGTCCGGGTAGCCGACCGCTGTGGCGTAGTTGTTCAGCGCGTCGAGCCAGACATACATCACGTGCTTCGGGTTGCCCGGCACGGGAATTCCCCAATTGAAGCTGGTGCGGGACACCGAGAGGTCGCGCAGCCCGCTCCTGACGAAGCTCATCACCTCGTTGCGCCGGCTCTTCGGTCCGATGAAGTCCGGGTTCTCCTCGTACAAGGCGAGCAACCGGTCCTGCCATGCCGAGAGGCGGAAGAAATAGTTCTCCTCCTCGACCCACTCGACCTCGGCGCCGGTCGGCGCCTTGCCGTTGACCAGTTCGCTTTCGTCGTAGAACGCCTCGTCGCGGACCGCGTACCAGCCGGCGAACTTGCCGAGATAGATCTCGCCGCGCCGCTCCAGCGCCTGCCACAGCGCCTGACACGACTGCTTGTGCCGCTCCTCCGTGGTGCGGATGAAGTCGTCGTTGCTGATGTTCAGCAGCCCGGTCATGTCGCGGAAGTTCTGCGAGACGCGGTCGCAGAAGGTCTGCGGGTCGACGCCGGCGTCGCGCGCCGACTTCGCAACCTTCTGGCCGTGCTCGTCGGTGCCGGTCAGGAACATGACGCGCCGCCCGTCCAGCCGCATGAACCGCGCCAGCGCGTCGCACGCCACGGTCGTGTAGGCATGCCCGAGATGGGGCGCATCGTTCACGTAGTAGATGGGCGTCGTGACGTAGTACGGCCGTCCGGCGGCGGTCGCGGTCATCGGGGCAACTCCTTCACGAAGGACAACGCCGCGGTCCGGCGGCAGTGTCAGCGCGCGGCCCCTTCTAGCGCGAAAAAGGCGTTCATCACGACCTGTTTCCGGTCGAGATTGACGCTGTCGGCCTGTGCGAAGGAGCGGTTAATTTTTTCCCACACCTCGACCCATTGATCAAGGCCGCGGCGGGCGGCGAGCCGTCGCATCGCGGCATGCTCGCCCGATACGATCTCCCCCCTGTCGCCCCCTGCCCCGCTCCCGTCCCGAGCGCCACCGGCGAGCGCGACCATCCGGGCGAGCCATCCCGGCAGCAGCTCGGTCACGGCGCGGTAGGCGGCATCGGCGTCCGGCCGCGCCAGCCGCTCGGCGAAGCCGTGCAGCGCCACGGCGTCCAGACCGGGAAGCGGCATCAGCAGCGCCAGCATCGCGCGGTACAGGTCGAGCCCGCCGACCTCGGCGAGCGCCAGCGCGTCGCCGATGCTTCCCGCGGCGAGCCGCGCCAGCGCCGCCGCGTCGCCCGGCGTCAGGTCGGGCCGATGCCGCGCCAGCAGCCGCTCGACGTCCGCATCGGGGAGCGCGCGCAGCATCAGCTTGCGGCAACGCGAGCGGATCGTCGGCAGCAGCCGTCCCGGCGCATGGCTGACCAGCAGCAGCAGCGCACGCTTCGGCGGCTCTTCCAGTATCTTGAGGAGCGCATTGGCGGCGTTGCGGTTCATCTCGTCGGCGCTGTCGACGACGACGATGCGCCAGCCGTTCTCGGCCGACGTCAGGTGCAGGAAACCGGCGATCGACCGCGTGTCGTCGACGACGATCTCGGCCCGCGCCCGCTTCCGCCGCGGGTCGACGCCGCGTTCCACCGTCATCAGGTCGGCATGACCGCTCGCCGCGACGCGCCGGAACGCCGGATGCTCCGGCGGGACGTGAAGCGTGGACGGAGCAGCCGCGGCGGGCGCGGCGTCGCCGAACAGGCCGCCGCCGCGGGACGACGCGGCAGTTTCCTCCGCCTGGACGAAGAGGAAGCGGGCGAGCCGGAAGGCTAGCGTCGCCTTGCCGATGCCGCGCGGTCCGCAGATCAGCAGGGCGTGCGGCAGGCGCCCCGCAGCATGCATGTCGAGCAGCGCCGCTTCGGCCGCCTCGTGCCCGATCAGTTCGGGGTTGGCGCGCGGCGGGAGCGCGCCGCCGGCTTGATCATCAATGGTGTGAGTGTCCATCTTGAGGCCGGCAAGCTAACCGGCAGCGAGGCGGATTCCGAGTCGTGTTTCGACCTCGTGCCGGATCGACGCGAATACCGCCTCGACGCCGACCGACGCGTCGATGACGGCGCATCGCTGCGGTTCCTGCCGCACGATCTCCAGGAAACCCTCGCGCAGCCGCTCGTGGAAGGCACGCGGGCGGCGTTCGAACCGGTCGGCCGCGGCGCCCCCGAGCCGCGCCACGGCGCGCGCCATGCCGATATCGACCGGCAGGTCGAGGATCAGCGTCAGGTCCGGCGCGAAGCCGGGCGCGACGAGATCGTAGAGGGCGCGGAGAGCGCCGCGGTCCAACCCCTCGCCATAGCCTTGATAGGCCAGCGTCGAATCCGAGAAGCGGTCGCAGACGACCCAGTCGCCGCGATCGAGCGCCGGCCAGATCGTCTTGACGAGGTGATCGCGCCGCGCCGCCGAGATCAGCAGCGCCTCCGCGATCACGTCCCAGCGCTCTGCATCGCCTTTCAGCAGCAGGTCGCGGACCAGCTCGGCGCCGGTCGATCCGCCCGGCTCGCGGGTGCGGACCGTGCCGACGCCGGCGCGCGAGAGCGCCTCGACGAGGAGGCCGGCCTGCGTCGACTTGCCGGCCCCCTCGCCGCCTTCGAGGGTGATGAAGCGCCCGCGGCGGGTCAGTGGCGGTCGCCGAAGACGAAGTAGCTCACCGCGGCGCCGACGCGGCCCAGCGCCCCGAGCCGGTCGACCGATTCCGCGGTGACGACCGGGAACTCGACCGGGTCCATGTCGGGGGCCGTCGCGACGAGCTTGCCGACGACCGTTCCCTTGGCGACCGGCGCCTTGATGGGCTTGTCGTAGGTGAGCATCACCTTCATGTCCCTGCGCGACTTGCGCATCATCGTGACGACTGCGTCGCTCTGCACTGTCAGCGGCACCTTCGCCTCCGCGCCGAGCCAGACGTCCGCATCGTCGATCTTGTCGCCGGACTTGAACAGGGTATAGCCGCCGAACTCGCGGAACGCCCACTCGATCAGCCGCTCGCTCTCCTGCGCACGAGACTTCATGCTCGGCAGGCCGGCGAGCACCATGATGATGCGCCGGTTCTCGCGCAGCACCGAAGCCGTCAGACCGTAGCCCGCCTCCTCGGTGTGGCCGGTCTTCATCCCGTCGGCGCCGAGATCCTTGTAGAGCAGCGGATTGCGATTGCCCTGCTTGATGCCGTTATAGGTGAACTCCTTCTCGGAGTCGTAGTGATAGTACTCCGGGAAGTCCTGGATCATGCGCTTCGCGAGCGTCGCGAGGTCGCGCGCGGTCATATAGTGATCCGGGCTCGGCAGGCCCGTGACGTTGGCGAAGTGGCTTCCGGTCAGGCCGAGCTTCTGCGCCAGCTTGTTCTCCTCCTCGACGAACGACTCCTCGCTGCCGGCGAGCCCTTCGGCCAGCACGACGCAGGCGTCGTTGCCCGACTGGATGACCATGCCGCGGATCAGGTCCTCGACCTTCACCTGACCGTTGAGAGGCACGAACATCTTCGACCCGCCGGTGCGCCACGCCTTCTCGCTGACCGGCAGCATGCTGTCGAGCGACGTCTTCCCCTCCTTCAAATAGGTGAAGACGGTATAGGCGGTCATGATCTTGCTCATCGACGCTGGCGGCATGCGCTGGTCGGCGTTCTTGTCGAGCAGCAGGGCGCCGGTCCGCATGTCGATGATGATGGCGTTGCGCGCCTGCGTATCGATGGTGCCGGCCGCGGCCGATGCGGCGGCGCTCCAGAGCATCGGGACGAGGATTGCGACGGCGGTGGCTGCGGCGGCCGTGAGCGTGGCAATGCTGTGTCGGCGACGATGGGGGGTGCGGGTCATTGGAGGGTCACTCGCTGCTTCATTGCTGCGGCGGCGCCGCGACAAGGTCTTCGTTCAAGGTGCGTGGGGGGTGGAACTCTCGATCCGGTTGAAATCATCAGTCGACGACGATTTTGGCTTCCGTAAGGCCGCTTTCGACGACGCGGGACAGCAGCTTGTCGGCCTCGTCGACCGATTCGATCGGGCCGAGCCGCACCCGGTACAGCTCGATGCCCTGCTGCCGGACGCTCGCCATGCGGACCGGACCGAACGACTCGGCGCGGCTGCGCGCGCGGGCGGCGTTGTCGGAGCGCGAGAAAGCGCCGACCTGGATGAAGATGTTCGTCGGCTTGACCGGCACGACGGTCACCTTCTCGGGGAGCGGCGGCGGTTCGATCGGCTGGTCCATCTGCGCCACCCGCGAGTCGGGAGACGGCGCCGCCGACGGCAGGGCGGCCACGGCCCGCGCCGGCTTGGCACGGACGCCGGGCGCGACCGGCAGCGCCTCGGCGACGACCTGGGTGCGCGGCGCCGCGACCGGCGCATCGGCCATCGCCGTCGCGTCGGCGCCGCCGTTGCGTCCGGCGATCGCCGCCACTTGGATGCTCTCCGGGACGAGAATCTTCACCCGCACCTTCGCAGTCCCCTGCCCCTCGAACCCAAGGAGCTGCGCCCCGCGCCGCGACACGTCGAGGATGCGGCCGCGTGCGAACGGGCCGCGGTCGTTGACGCGGAGCTGGATCGTCCGCCCGTTCTCCAGGTTGGTGACCTGGACGACGCACGGCATCGGCAGAGTCCGGTGCGCTGCGGTCAGCGAGTTGAGGTCGAAGATTTCGCCGTTCGCCGTGTACTTGGCATGGAACTGCTCGCCGTACCAGGAGGCGATCCCGGTCTCCTCGTAGCCCAGATCCTCGGCCGGATAGTACCACACGCCGTCGATCTGGTACGGGTTGCCGACCTTGTAGGTGCCGCCCTTGCCGCGCGGCGGCGGCTCGACCTTCGCCACCAGCGACGGCGCGCGTGAAGCGGTGGTGCAGCCGGCGGCGAGCAACCCTAGCGCGAGAAGTGCAGCAAGCTGCTTGTATCGGCGCAACGTCAACATCTTGTGGAGAATGCCCATGAAACGGAGCAGATCTCGTGGACCCTACTGCTCTTCCATGCTGTCCGCAAGGTATCCGACCGCGCTCGCGAAGTAGAGCGATCTGTTCCAGTTCATGATCGTCCGGTAATTGTCGTAGACGAGGAGCGCCGGGCTGCTTCCCGGACCGCCCGGCAGTACGATCGACGCCTCCAGGTCCGTGCGCATCGGCAGCTCCGCACCGTCGGTGCGGCGCACGCCCAGCGACCGCCATTCGGCGAGCGGCTTCCTGATGTCGAGCCGCGCCAGCGACCCCGCATCGAAGCCGGGCGGCAAAGCGACCTCGCGCCCCCAGGTCTGGTCGGCATGCCATCCGACGGTGGACAGGTAGTTGGCGATCGACGCGAACACGTCGGCACGCGTCGTCCAGATGTCCCGTCGCCCGTCGCCGTTCCAGTCGACCGCGTAGGACAGGAAGCTCGACGGCATGAACTGGCTCTGACCCATCGCCCCCGCCCAGGAGCCGGTCATCGCGCCCGGCGCGACATGTCCTTGGTCGACGATCTTGAGCGCGTCGATCAGCTCGCCACGGAAGAAATCGCTGCGCCGTCCGTCATAGGCGAGTGTCGCGAGCGAGGAGACGACCGGGAATCCGCCGGTCTGGCTGCCGAAATCGGTCTCGATCCCCCACAACGCGACGATGAAGCGGGGCTGAACGCTGTATTTTGCGCCGATCTCCTGGAGCAGCTTCCGGTTCTCCTCAAGGCGACGGCGTGCGCCGTCGATCCGCGCGTCGTTGACCACGCGGTCGATATACTGGGCGAAGGTGATCGTCTTCTCCGGCTGCCGCCGGTCCAGTTCCAGCACCTTCGGGATCGGGTGCACGCCGGCAAGCGCGCGGTCCAGCGTCGACGGCTGGATGCCGCTCGTCAGCGCCTCCTGGCGGAGGCCGCGCAGCCAGGTCGGGAAATCGATGTCGTTGGCAAATGCGCTGACGCCGCCGCCGGCGGCAGCGGCGAGCGCAAGGAACACTGCCGCAAGCCTGTGCGGCAAGGATGGACGGCAGCGGCGGGGTCGGGGTCGCAGGTTCGGCATCGTGCAGCGCCAGACGGTAGGACGATCCGGTCCCTGCCGCGGACGACGCGGCACGGGTCGGACCTCACAGCAATCATAGCGCTTTGATGGTTAATGAACCCTCAAAATTGCACGCTTCACGCGTGCCGGCCCCGCCGCAAGCCGGATGATGGATGACGCCGCAGCAGGTCAGTAAAGGCCGCGGGAGTTGCGCGCCGAAGAGGGCGTGCAGTCGGTGCCGCCGGGCCGGTCCTGATGCAGGATCGTCGCCTGTCCGCCGGTCGTCGCGCTCGACGGATTGCAGCTGGTGGCGCCGTAGCGCTCGTCGCGCCGGGCGGACCCGCTGTATCCGCGATCATAGCCGCTGCGGGTGCCATAGGCGCTCGTGGTCGCTGGATAGTCCCGATATCCCGCCGCGCCATCGCAGGCGGCAAGCGCCCCGCCGACGGCAAGGGCCAGGGAAAGCGTCCTGAGTCTCACGTTCCCTCCTCCGCTTGTATTTTTTGCCCCTGCTCCGCGGCGGAACCGTGCCGCGGAGCGGTTGGTCGCGGCCGGTGAACGAGGCCGGGCCGCTCGGCCGCCGCCGCTACTTGGCGATCTCGTGCCCGAGTATTGCGCCGCCGATCGCGCCGCCCGCCGTGGCCGCGGTCTTGCCGCTGCCCTTGCCGACCTGATTGCCAGCATAGGCGCCCGCACCGGCGCCCAGCGTCTCGGCGCAGCCGCAGAGGCCGACCGGGGCCAATACGGCCAGCACGATCGCCGCCCGCTTCAGTGCACTCAGGCTGCCCGTACCCTTACTCCCGTTCATGCCGAATCTCCTCATAAGCTTTGTTCTTTCCATTACCGCGACGGTCTTCCCGCCACAGTAACCTCGATCGAAACAATGCATCGGATGCCGGGGTTCCCGGTATTCACCGTATGATTTCGTGACGATTTGTTACGAAATTTTCTTTTTGTCTCGCATTTTTTGCATCCCGTCCCCTTGAAATCTGGAAACAGACAGCGGTTTTCCCGGTGATTTTTGGTGAATTCCGCAGCCGCATGCGGCCGATCGGCATCCGTCGCGATCACGGGTCGACACCGCGGCCACGCCGCTCCGACGCCGCGGGAGGATGCGGCGCTGCGGGTTGACGCACTCGTGAGAGCGGCCTTAGAACGCTGACCTCGGCTGCGGGTTGCAGCGCGGCCGCAGCAGGCTGAAGGGCCCATGAAGCACTGTAGGATGGGTGGCCGAGCGGTTTAAGGCACCGGTCTTGAAATGCGCTCACCGATGTCCGCGCTCGTGCCGCCCTGTCTAGCAATGTCCTGATTTTTCCGGCATTTCACGCGATGTCAGCGTACCGGGTCCGTTCTTGTCCGTGTTCGTGCCGTCTCTTTCGGTGCCAATCCCGGTGCTATCGGCCTTGTAGCTCCTATCCCTCGGTTGCTCCGACGGTTGCGCTCTGTCATGAGTGCAACTCGATAGTGAAACGGGAGCGGAGCCGATCAAGAAATGACCCAGGCCAAGCAGACCGAGG
>DASWRT010000015.1:0-8308 GCA_036403035.1 Allostellaceae bacterium | reverse complement strand
ATAGGCGCAGGCCTTGCGCAGGCGGGGCTTGCCGTCCTTCGTCGTGTGCTCCATCAGCACGCGCACCTCGCGCGCCCCGACCGCGAGGTCCATTGCGCCGCCGACGCCCGGCGGGAAATCCGGGTTGTCGGTCGTCCAGTTGGCAAGGTCACCCCCGGCGGAAACCTCGAAGCCGCCGAGCAGCGCCAAATCGAGATGGCCGCCGCGGATCATCAGGAACGCGTCGTTGTGATGGAAGTAGGCGCCGCCGGGCAGCAGCGTTGTGAGCTGCTTTCCCGCGTTGATCAGGTCGGGGTCCGCCTCGCCCTGCCCCGGCGCCGGCCCCATGCCGAGGATGCCGTTCTCGCTGTGGAACACGATCTCACGATCCGGCGGGATGAAGTCGGCGACGATGGTCGGCAGGCCGATCCCGAGATTGACGTAGGAGCCGTCCGCGACGTCCTGGGCGGCACGCCAGGCGATCTGACGACGGGAGAGCGGGGTCATGCGGCGGCACCTCCTGCAACCTGGACGACGCGGTCGACGAAAATTCCCGGCGTGGCGATGCATTCCGGATCGAGCGCGCCGAGATCGACGATCTCGCGGACCTGGACGATCGTAAGCTCCGCCGCCATCGCCATCACCGGATTGAAGTTCCGCGCCGACTTCCGGTAGGTGAGATTGCCCCAACGGTCGGCGCGGTCCGCCTTCAGCAGAGCGACGTCGCCCTTGAGCGGCATCTCCAGCACGTAGGTGCGGCCGTCGATGACCCGCGTCTCCTTGCCTTCGGCGAGCCGGGTGCCGACCGACACCGGCGAGTAGAAGCCGCCGAGGCCGGCGGCGGCGCAGCGCATCCGTTCGCTGAGCGTGCCCTGCGGCACCAGCTCAAGCTCGACCCGCCCGGCGCGGTAGGCCTCCTCGAAGATCACCGTATCGTCGGAGCGCGGAAACGAGCAGATGATCCGCCGCACCCGCTCCGCCGCGATCAGCGCGGCGAGCCCGGCGCGGCCGGTCCCGGCGTTGTTCGACACGACCACGAGGTCGCGCGCCCCCTGCTCCAGCAGCGCGGCGAACAGATCGTTCGGCGAGCCGACCGGGCCGAAGCCCGCGCACAGCACCGTCGCGCCGTCGCGGATGCCGGCGACGGCGTCCGCCAAAGTTGCAACGCGCTTGTCGATCATCGGCGGCGGCACCGGTCTGCTTGCGCGGATTTCCTGCACATCATGGCCTGCGGATCTCATCCTCTGTCGATTTTCTCCTGATGCGCACTCTGCAACCCGCGCGCGATGGATCGCAAGAGCCGGTACGTCGCTCCGCGGGCGGACGGCGAAAGCTCATCGCCCGGCGCCTTCCGTCCGCGGCTTCCGCTGCTGCTCCTGGGCGACGGCCGATGCCTTGGGAAGGCCGAGCGCCAGGAGGAGAACGACCGCAGCGAGGACGCCGCCGATCACGTAGACCTCCTGAAGCGAACCGGCGACGGCCGCGATGAGGCGGTCGGCCTCCGTCGCGCCGAGCGAGGCGCGATGCGACGGGTCCATCAGCACCTCGACGGCGTCGCCCGCATTTGGCAGCCGGTGGGCGATGCCGATATTGAGCACCGCGCCGTACAGCGAGGCGCCTAACGACTGCCCCACCATGCGCATGAACATGTTCGACGAGGTCGCGACCCCGCGCTCGGACCAGCCCACGGCGCCCTGGACCGCGACGACATAGGTGGTGTTGCAGAAGCCCATGCCGGCGCCGATCAGAAAGGCACCGACGATCGGCCATGCCAATCCTTGCCCGAGATGCATCGAAATCAGCACGAGATTGCCGGCGATCAAGGCGACGCCGCCGAGCGCCGCCGTCGTACGGTACGGGGTGCGCACCATCATCCGGCCGCAGAGGGCGCTTGCAAGCGGCCAGCCGACCGACATCACCGCCAGCGCCATGCCGGCCGTCGTCGCGCTGCGGTCCATGACGCCTTGCACGTAGGTCGGCAGGAAGGCGGTGACGCCCATCATCACGATGCCGATCGTGAGGGCGCCGATATTGCCGGCGACGATGATCCGCTGCCGCCACAGATGCAGCGGCAGCATCGGCTCGGGCACGGTCCGCTGGCGGGCGATGAAGCCGCCGAGCACCACCACCGACGCGGCGAGCAGCGATAGGACGAGGCCGCGCCCGAGCTGGTCCGCCTGGACGAGGGCGAGCATCAGCGCCGCCGTGCCGAGCATCAGCAGCACGGCGCCAAAATAATCGATGCGATGGTCGCGCCGATGCAGCCTCTCATGCAGGAGGATCGCGAGCATCGCCGTCGCCGCCGCGCCGATCGGCAGGTTGATCCAGAACACGACCGGCCAGCCGACATGCTGGACGAGGAACGCGCCGAGCGCCGGGCCGATGATCGCCGAAACGCCCCAGACGCTCGACAGCCAGCCCTGAACCTGCGCCCGCTCGGCCGGCGTATAGATGTCGCCGATGATGGTCGTCGCGATCGGCATGATCGCGCCGGCCCCGAAACCTTGCAGCGCCCGGAAGGCGATCAGCGCCGTCATGCTGCCGGCGAAGCCGCAGAGCGCGGAGCCGGCAAGGAACAGCGCCATGCCGATGGCGAACATGCGCTTCCGTCCGTACAGATCGGCCAGGCGGCCGTAGATCGGGATCGTTACGGCCTGCGTCAGCAGGTAGACGGCGAAAACCCAACTGAAGAGATGGAAGCCCCCGAGATCGGCGACGATGGTCGGCATCGCCGTCGCGACGATCGTCGCCTCGACCGCGGCGGTGAACATCGCGATCATGCACGCGGCGAGGATCAACGGCCGCCGCGCCGCGACGCCGCTATCGATATGCTCTTCGCGGCTCGTCGGCCGTTCGGACACGAGTTGCCACCCTGCCTGCCGTTATCGGAAATGCAGCCCCGGCCGATCGGCCGAACGCCCGCTTACGATATAACACGGCAGCGCGACGGTCGGACCGCCGGCAACGCAGATCTGACCGGCGTCGTGGGAACTAGCCCGGACTCCTCCCAGGCTACGAGGGCACCTCGTCAGACGACGATCCGCAGAGCCTCGTCTTGCATGCGGCCGGCCGCCTCGATCACCTTCAGGTTGGCTTCGTAGGAACGGCGCGCCGTCAGGATATCCGTCATCTGCGCCGAGACGTCGACGTTCGGCTCGGCAACCATCCCGTCGGCGTCCGCGACCGGCGAATCCGGCTCGTAGGACGGCCGCGTCGCCGGAGCGACCGGGCGATAGGCGGCGACGGTGCCGCCGCCCGCCGCCGGACTCTGCACCACGTCGACGGGCTGATAGGCGGCAGTCGCGGAAGCGCCGCCCGCCGATGACGGTGTCCCGGCCGATTGCGCGTTGGCGATATTCGACGCGGCGGCGTCGACGCGCCGCACGGAGGCGGCGAGACCGGAGAGCGGGATCGGCAGGATCGCGGACATCGGCGAAGTATCGCGCCAGGGAAGCGCCCGCTCCAGCACGATCGAGTCGCATTCGAGCAGCATTTTATCTTTAGATGCCTCATGCTGTTCCCTGCCCGGCCGGCAGGGGAGGGCTAAGCATCCGGGACTGTGCCGGAAATGTCACAGTCAAAATCGGTGTTTACGCCGAGCAACTTAAGATCTTGCATGAAGAATCGCCCTTAACTTACCGTTAAGGAAGATTGATGCCGTGACAGACGGGTGGGTGACAATGAATGCCCGCAAGCTCCGCGACCAAGCCGCTCTTTGCCTGCGCCTCGCGGATCGCGCGACGGCCGGCGATACCCGGCATCAGCTCGTCACGCTCGCCAAGGAATACCAGGAAGCGGCCGAGCGGCTGGAACTGAAGCAGAAAACTGCGCGCAGCGCCGCGGCGGTTCCAGTCTGAAGCGGTCCCTCTCCCCTCTTTACCTATCCTTCTTCACCACTCTCCTCGCCGCGGCATCAGCTTCCGGCATAGACCAGCGCCGGCAGACCGGTCGCGATCTCCGGCAGGATGCAGAGCAGCAGGACGGCGACAAGCATCAGGCCGACGAACGGAAACACGCCGAAGACGACGTCCTTCAGCGGGATGTCCGGCGCGACGTTCTTGATGACAAACAGGTTCAGCCCGACCGGCGGGTGAATCAGCCCCATCTCCATCACGATCGTCATCACGACGCCGAACCAGATCAGGTCGAAGCCGGCCGCGCGCAGCGGCGGCAGGATGATCGGCGCAGTCATCAGGATGATGCTGACCGGCGGCAGGAAGAAGCCGAGCACGACGACCAGCAGGAGGATCGCAGCCAGCAGCACCCACCGCGACGCGTGCAGCGCGACGATCCACTCCGCCGCGCTCTGGCTGATATGCAGGTAGCTCATCACGTAGGAGTAGAGCAGCGACATCCCGATGATCATCATCAGCATCGTCGATTCCCGCAGCGTGCCGAAGAGGATCGGCCCCAGGTCGCGGAGCCGCCAGACGCCGTAGATCGCGGCGATCAGCGCCAGCGCGAGAACCGCGCCGAGGCCCGCGGTCTCCGACGGCGTCGCGAACCCGCCGTAGAGCGCCACCATGACGCCGGTGAGCAGGACGACGAACGGCAGCACGCGCGGCAGCGCCGCGAAGCGCTCGCGCATCGTATAGGTATCCTCGCGCAGGATCGCTTCGTTCGTGCCGCTGGCGAGGGCCATCCGCTTCTCCTTGCGGACGCGGTAGACCGAATAGGCCGCGAACAGCGTCACCAGCAGCGCGCCCGGCCCGATGCCGGCGACGAAGAGCCGTCCCAGGGACTGCTCCGCCGCGACCGCGTAGAGGATCATCGTGATCGACGGCGGCAGCAGGATGCCGAGCGTCCCGCCGGCGGCGATGATGCCGGCGGCAAGCCCGCCGGAATAGCCGCGGCGGCGCATCTCCGGGATGCCCGCGCTGCCGATCGCCGAGCAGGTCGCCGGGCTGGAGCCGGCCATCGCCGCGAACAGCGCGCAGGCGAAGACGTTGGCGACGCCGAGCCCGCCCGGCACCCGATGGAGCCACGCATGCAGCGCCGAGTACAGATCCTCGCCGGCGCGCGACTTGCCGATCGCCGCGCCCTTGAGGATGAAGAGCGGGATGGTGAGCAGCGTGATGCTCGCCATCTCCTCGTAGACGTTCTGCGTGACGGTGTCGAGCGATGCCGCCGGCATGAAGAAATACATGAAGACGGTAGCCACCGTGCCGAGCGCGAAGGCGATCGGCATGCCGGCGAACAAGGCGAAAAAGGTCGCGCCGCCGTAGAGCAGCCCGATCTGCAGGACCGTCATCGCGCGCGGTCCTTCGCGACCAGGACGGCGCCGAGGACCTGAACGAGGATCTGCACGGTCAGCAGCGTCATTCCGAAGGCCATCAGCGAATAGGGAATCCAGAGCGGCGGCGCCCAGGACGAGAACGTGACCTGCCCTTCGTCCCAGGCCTCATACCAGAGCGTCCAGGATTTCCAGCTGAAGAAGGCGCAGAACAGGAGCGAGGCCGCATCGGCGAAGATCGCGCGGAGCCGGTCGACGGCCGGCGGCAGTATCTCCTTCATCGCGTCGATCGCGACGTGCCCGCGATAGGACTGGACGTAGGAGGCCGACATGAAGGTCGCGCCGACCAGCAGGAAAACCGACAGCTCGTCCTGCCAGTCCGTCGCTACCTTATAGATGTAGCGGACGAAGACCTCGTAGGTGAGGACGAAGCCGGCGGCGACGACGGTGATCGCCGACAGCCAGCCGACGACCGCATTGACACGCGACAGCACCCTCTGCGCGGGGCGCAGCAGCGCGGCCGAACCGCCTGCCGCTGCCGCCGTCGCGTCATCCGGCCTCCCGACGTCGAGACCGGAAAATCCGGTCACGCCGCCGTCTCGGCCAGCTTGAGCCAGCGCTGACCGTCCTTCGTCCGCTCGGCGAAGTCCTTCCACGCGGTGTCGCGGGCGATGTCCCGCCACCGCGCGAGCGCCTCGTTGTCGAAGTCGACGACCTTGACGCCGGCCTTCGCGTGCACCTGGGCGACGAGTTCGTCATCCTTCTTCGCGGCGTCCATCCCGAACGCCTCCATCTCCTGGCCGACGGAGGTGATGACCTTCTGCTGAGCCGGGGTCAGCGAATCGAAGACCGCCTTCGACATCATCAGCGGCTCCAGCATGAACCAGAAGCTCCGCCCGCGGCCGGTCGTCAGGCTCTTCGACACCTCCTCCAGCTTGAAGGAGATCAGGCTGGTCGACGAGGTCACCACGGCGTCGGCGGCGCCCGTCTGCATGCTGGCGTACAGCTCGTTGGACGGCATGCTGATGACGGTGCCGCCGGCGGCCTTCAGCATGATGTCGAACTCGCGGCTGCCGCCGCGGATCTTCACGCCTTTGACGTCATCCGGCCGGACGATCGGCCCGCCGCGCGACGCGATGCCGCCCGCCTGCCAGACCCAGGTGATGATCTTGATGCCCTTGCTGTCGAGCGAGCGGATCAGCTCCTGGCCGATTTCAGCCTTCTTCCAGGCGAGTCCCTGCTCGTAGGTCGTGACCAGGCACGGCATGAGACCGAGATTCGCCTCCGGCACTTCGCCGCCGGCGTACGGCAGCGGATACAGGCTCATATCCAGCGCGCCCTTGCGCATCGAGCTGAACTGCGCCTGCACCTTCATCAGCGACGAGTTCGCGTAGACCTCCAGCTTCAACTCGCCGTTGGTGCGCTTCTGCACTTCCTGCGCGAAGCGCTGGCATAGCCGGTCGCGGAAATCGCCTTCGTCGATCGTCCCGCCGGGGAACTGGTGCGAGATCTTCAGCACCTTCGGCGCCGCCGCATGGCCCCATCGCGCCCCGGCCGAGATGATCGCCGGCGCCGCCACCAATCCGCCGAGAACCGCACGTCTGTCGATCGTCATGTCTCCGTTCCCTCCGCGTCGCTCCCCGAGCGAGCCTGCCCCAATGCAAGCGCCTTTTAAGGGAGGTGTTTTGCCCGATCCATATCAGAAAATGGCCCGGCAGCGCAAAACGCCGGCAGCGCCTTCATCCGATCCGATCACCGGCGTCTCCCGGTCGGGAGAGGATACGTGATTTTCAACCTCATGTAGAGGCAGGCACATGCCGCGACGCCGATCGGCCGCGCCGGGCGTTGACGGCGGAAGCCCGGCGCGCGGAAACAGAGGACACGCAATGCCCGCACAGCAGCGTCCGTTTGAGCATGAGCCGCCTGCGGCGCCGCCGCCCGGCAAGGTTCCGCCGGTCGAGCCGGAGATGCCGCAGCCGACCGGACCGGTAACGCCGACCCCGGAGGAGCTCCCGCCGACGGCCGATCCGCCGCTCGGCGACTCAGAGCCTGTTTGAGTGCGTCCTTGCGCCTCGATCTCCATCTGTTCTCCAGACGATGACACGTGTCGGCCTGACGGGGCGGGTGTGAGGAGTAGATGTGGAGCGAGGCGCATCGGGCGCGTCATGAGGCGCGCCTGAAAGAGATAGTGACGACGAACGCGACGGGCGAGGTGGCACGCTGGCTGGAGCGGGCCGATCCGCCACGTTCGGGGCGGCGCACGCCGACGCAGCGGGTGGTGGCGGCGCTCGCCTGGCATCTGCGGGTTGGCGGGCCGTGGCGGGCGCTGCCCGGCGGGTTCCCGCCCTGGCGCACGGTGTATGGCTGGTTCCGCCGCTGGCTGGCGTTGGGGCTCTTCGAGGCGCTGTTGCGCGACGTAGCCCGACGGCGGCGGCGCGCCGTGGGGCGGCAGGCTGAGCCGAGCCTGTGCATCATCGACACGCAGACGGTGAAAGGGATCAGCGTGCGCGGCCCGCGCGGGTACGACGCCGGCAAGAAAGTGCTCGGACGCAAGCGCGTCGCGCTGGTTGATGCCGCGGGACATCCGCTCGCCGTCGCGGTCGTGCCGGCCTCCGTTCAGGATCGCGACACGTTGCCGGCGCTCGATGCCGGCAAGGCGTGCTGGCCAAGCCTGCGCGAGGCGGTCCTCGAGGTCCTCGACGGCGCCTTTGCCGCCGAGCGCTGCCGCGAATGGTCGAACCGGCATGGCATGCGCCATCGCATTGCGGAGCGTGATAGAACGAGCACAGGCTTCGTCGTCATTGCGCGCCGCTGGGTGGTCGAACGGATCTTCGGCTGGCTCTCGCACTGGAATGGCCTCGTGCGCGATCGCGCCGGCCGCCTCGATGTCGCAGCCGGCCGAATTGCCTTCGCCGCAGCCTTCTCCGGTGTCGAGGCGATCATCAACCCTTTGCCGGTTCAAGAACTCGTCGCTTGAAGCTCACTCAAACAGGCTCTAAGACGCAACACTTATGAAGTGCAAAAAAGAGGATCAATCATCGGCCTGCATGGCCGGTCATCGAGACCACGTGAAGCCGGGCAGCCGCCGGGAGGCCG
>DASWRT010000014.1:0-17076 GCA_036403035.1 Allostellaceae bacterium | reverse complement strand
ATCGATCGGTCCCAACGCAATCGCCGACTGACTCAAGAGAGTCGCCGGGAAGCGGCGAACCTCGGCCCCGAAGGCAATCGTCATCAGGTTGTTAAGAAGCAGGACGCCGCCGAGCGTGACGATCAGCGAACTCAATTCCGGTGCGCGCGACCGGCGAAGCGGCGTCAACAGAACATAGTCGCAGACGACTGCGGTCAGCCCCGCTCCGACCGCTCCGAGGAGCGCCGCGGCCGGAAGCGGCAATCCGGCCTGCGTCACCGCGAGAAGCGCCATGAAGGCGCCGCACGTAACGTAGAACCCGTACATCAGATTGATGATGCGCAGCACGCCGAAGGTCAGCGTGAAGCCCAACGCGAACAGCGCGTAGACGGAACCGAGGACGAGTGCGTTGAACAACTGCTGCGCGAGCATCGATTAATCTTCCGCCGCGCCGGTCGGCTGCACCGATTGGAAACCGATCGTGCAGCCGCCACGGCGGCTCCTTATTCCAGCTCGGTGAACTTGCCGTTCTTGATCACCAGAACGACGACGCCCTCGGTCGCGCCGGGATCGCGATGGGGTGTAAAGCGGAACGGTCCGAGCACGCCGGTGTGGTCGGTCTTGAGCAGCGCGTCGTGCAGCTTCGTGTTTTCCGTGCTGTCGGCCCGGTCGATGGCTTCCTTCAGGATGTAAAGCGTGTCGTAGGCTTGCGCCGCGAACTGGTCCGGATCCTGGTTGTACTTCTTGCGGAACGCGGCCACGAACTTCTCGTTGGCCGGATCCTTCTTGCCGACGAACCAGGGGCTGCCGACGATCACGTTCTCGGACGAATCGCCTGCGATTTCGGCGATCTTCGGCGAGTTGAAACCGTTCCCGGCGATGATCGGCACGGTTTTCGGAATGCCGAGCTGACGCGCCTGAAGCACGACGCCGGCGCCCGCCTCGGCAAGGGAGGAGACGCAGAGTGCATCGACGCCCAGCCCTTTCACCTTGGTGAGCTGCGCCGAGAAATCGGTGTCCTTGGTCGCGAACGTTTCCTCGGCCGCGATCTCGATGCCAAGCTTCGGCAGCGCCGCCTTCATCACGTCGGCGCCCGTTTTCGAGACGGCGTCGTCGTTCGCATACAGCAACGCGACCTTCTTGATCCCGAACTTCTTCTGCGCTTTCTGCAGCGCTACGGGAATCACGTCGGCCTCCGGCATCGCCGTCCGGAACACCCATTCGCCGATATCGGTGATGCCGTTCGCCGTCGTCGAGGTGCCGATGATCGGTATCTTGCGCTCGTTCGCGGCAGGGGCGGCGGCGAAGCTCTCAGTCGACAGCGTCGGACCGAGAAGCGTCACGACCTTGTCGCGGGCAAGCAGCTTGCGTGCGGCGTTCAGCGCCTGCTCCTTCTGGCCGGCTGCATCTTCGTAGATGATGTCGAATTTGCCGGCCTTGCTCCCACCCATACCGTTGATCTCGTCGGCTGCGAGGTCGAAGCCTTGGCGAATCGCGACGCCGTACTTGGCCGTCGGACCGCTGAGATCCTCGATCGCGCCGACCTTCACGTCGGCGGCGACGGCCACCCCGGCCGTCGCGGTCAGCAGCAGCACCGCTGCACCCAGATAGAGCGACGTTTTCCTCATGACGTTTGATTCCTCCCGTTTCTCTTGGGCCAGCGTCGGGCATGCGTATTGGGGCAGACGCCTGCTATCCGGACAACCTGTCCTGACGATGGCGCTGAGAATTATCTCTGAACCACAATATTGTCCAGGGTTCTATCCACGCTTGCGCGGGAGCCACGGCGTCGCAGGAAGCCGACGGTTGCACGATGGTAATTGGAAATCGACGGGCCGCACAGCTGTCACAAGAGCCTGCGGACAGGGGCTTTTACAGGTGCTCTAAGTAAACCGGTTCTGCTTGGGAAAGCCGTTCGGGACGATCCGGCCGGTGGTGGCGCGCGGCGCGATCCAGGCGGTCAGGTCGGTCTCGGTGCGCGTCCGGCTCTCGCCCTGCCGCCAGACCAAGCCGTCGGCCAGAGCGAACACCTTGGCGTCGGCGAGGCCGCCATCCTTGTACCGCTGCAGCATGACGCCACGGCCGCGGGTCATCTCCGGCACTTCCTCCAGCTTGCAGACGAGAAGCTTGCGGTTGTCGCCGAGCAGCGCGACGGCGTTCCCGCTCGCCGGCACGCAGACCTTCGCGACGGCGCCGTCGCCGACGTTGAGCACCTGCTTGCCGGAGCGGGTCTGCGCAAGCGCCTCTTCCGCCGGGACGACGAAGCCGCGCCCGTCGCTCGCCGCCACGAGCAGCTTCTGACCGGTGCGGAACGGCAGGATCTCGACGATGTCGTGCTCGTTGGCGAGGTCGAGCATCAGCCGGATCGGCTCGCCATGGCCGCGCCCGCCGGGCAGCTTGTCGACCGCCAGCGTGTAGAAGCGGCCGTTGCTGCCGAAGACGAGGAGCTTGTCGACGGTCTCCGCCTCGATCGCGAAGCGCGGCTCGTCGCCTTCCTTGTACTTCTGGTCGGCGGCGGGGACGCCATGTCCCTTGACGGTACGGATCCAGCCCTTCTTCGAGCAGAGCACGGTGACCGGCTCGCGCTCGACCAGCGCCTCCAGCGGCACGACCACTGCGCTCGGCGCCGCGGCGATGTCGGTGCGGCGCCGGCCGAGCGTCGTCTCCAGGCCGAACTTCGCGGCGATCTCCTTTACCTCCTTGGCGATCGCGCGCCACTGCCGCTTCTCCTCGGCGAGCAGCTTCTCAAGTCCCTGGCGCTCGGCCTCCAGTTCGCCCAGCTCCTTGCGGATCGCCATCTCCTCCAGCTTGCGCAGGGCGCGCAGCCGCGTGTTGAGAATGGCCTCGACCTGCAACTCCGTGAGATCCCAACGGGCCTGCATCACCGCCTTCGGGTCGTCCTCCTCGCGGATGATCCGGATCACCTCGTCGAGATTGAGATAGACGATTATCTGGCCGTGCAGGACCTCCATCCGGCGGTCGACCTCGGCGAGGCGGAACCGGCTGGTGCGCAGCAGCACCTCGCGACGATGGTCGAGGAAGGCTTGCAGCACTTCCTTGAGGGTCATCACCCGCGGCGTGGCGCTCGCGTCGAGCACGTTCATGTTGAGCGGCACGCGGACTTCAAGGTCGGTCGCGCGGAACAGCATCTCCATCATCACGTCGGGATCGACGTTCCGCGTCTTCGGCTCAAGGACGATCCGCACCTCCTCGGTCGACTCGTCGCGAATGTCGTTGAGGAGCGGCAGCTTCTTCTCGTCGAGCAAGGTCGCGACGCGCTCGATCAGGCGCGACTTCGCGACCTGGTACGGGATCTCGGTGACGACGATCTGGAATAGCCCGTGCGACAGCCGCTCGACGCTCCAGCGCGCCCGCAGCCGGAAGCTGCCGCGGCCGGTCGCATAGGCTTCGCGAATCGCGTCGGCCCCTTCGACGAGCACGCCCCCGGTCGGGAAGTCGGGGCCCCGCACATGCGCCAGGAGTTCAGGCAGCTCGGTCGCCGGCTTGTCGATGAGCTGGAGGAGCGCGCCGCACAGCTCCCCCGCATTGTGCGGCGGGATGCTCGTCGCCATGCCGACGGCGATGCCCGTCGCGCCGTTCGCCAGCAGGTTCGGAAAGCGCGCCGGCAGGACGGTCGGCTCTTCGCCCTCGCCGTCGTAGGTCGGACGGAAATCGACCGCGTCGCTGTCGATGCCGGCGAGCAGCGCTTCGGCCACCTCGGTGAGGCGGCTCTCGGTGTACCGCATCGCGGCGGCGTTATCGCCGTCGATGTTGCCGAAATTGCCCTGCCCGTCGATCAGCGGATAGCGCTGCGAGAAGTCCTGGGCGAGCCGGACCAGCGCCTCGTAGACCGCCTGGTCGCCGTGCGGGTGGAACTTACCGATGACGTCGCCGACGACGCGCGCGCACTTCTTGTAGCCGGAGCGCGGATCGAGGCGGAGCTGCCGCATCGCGAAGAGCAGGCGGCGATGCACCGGCTTGAGCCCGTCCCGCACATCGGGCAGCGAGCGCGCCATGATCGTCGAGAGGGCATAGGACAGGTAACGTTCGCCGAGGGCATCGGCAAAGTCGACGACGCGAACGGCGCCGCTGGACTTATCTTTCATGTCAGACTGCTAATCGTGTCGGGTACGGAGGAGCCGCCGCCGGATATTGCGACCATCCGGCGGAAGCGGTCAATCAGCCGCTCGCGTGCAGCCGGCAATGGCCGGTCGTGCAGAACGTGGTGCCGCAGGAAATAGCCGGTCAGGAACATCCCGTCGACGAGCGCGGCCGGCTCGGCGGGCGCATTCACCCCAGGCTGCGCCAGGAATCGAGGCAAGGGGAGCAGCTTGTCGGCATAAGGCTGCCCCGCCTCGCGCGACACGGCGCGTCCGCTCTTCGGAGAGACGTAGGTGAGGTTGCCGGTCGTGCCGGTCGCGGCGCAGCTCGACAGGTCGAGCCCGAAGCCAAGCTCGCCGAGCAGCGCCAGTTCCCACGCGACGTACCGCTCCGCCCAGTCGGACTGCCGCTCGACCGCGTGGAGCAGCGCGTCGACGCTCTCGTAGGCGCCGGGACACGGCTCGCGGTCGGGCAGCGCCACCTCGGCGACCGCCGCGGCGGCGGCGAGCGCGGCGAGCCGGTCCGGCTCGTCGAGCAGAGTGGCGAGCGGACTGTGCGCCAGTTCGCCGGTCAGCGTCCCCAGATGCTCCGCGAGCCGTGCGCCCCAGCGGACAAGGGCGCGATTGCCGGTCTGCCACGTGCCGCGGCTCCGGGCGCTCTGCCCGCCGCGCACGAGACCGGCGTGGCGGCCGTGCGACGCCGTCAGCAGCGTCACGACGAGGGAGTTCTCACCATGGCGCTGCGCCGAAAGCACGATCGCGTCGTCCGTCC
The DNA here is from genome assembly GCA_036403035.1 of Allostellaceae bacterium. Classification (GTDB taxonomy): domain Bacteria; phylum Pseudomonadota; class Alphaproteobacteria; order ATCC43930; family CGMCC-115725; genus DASWRT01. The sequence continues at coordinate 12,225 of DASWRT010000014.1, read as the reverse complement.
AGTCCAAAGCGCAGGCCTCAAGGGCACGTAAAGCAGATGGGCAACCGCAATATAAGAAGCGAAGGGTTAAATTGCAGCGAATTTGTTCCCTTTTCGTTCACTTCTTGCGAATGCAGGCGCGCATCTGCCCGCGGCGAGCTCAGCTGTCGAAATCGAGGCGCATTGCCTCATAGCGCTCCCGGTCCTCGGTCCAGTTCTCTCGGACCTTGACGAACAGGAAGAGATGGACGCGGTGGCCGAACACCGTCTCAAGCTCCTGCCGGGCGCGGGCGCCGATCCGCTTGATCTGCCGGCCGCCCTGCCCCAGCACGATCGCCTTCTGCGTGTCGCGCTGAACGTAGATCGTCTGCGAGATCTTGGCGCTGCCGTCGCCGAACTCCTCCCATGACTCGGTCTCGACCGTCGAGGCATAGGGCAGTTCGTCGTGCAGTTGCAGGAACACCTGCTCGCGCGTGATTTCGGCCGCCAGCAGGCGCTGCGGCATGTCGGAGAGCTGATCCTCCGGAAACAGCCACGGCCCCTCGGGCACCGCCGCCGCGAGATGCGTGCGCAGATCGCCGACGCCGCTGCCGGTGACGCCCGAAACCATGAAGACCGGATCGAAGATGCCGATTCGGGACAACTGATCGGCGAGGCCAAGCAGCGTCTCCCGCTTCACCTTGTCGACCTTGGTGAGCGCAAGCACGGCGCGGCGGCCGGCGGCGGCGAGGTCGTCGACGATCCGCTGCGTATCCGGATCGATGCCGCGCACCGAGTCGACGACGAGGACGATCACGTCGGCATCGCCCACTCCGGCCCAGGCGGCAGCGACCATCGCGCGCTCCAGCCGCCGGCGCGGCCGGAAGATGCCCGGCGTGTCGACGAAGATCATCTGCGACCCGTCCTGCACGGCAATGCCGAGCACGCGGCTCCGTGTCGTCTGCACCTTCGGCGAGACGATCGAGACCTTGGCGCCGACCAGGGCGTTGAGCAGGGTCGACTTGCCGGCATTCGGCGCGCCGACAAGAGCGACGTAGCCGCAGCGCGTCGCCGTGGCGACGTTGCCGGCGTCGCTGCCGGTGTCGGTCATGCCTTCTCCTTCGCTGCCCGGCGGCGGCCGCGCCGCCGCTTATTACCATCGGTAGTACCGCTGCCCGGCGACGTGCCGGTAATGCGGGCGAGCAGAGCCGTGGCGGCCTCCGTCTCCGCGGCGCGCTTCGACGGACCGGTGCCGAGCGCCTGCTCGTCGCCGACCACCGCCGCCGTGGTGAAGACCCGGCGGTGCGCCGGCCCTGTAATCTCCACGGTCTCGTAGCGCGGCAGGCCGAGATTGCGCGCCTGCGTCCACTCCTGGAGCGCCGTCTTCGCGTCGCGCGGCGGCGTCGCCTCGTCACCGATCCGTTCCTCCCAGAAACGGCGGATGAAGCGCGCGGCGGCATCGAGCCCGCCATCGAGATAGAGGGCGGCGATCACCGCCTCGACGACGTCGGCCAGCAGGCTCGCGTTCTCGCGCGTCGCGGCGGCGTCCTCGCCCGGCGACAGGATGATGTACGCCGCGAGCCCGGCGTCGCGGCCGACGACGGACAGCGTCTCCCGCCGGACGAGCTGCGTGTGCCGGCGCGTCAGCGGCCCCTCCGCATCGTCGGGGAAGCGCCGCCACAGCGCCTCCGCGACGACGAGGCCGAGCACGCGGTCGCCGAGGAACTCCAGACGCTCGTACGCCTTGCGGCCCGGAGACGCGGCGCTGCCGTGGGTCAGTGCCTCGACGAGGAGCGCCGGGTCCGCGAAGGAGTGGCCGAGCACCGGCGCTAGGCGCTCGGCGACGGCGGCCGCGTCCGTCGTCAGTGGATCCCGTCGAGCAGCCGGTCGTACCGGATCGTGAACGGCCACTTCCACAACTCCCAGAGCCGCGCCGCTCCATCCGTCGAGAAGAAGATGAATTCAGCGCGCCCGACGAGGTTCTCCGCCGGAACGTAGCCGACCCCTCCCTCGGGAGCGCGGCTGTCCAGCGAGTTGTCGCGGTTGTCGCCCATCATGAAGTAATGGCCGGGCGGCACCTCGAAAACGGGCGTGTTATCGAACGGCGCGTTGTCGCTCAGCTCGATGATGCGGTGCTTCTTCCCGTTCGGCAGCGTCTCGATGTATTGCGCGGCCCGGAACGGGTTCGGCCCCTCGCGATAGATGTAGTCCTCGATGCGCTCGCGCTTGACCGGCACGTCGTTGATGTAGAGCAGCCCGTTCTTGACCTGGATGCGGTCGCCGGGAAGCCCGATCACGCGCTTGATGTAGTCGGTCGAGTTGTCCTTCGGCAGCTTGAACACGGCGACGTCGCCGCGTTCGGGCTGATGGAAGAAGATCCGGCCGGGAATCAACGGCAATCCGAACGGCAGCGAGTACCGGCTGTATCCGTACGAGAATTTCGAGACGAACAGATAATCGCCGACCAGCAGTGTCGGGACCATCGACCCGGACGGGATGTTAAAGGGCTCATAGGCCACCGTCCGCACGAAAAGCGCGATGATGATGGCATAGAGGACGGTCTTCACCGTATCGACGATACCGCCGCCGCTGCTGCTGCTCTTGCTCTTGGTCAGGGTTTCCATCAAGCGGCGGATTCCTCGAAAAGACGGAGGCGGAGCGGATTGCCTCGCGCGCCGGCAAGATCGAGCCGCGCCCCCGTGAAGTCAAGCATAGGCAGGGCTGCCGCCGTCATGCATGTGAACCGCGGTAATGATGACCATGGCCTGAGCCAGCGGCGGCTCGTCGGTGATGGTCAGATCGATCCGCGCCCGCATGCCCGGCGGCGTGATCGCTTCCAGCCGGGCAAGCGCACCGCCGGTGAGCTGGAGCGTCGGCCTGCCCGAGGGCAGGTTGACGACGCCGAGGTCGCGCCAGAACACGCCGCAGCGGAACCCCGTGCCGAGCGCCTTGGCGCAGGCTTCCTTGGCCGCGTAGCGCATGGCGTAGCTCGCGGCGCGGTTGGCGCGCCGGTCGGAGCGGTGGCGCTCGGTCTCGGTGAAGATGCGCAGGAGGAACCGGTCGCCGAAGCGCATCAGCGTGCGCTCGATCCGGGTGATGTCGATGAGATCGCTGCCGATGCCGATGATCATGCCCGAGCCGTGCTCCCTGCGGCGGCTCCGCCCCGTGCGGCGTCCATCAGCTCGCGCATCCGCCGGATGGCTGCGCCGAGCCCGGCGAAGATCGCCTCGCCGACGAGGAAATGACCGATATTCAGCTCGACGACGGTCGGGATCGCGGCGACGGGACCTACATTCTCGAAGGAGAGCCCGTGGCCGGCGTGGCACTCCAGTCCGATCGCCGCCGCATGCTTCGCCGCGGCGACGATGCGCGCCAGCTCCCGCTCGCGCTCGCCGCCGGCCTCGGCGTCGCAATAAGCGCCGGTATGCAGTTCGACGACCGGTGCGCCCACTGCACGCGCCGCGTCGAGCTGGGCAGGTTCCGGGTCGATGAAGAGCGACACGCGGACGCCCGCATCGACGAGCCGCGCGACCACCGGCGCGATCTCGGCGGAGCGCCCGACGACGTCGAGACCGCCCTCCGTCGTCAGCTCGGCGCGGCGCTCCGGCACGAGACAGGCGGCGTGCGGCCGATGCATGAGGGCGATCGCGAGCATCTCGTCGGTGGCCGCCATCTCGAGATTCAGCGGCAGCGCGACCTCGCGGACGAGACGGGCGATGTCGTCGTCGACGATGTGCCGCCGGTCCTCGCGCAGGTGCGCGGTGATGCCGTCCGCTCCGGCTTCGGCGGCGAGCTTCGCGGCGCGCAGCGGATCGGGATGCCGTCCGCTGCGGGCGTTCCGCACGGTGGCCACGTGATCGATGTTGATGCCGAGCCTGAGGTGCGGGAGAGAAACCGCCGTCATCGTCCGTATCTCCTCCTTCTCAGCCGCGGGCGCGATCGACGGAGTTGATGACCGGCGTTGCGCGTAGCGCGGCGATGATGTTGGTGAGATGCCGGACGTCCTGCACCTCGATATCGACCAGGATCTCGAAGAAGTCCGGCGAACGGTTGGTGATCTTGAGATTGGTAATGTTGCCGCCGTTCTTGCCGATGACGGTCGTGAGGCTGCCGAGACTGCCAGCCTCGTTGCCGAGCGTGACGTTGATCCGGCCGACATGCGCGACGGTATCCGCCTCGCCGCTGTTCCAAGCCACGTCGAGCCAGCGTTCGGGCGTTTCGGCGAAGCTCTCCAGCGTCTCGCAGTCGATCGTGTGGATCGTGACGCCCTTACCGGTCGTCACGATCCCGACGATCCGGTCGCCGGGCAGCGGGTGGCAGCATCCCGCGAAATGCACGGCCATGCCGGGAATGAGGCCGCGGATCGGCACCGCCATGTCCGACCGCGACTTGCTGCCGCGGGAGCGCGCCAGCGGCACCACCTTGGCTGCGCGCTGCTCGGCCTTGGCCGCCGGGTAGACCGCGTTCACCACCTCGCGGCCGGTCACGTTGCCCTCGCCCACCGCGACGAACAGGTCGTCTACGCTCGCGACGTTGAAGGACTTCAGGACTTCGTCGAGCGCCTTCTCGCTGAAATCGTGCCCGTCCTGCCGGAATGCCTTCTGGACGATCGACCGGCCGAGATCGAGATACTGCGCCCGTTGCAGCGTCCGGATGAAGCGGCGGATGCGGGCGCGCGCCTTGCCGGTGACGACGAAGCGCTCCCAGGTCGGCGACGGCGTCTGCGCCTTCGAGGTGACGATCTCGACCTGATCGCCGTTCTGAAGCTGCGTGCGCAGCGGCACGAGACGGCCGTTGATGCGGGCGCCGACGCAGGTGTCGCCGACCTGCGAATGCACGGCATAGGCGAAGTCGACGGGCGTGGCGCCGCGCGGCAGCGCGATCAGGTCGCCCTTGGGCGTGAAGCAGAAGACCTGATCCTGGAACATCTCGAGCTTGGTATGTTCGAGGAATTCCTCGGGATTCGAGGCATGCTCCAGGATGTCGAGCAGCTCGCGCAGCCAGCGGTACTGCTTGCCTTCGGTCCTGCCGGCGTCCTGCTTGTAGCTCCAGTGCGCGGCGACGCCGAACTCGGCGACCGCGTGCATGTCGCGCGTTCGGATCTGGATCTCGATGCGCTGCCGCTCGGGGCCGATCACGCCGGTATGCAGCGAACTGTAGTTGTTCGGCTTCGGCGTCGAAATGTAGTCCTTGAACCGTCCCGGCACGACCGGGTAGCGGCTGTGGATGATGCCGAGCGCGTGATAGCACTGCTCGATCGAATCGACCGTGACGCGGAACGCCATAATGTCCGAGAGCTGCTCGAAGCCGACGTTCTTGCGCTGCATCTTGCGCCAGATGCTGTAAGCCGACTTCTCGCGGCCGGAGACGGTCGCCTTGACCCCGCCCTTCGACAGCGTCTCGCTCAACTCGGCGATGATGCGGCTGACCAGATCGCCGCCCTTCTCGCGCAGGAAGGCGAGCCGCGTCCGGATGCTCTGGCGTGCTTCGGGATTAAGCTCGGCGAAGGCGAGGTCTTCCAGCTCGTCCTTCATCTGGTTCATGCCGATGCGCTCGGCCAGCGGCGCGTAGATGTCCATCGTCTCGCGCGCGATGCGCCGCCGCTTCTCTTCGCTCTTGATGTAGCGGAGCGTCTGCATGTTGTGCAGCCGGTCGGCGAGCTTGACCAGCAGGACGCGGATGTCCTCGGACATCGCGAGGACGAGCTTGCGGAAGTTCTCCGCCTGCTTGGTCTGGTCCGATTGCAGCTCGATCCGGGACAGCTTGGTGACGCCGTCGACGAGCCGCGCGATGTCCGGGCCGAAGAACCTCTCGATGTCGTCGAGGGTCGCAACCGTGTCCTCGACCGTGTCGTGCAGCAGACCGGTGATGATCGAGGCCGAGTCGAGCTTCATCTGCGCGAGCAGGCCCGCGACCTCGACCGGATGCGAGAAATAGGGATCGCCGGAAGCCCGCTTCTGCGAGCCGTGCGCCTTCATCGAGAAGACGTAGGCGCGGTTGAGCGCGTCCTCGTCGGCGGCCGGGTCGTAGGACTTGACCTTCTCGACGAGTTCGAACTGCCGCATCATGGGCGGCCGCTCCTCAAGGACACGCGAGCCGGCCCGCTTGCTGCGGGCTGCCCGATCCTGAGATGCTGGAGCCGGGCGGCGCTGCCGGTACGGAAGGCGCCCGGCATCCCGTTAAATCTCGTCGTCGGCTCCGGCGTCTGCAATCGGATCGCCGGTTCCCTCGCTGAGGAGCCCGTCGAGGTCCTCGTCGGCCACCGAGAGCATATCCTCCTCGACCTCTTCCTCGACGGCCCGCTCGTCGCCGCCGGTGTCGCCGCCTACGGCCGCGCCGGCAAGCTCGCTCGGCCAGATCTGCTCCGCGCCGTCGATCTCCTCCTCCGGCTCGTCATGCTCGACGACCTTCTGCATGCCGCGGACGACGGCGTTCTGGAGGCCGTCGAGCGGAACCGAAACGTCGGCGATCTCGCGCAGCGCGACAACCGGGTTCTTGTCGTTGTCGCGGTCGAGAGTGAGCTGGGCGCCGGAGGCAATGTCGCGGGAACGTTGCGCGGCGAGCAGAACCAGCTCGAATCGGTTGGGAACCTGGAGAACGCAATCTTCGACGGTAACGCGCGCCATTCGCTCAACTCTCGCAACGATGATTCAGCGGATCACACAATATATGGGCCGGGGCACCGCACCGCAACATGCCGGGCGCGGCATAATGGCGCCGCTCCGGTTCCGCTCGTCCGCTGCAGTTTCAGGAGAGCGGCCGCGCCGCCTGGTCCGGCGGAAGAGCCGCGATCATCTCGTCGACGGTCCGGCCGAGCCGCGGATGACGCCAGTGCGGAGCGACGTCGCGCAGCGGCAGCAGCACGAAGGCGCGCTCGTGCAGACGGGGGTGCGGCAGCACGAGCCCGTCCGTGCCGTCGCCGACGATGTCATCGTAGGCCAGGAGATCGAGATCGACGATGCGCGGCGCGTTACGCTCGCCGCGGACGCGCCCGAACCTCTCCTCCACGCCATGCAGCAGAGCCAGCAACTCGGCCGGCGCGACACCGGTTTCGACCGCGGCCACGGCGTTGACATACCAGGGCTGGTCGGACACCGGCACCGGCGCCGTCTCATACCAGCGCGACCGCCGCACGATCGTTACGCCCTCGGCGGCGAGCGCGTCGAGAGCCGTCGACAGCGTCTGCCGCGGCGACCCATGTTCCGGGCTCGGCAGGTTCGCCCCGAGCGCCACCAGTATCATCGTTCTTCTCCTTCTTTTGCGCCACTTGACGCGCCTGCGGAACCTGATACACCCAGGGCAGCCGGCAAGATAATTCGGCTTCCATACTGATTTGGAGAGAAATTCGATGATATTCTATCCGGAAGAACGATTGGCTTTGTTCATTGATGGGGCAAATCTTTACGCTGCCGCGCGTGCGCTGGGTTTCGACATCGATTACAAGCGCCTGCTCGAAGTCTTCGGCGCGAAGGGGCGTCTTCTGCGGGCTTTCTATTACACCGCGCTCGTGGAGGATCAGGAGTACTCGCCGATCCGGCCGCTCGTCGATTGGCTGGACTATAACGGCTACACGATGGTGACGAAGCCTACCAAGGAGTACACCGACGCGACCGGGCGGCGGAAGATCAAGGGCAACATGGACATCGAGCTGGCGATCGACGTCATGGAGATGGCGCCCTACGTCGATCATATCGTGCTCTTCTCGGGCGACGGCGATTTCCGGCGCCTGGTCGAGGCGGTCCAGCGCAAGGGCGTGCGCGCCACGGTGGTATCGACCGTGCGTTCGTCGCCGCCGATGGTCGCTGACGAACTGCGCCGGCAGGCCGACAATTTCCTGGAGTTGCAGGAGCTCTCGCAGAGCATCATGCGGGTCCACCACCACACGCGCGATGAAGGGCGCGGCGGCCCGGGGGTCTACGAGAACGCGTGAACGGCGGCGGTCGCGCTGCCGCCGAGCGACAGCGCAAAGCAGCAGCGACCGCAAGCGGCGACCCGCCGCCGGACTGCCGCCGTTGCCCGCGCCTTGCGGCGTGGCGCGAGGAGCAGGCGGCGGCCTTTCCGGACTGGCACAATGCGCCGGTCGCCTCGTTCGGCCCGTTGGATGCGGCGCTGCTGGTCGTCGGACTGGCGCCGGGCCGGCGCGGCGCGAACCGCACCGGACGCGTATTCACCGGCGACGGCGCCGGCAAGATCCTGTTCGATACGCTGGGCCGGTTCGGTTTCATGGCCGGCCGCTACGACGGGCGAGCCGATGACGGGCTCCGCCCGGTCGATTGCCGCATCACGAACGCGGTGCGCTGCCTGCCGCCGGAGAACAGGCCGACCGTGGCGGAGATCGCCTCGTGCGGCCCTTTCCTCGCCGCCGAGGTCGCCGCGATGCCGCGGCTCCGCGCGGTCCTCGCGCTGGGCGCGGTCGCGCACGCCGCGACCCTCGCCGCGCTGACGCTGCGACCCGCCGGATACCGGTTCGCCCACGGGGCCGCGCACGATCTGCCGAACGGTCTCGTGCTGATCGACAGCTACCATTGCTCGCGGCAGAACACGAATACCGGCCGGCTGACGCCGGAGATGTTCGCCGACGTGTTCGCGGCGGCGCGGCGGATCGTCGAGGCCGCCACGGCCGCCTCTGACGCCGCCGCTCCCTTGTCCGAGAATAGCCGGGCCAGGAGCCTGTCCGGTAGGTCCTAACCCCGGTCGCGCATGAGCCGCGCCTTGTCGCGCTGCCAGTCGCGCGCCTTCTCGGCCTCGCGCTTGTCGGACTTCTTCTTGCCCTTGGCGAGGCCGATCTCGCATTTCGCGATGCCGCGCTGATTGAAATAGAGCGACAGCGGCACGATGGTCATTCCCTCGCGCCGGATCGCTCCCATCAGCTTGTTCAGCTCCTTGCGATGCACCAGCAGCTTGCGCGGCCGGCGCGGCTCGTGGTTGAAGCGCGTCGCCGCCTTGTACTCCGGGAAGTGAGCGTTGATAAGGTAAAGCTCTCCACCCTCTTCCGTAGCATAGGCCTCGGCGATGCTGGCGTGCCCGGCGCGGAGCACCTTCACCTCGGTCCCGGTCAGCACGAGACCGGCCTCCAGTGTGTCCTCGATCAGGTACTCGTGCCGAGCCCGCCGGTTTACCGCTGCGAAGCGGTCCGTCTCACGGCGTACCATCGCCTTCCTTTAAACCCTGTGTTGTCTCTGTCGGCGCCGCCCGGCCGGGCGTGCCGGTTAATCCAGAATGCCGGCGGCGCGCATCTCGCGGCGCACTCGCTCCTCCGTCTCCGCCGCGATCGGCGCCAGCGGCAGTCGCGTGTCCGCAAGCGACCGGCCGAGCAGCGACGCAGCGTACTTGACCGGGGCCGGGCTGGTCTCGGCGAAGAGCGCGTCGTGCAGCGGCATCAGGCGGTCGTTGATCCGCATCGCCGTCGCGAGATCGCCCTTCTGCCACGCCTCGTGCATCTCGGAGCAGAGCCGCGGGGCGACGTTGGCCGTCACCGAGATGCAGCCGTGTCCGCCCTGCGCGAGGTAGGGCAGCGCGGTCGCGTCCTCGCCGGAAAGCTGGCAGAACTGCGGGCCGCACGCGAGGCGCGTACGCACCGGGCGCGCGAGGTCCGCGGTCGCGTCCTTGACGCCGGCGATGTTCGGAAGCTCGGCGAGCCGCGCCATCGTCGCGACGCTCATGTCGACCACCGATCGCGGCGGGATGTTGTAGATGATGATCGGCAAGTCGACGGCATCGTTGATCGCCTTGAAGTGGCGATAGAGCCCTTCCTGCGTCGGCTTGTTGTAGTAGGGCGTCACGACGAGCGCGGCATTGGCGCCGGCCTGCTTCGCATGGCGCGTCAGGTCGATCGCCTCGGCCGTCGAATTGGAGCCGGTGCCGGCAATCACCGGCACCTTGCCCCCGGCGACCTCGACGCACAGCTCGACGACGCGCTTATGCTCGTCATGGCTCAGCGTCGGCGACTCGCCGGTCGTGCCGCACGGCACCAGCCCGTGCGTGCCCTGCGCGATCTGCCATTCGACGAAGGCCCGGAAGGCTTTCTCGTCGATCCTACCGTCCCGGAACGGTGTGATCAGCGCCACGAGCGAGCCCTTGAACATTGCAACCTCCATAGATCGGCAACCTACCATAGCGGTCGCCGCACAGGCGGGCAACTGAGACCCCCAACTGAGATCCCGGTCCTGAGCGCCCGGTCGGGATGATCGTCAGCCGGCCGTCGAGCGCCATCCGGTCCCGTCACGCGGCCGCTGTTGCAGCGGCGTTCGTTTCGATATTATACGATGCGTTCATCACGGCGCCGTACATGTGCCCGGGGGTTGAGTCCTGGTGAAGACTAGTATTTTTGCCGTCGCCGTCTGCGGCGGTCTTGTTCTGGCTCAGGTCTGCGCGGCGCAGGCCGACGTGCTTTCCGCCGGCGACCGGCAGGTCGTCCGCGCGGCCTTCGCCGCGGCGCGCGACGGCGACTTCTCCGCCGCGTCGCGGAGCGCACGGCAGACCAGCGACGCCCTGCCGGCGAAGATCGTCCGGTGGATGGAGCTGATGCGGCCGGCGAGCGGCGCGCGTTTTACCGAGATCACCGACTTCATCCAGCAGAACCCGGAGTGGCCCGGCCAGATGGCGCTGCGGCAACGCGCCGAGGAGGTGATCGCGGGCGTTCCGGAGGGCGTGCTGCGCGAGTGGTTCGCCAAGTACCCGCCGATCACGCCGGCAGCGAAGCTGCGCCTCGCTGACCTGACCTATGCGGGCGGGCAGCGCGAAGCAGGGATCGCGATGGTCCGCGAGATGTGGATCAACAGCGATTTCGGGAGTGCGGACGAGCGGACGATCCTCGACCAGTATGACAACATCCTGCGCCGCGAGGACCACATCAAGCGGCTCGACCGGCTGCTCTGGGAGGACCAGGAGGATGCCGCGAAGCGGATGTACCCGCGCGTCCCGCCGGAGTACCGCGCGCTCGCAGAGGCCCGGCTGAAGCTGGCCGACGAGGCGCCGGGGGTGGAGCGGCTGGTCGCCCGCGTGCCGGAGCATCTGCAAAGCGATCCCGGCCTGCTCTACGAGCGGATGCGCTGGCGCCGGCGCAAGGAGCAGTATGACGGGGCGTTGCAGATTGCGCTCAACCCGCCGCGCGAGATCCCCCGGCCGGGGGCGTGGTGGGCCGAAACGCAGGTCCTGGCGCGGCGTGCGCTGACCGACCGCAACGTGTCGCTTGCCTACAAGCTGGCGTCGCGCCACGGCAAGCTGGAAGGCAATGCGCTGTCCGAGTCGGAATTCCTCGCTGGCTGGATCTCGCTGCGCTTCATGCATGACGCGAACACCGCCTATGACCATTTCGTGAAGCTCTATAACGGCGTGAAGCTGCCGATCAGTGCGGCGCGCGGCGCCTACTGGGCCGGCCGGGCGGCGGAGGCGATGAGTCAGCGCCAGCTCGCCGCGACCTGGTACAAGAGCGCGGCCGAGCATCCGACGACCTATTACGGCCAACTTGCCTACGCCCGCCTCGGCGACGAGGCCGGCAAGCGGCCGCTGCCGGATCCCCGGCCGACGGTAGAAGACATCAAGGGGTTCGAGCGGCGCGAGCTGGTCCGGGCGACCCGCATCCTCTCCGAAAGCGGCGAGACCGATCGCGTCAAGATGTTCATGCTCCGCCTCAGCGAGCTGTCCAAGACGCCGGTCGAGCACGCGATGGTCGCGATGCTGGCCGAGGCGCTCGCCCGGCCGGAGCTGGCGGTCGCCGTCGCGAAGCGTGCCGGTTATGCCGGCGTCGCGCTGACGCAGCACGGCTATCCGCTGATCCGTGTCCCGTCGGGCGGCATCGCCGAGACTCCGCTGGTGCTCGCGATGACCCGGCAGGAAAGCGCGTTCGAGCGCGATGCCGTCAGCAAGGCGGGAGCACGGGGGCTGATGCAGCTGATGCCGGCAACGGCAAAGAACATCGCGAAGCAGGTCAGCATGCCGTTCTCGGCGGACCGCCTGCTCACCGACGGCAGCTACAACGTCGCGCTCGGGCGCGCCTATGTCGATACGCTGCTCGACATCTTCAACGGCTCGTACGTGATGACGATCGCCGCCTACAACGCCGGCCCCGGACGCGTCCGGCAGTGGGTCCAGGATTTCGGCGACGTGCGGAGCAAGGACGTCGATGCGGTCGACTGGGTCGAGGCGATCCCGTTCTCCGAGACGCGCAATTACGTGCAACGCGTGCTGGAGAACCTCCAGGTATACCGGCTGCGGCTCGGCAAGACCGAGCTGGCCTTCTCGCTCCCCTCCGACCTGAAGCGCTGA
>DASWRT010000013.1:0-40072 GCA_036403035.1 Allostellaceae bacterium | reverse complement strand
TCGGCCCGTCGAACACGGGCGGCTTCAGCAGCTACACCATCGCGCTGCGCGGCGGCCAGCCGTCGCGGGGCCTCACCTACCAGCTCTCGTTCACGCAGGAAGCGACCGACGACCCCGCCGGCAAGAGGGAGACGGGGGAGTCGATCGGCATCAGCTACGATCCGACCGGCGACGGCATACCGCTCAGCCCCAGACTCGGCGTGACCCCGTTTCTGGAATACGCGCATTTCGACAATTTCGCGGGCATCGCCGATCTCGAACGGCATTACCTGCTCGGCGGGCTGACCTTCACGCGCGTGCGCTGGCAACTCGTCCTGGCGGCCGGGCTGCGGAAGAGCCTGGGGATCGCGCATGACACCGACCACCAGGAAAACATTTCGCTCAACTACACCGTGACGCCCCACGTAACGGTCGGCGGCGGATTGAATTACATCCGGGTGGCGGGCACGGGGAGCTGGACTTTCGGACCGTCGCTGAACTTCCACATCGCGTTTTAGAAGCCCGGATTTCTCACAAGGAGCCGGGCTGCGCTGCACGGCGCCGCTTCGGCCTCCCTCACCGCGGGAGCAGTTCCACCCTGCGGTTCTTCGCGCGTCCCTCCTCGGTCGTGTTCGGGGCGACCGGCGCCTGCAGCCCGACGCCGCTCGCGACCATGCGGTCCGCCGCGACGCCGTAGGTCTTGCTCAGGTCGGCGGCGACGGAGGCCGCACGCGCCTTGGACAGCTGCATGTTGGAGTCGAAGCCGCCCACATTGTCGGTATGCCCGATCACGTAGATCTTCTGCGCCGGGTTGTCCTTCAGGAACTTCCCGATCTCGTCGAGCGTCGGCCGGGACTCCGGCTTGATCGTCGCCTTGTTGAAGTCGAACGTGATCCCGTACAGCGCCACCTTGCCGTTCGATTCGAGATTCTTGGTAATCTCCGCAGCGGAGACGACGGTCATGCGGTCCGACAGTTCGCCGCTCTGAAGCACGTCCAGACGGACCATGACCTGCCCCTTCTGCGGACTGAACTTCGGCTCGTAGCCGTCCTTGTACTCGACGACGTAGAGCGCGACGTAGGTCTTGGCTTCGCCCTCTTCCTTCACCGCCGCGGCATAGCGCGCCTCGTCCGGGCTGTAGCCCCAGATCTGCGTGCCCGGCCCCATGTTCTCGAAGAACGACCCCATGGCCGGGCCGGTATCGCCCTGCCTGGCCTCGAACAGCAGCTTGAAGCCTTTCGCGTCGAGGTCGGCCTTGTAGTTCCGGAACACTTCCGCCGAGGACGGCCCCATCGGGACCGCATAGACGTTCTGCACCAGCCGCCCCTCGAGGTTCTGCGAGGAGTCGAACGTGGCCTTCTTGGCGCCGAAATCGTAGCTGGCCGCCTTTCCCGTCGGGAGCGTGTATTCGGCGAAGCTCCGCTGTTCGCACAGGACAATCGATGAGCCTTCGAATCGCTTGAGACCGGCGGCGTCCTTGCAGCCGCGGAGGTCTGCCGCCCAGCCGGCGGAAGCACCCATCGCGACCATGACGAAGGCGGCAAACAGCGCAGCGGCGGCGCTTCGAGAAAAGAACCTCGACGACATGCTTGTCTCCGTTGCGATGAGGAGAGGTCCCGGCGGGAGCGCGGTCCCGCGATCGGGAATGGCCGGGCGGTCGGAGCGGCGCGCGACCGCCGGACCGGTAGGCTCTAGATCGACGCCGCCACCCCGCGCCCGAGGGTTCTGAACTTCTCGGAGATCTGGGAGAGCCGCTCGTCCCAGGATTCGTTGATCGGCTGGTTCTCGATCAAGGCATGGAAGCGGACCATGATCATGATCAGGAACAGCGGTTTGAGGAACGAGGCCCGCAGCGTGCCGGCCAGCAGCACGGCGATGATGACCGTGACGAGCCCGCCGGCCTCGCGCACCGCCTGCGGCAGGACGACGGTGATCGCCCCCGCCGGAACCAGCAGCGCGAGCCACAGCACGACGCTCAGGACCCGCTCCAGGATCACGATCCAGATCGAGGTCTTCAGGATGGGCTTGGCGTTCTGGCAGTAATACACGATGCCTTCGCGCGCCCCGGTCCAGGGATCCTCGTCGTTGCGCGCGAGGTTGTAGGAGAAGATCACCTTGTCGAGGTAGCGCGTCGCCGCCCGCAGCACCGTCGCCACGATGCTCGCCAGCCCCCCGAGTCCGGGGAGCGGCACCATTTCGGTGATCCAGTCGAGCGTGCGATGGAAGGTCTGGATGATGCCGCGCACGAGCGCGTTCAGCCCGAAAAGGGCCGTGACCTCGCCGACGCGCGCGACTACGACTCGCTTCCCGTAGGCGAACATGGATTCGCTGCCGTTGCCGACCTCGCCCCGGGTGATCAGCTCCGTGAGCACCGCCACGTGGCCGCAGGCGATCAGGTGCAGCGTGTAGCGCAGCACGGTTGCCCAGAACCAGCCGACGCCGAATACGCACGCCAGCAGCCACACCCAGCCGAAAGCCTGGGCGACGTGCGTGCCGAGCCACGCGGCGCCGCCGAACGTGACGACGAGCCAGACGATGCCCCCGACGGCGAACCCGAGCAGGACGGCGAACCGGGCCAGCGCATAGGGCAGGCTCCGCAGCAGCAGGCCGAAAGCGGTCCCAAGCCCGTGATTCCGGACGAGGAGCGGATAGGAATGGCGCACGCCCGGCGCCGGTCGCGACGAACTCGATCCCGGCGCAGCCGCCGGGGATACGGTGCCGGCGAGCCACGGGCTGCCGGCCGGTACGCTGGGGTCGGACATGGTTGTCTCCTTTGCTTCCCTGGCCGGTCCACCGCCTTGCTTACGGCCGACGCCGACGCGACGAACTGCCGCGTCGCAAGAGCGAAACTGCGCGCGTCGTCAACCAAGCTCGAAAACCTTTTCGATAATGCAGCTTAACCTGGATTTCTTCCAAGGAGTAGCGCCGCGAGGTAGTGTCTCGGTTTGGATTGTAACAGCCACGACTGTGATGCACGTATGCCGAGAGACGCCTGTGCTCCCGCCTCGTCACCGCGCGGAAGCACCCGTGGCCTTCGATCTTCCCGTTCCCAATCTTTTCCTGGCGTCGCTCCCGCAGGAGGAGTTCGGCCGCCTGCGTCCTCACCTGGAGCTGGTGACTTTTGCCGCTGAGGGCATATCTTCCACGAACTGGGGCAGCCCATCGAGCATTGGCGGAATGACCTTCCTTCGTGAAGCGGCCTGCACGACGGCGTGATGGTCGACGCCGGCGTCGTTGAAGGAGGGGTTCGCCGGGGTGTCCGCACTGATGAGCACCGAGACGGCGCCACACACGAGCATGGCCCAGACGCCGGGCACTTGGCATAATGGCAGTGCGGCTGTGGCCGAAGTCGACGTTGTTCCCGTTCATTCCAGTGAAAGGCCGGCAGGAAAATGCGGGGAGCAGGGCGGATCTTAGTAGTCGACGACGATGATGACGTCCGCGAGGTGCTGACTGAAATCCTCGAAGCGGACGGCTACGATGTCGTGCCTGTCGCTACTTCAGGAGAAGCGTTGTCTCTCCTCATCCAAGGCGAGGCAGCCGACCTGCTCCTTACCGACGTCGTTCTCGGCCGCGGCTTGAACGGATTCGAATTGGCGCAGCAGGCCATTCTGGTCCGGCCGCAGCTCAACGTCCTGTACATCTCCGGTCACACCTGGGGCTTGGAAGAGCTGCATACCATGGTGCCCGGCAGCTACCTGCTTCGGAAGCCTTATCGCGCGATCGACCTTCTCACGCAGGTAGCCCGGCTCCTGAAGCACGATGACGCGGCGGTATCCGGTGAACCGGGCATCAATGCGCCGGCGCCCGCCGAAAACCGGCCTGCCGCCATCCTGGTCGTTGAGGATGATCCTCGATCACACGCAATCGCGGTTGATCTGTTCGCGGGATTGGGGCTCATGGTATTCGACGCCTGGAATGCCGAGAACGGGTTGGCGCTCCTGAAGCAGCACCCGGAAATTACTGTGCTGTTCTCGGATGTCCGCCTGCCTGGGATGAGCGGTATCGAACTCGCTGAGGAGGCGCGGAAACTCCGGCCCGACCTGAAGATCGTGCTCACGTCCGCATACACGGATCATGTTCCGCACATAGAACGCGGCTTGCTACCGGGTCTGCGCTTCCTACCAAAGCCCTGGCAATTGGCTGACTTTACTGGAATCGCCGCTTCGACCACTCGCCACTGAGTCCGCCGCGAGCGGCGCGCCCGGACTTCCCGGTCCGATGGTCACCCGATGCGACAATGCGGCGGATGACGGCGGTTGGTTGACATCAGGACGAACGCCGCGCCAATGGCAGCCGCGCCACGCTGACCCGAAAGGGCGGGTTGCGTCCGATCCGTCGAGGGAACATAGAACATGCTCGCTCGTTTTTCGGGCATGGAATGGACCGTGCGCAAAGCCAAGGTCGGGACCGCCACTGATACTCCGACATCCCTCCGCCTGAAGGCGGCGGAGTTCCTGCGCATGGCGGGCGAGACACAGTTCCCCGACATGGCGGACGAGCTAAGGACGCTTTGCCAGCGGTATTTGGAGCGCGCGGCCGAAATGGAAGCCGCTCAGGTCGCGCCGATCAAAAGCGAGATCGAGCCGGGCAAGCTCCTCGACTAACCGTCGCCGGTCCGCGGCTGTTACAATTCAAACCGAGACACTGCCCGCTGCTCCATATTCTCGACACGTCAGTCGATACGCCGCGCGAGGCGCTCGCACGGGTCGGGCTGCCGACGCTTGTGCCGGTCGGCAGCGAGGACGAACGCGCCGCGGAGGAGCTGGCGGCCGACCTTCCGGACGGCAGGTACGCCGCTGTGCCCGGCGACCACATCGCCGCGGTCACCAAGCCGGGGCTGATGGGCGCTGCGATCGCCGAATTTCTCGGCGTCCACCCCTCTTCGGAACCGTGAAACTGAGGCATTGGCGGCGAGCGCAATCTTTGCACCGGATCCGATATGGATATAAAATGACCAACTGCGCGACCCTGTGGTTTCGCGCCTCCGCTCTTTGACATCGTGAATCGGAAAAATAGCCCGCGGCGCGTTGCAGCCGGAAGTGTGTGGGGACATCCGCGAGGGCGCGGGAACAGGAGATTTACAGGAAAAAACAGGACGAAAAACAGGCGCGAACGCCTGTTCCGCTCCTGTTTTTCAGGGTGCGATTCCTTTTGGAATCAAGCACTTCTCTGGAAACCGCTCCTGTATTCTCAGGAACGCCCGTTGCCCGGCAGCTCGCGCAGCGGTTGCGGATCGCCGCGCAAGCCATTGTCCTTATTGGACATACCGTCGTCGGGCGCGAGCGGCAGGCAGATCGTGACGCGGGTGCCCTCGCCCTCGCGGCTGTCGATCCGCACGTAGCCGCCGGACTGGTTCGCGAAACCGTAGACCATCGCGAGCCCGAGCCCGGTTCCCTTGCCGGGCTCCTTGGTCGTGAAGAACGGCTCGAAGGCGTGGTCGAGCACTTCGGCCGGCATGCCGCGGCCGGTGTCGGATACGGTGACCGTCACGTACCTGCCCGGCTGCGGCGGCAATGCCGCGGCAGCGGCGGCGCCGTCACGGCGGCGCCAGCGGCGGCCGCCGGCTTCGGCGGCCGCATCGGCCGGCGGCGGCCCGGCATCTTCCGGCACCAGGACGGTGCCGGTCGCGATCGTCACGATGCCGCCGCCCTCGGGCATCGCGTCGCGCGCGTTGATGACGAGGTTGAGCAGCGCCGTTTCCAGCTGGTTGCGGTCGGCGTGCGCCGGCGGCAGATCCGGCTGAAGGCTGCACCGCAGGTCGATCCGCTCGCCGAGCGTGCGGCGCAGCAGGTCCGCCATCTCGCCGACGATCTCGGCGAGCGCGAGCGGCCGTGGGTCGAGCCGCTGCCGCCGCGAATAGGCGAGGAGCTGCGCGGTCAGCTTCTCGGCGCGGCCGACGCCGGACAGGGCCGAGTCGGCAAGCCGCCGCAGCGCGGAAACGCCGCCCGGCGGCGGCGCGGCCGCCGGCTCCGTGCCGTCGTCGCCGAGGCGCTGCCGCAGCATCTGCAGATTGCCGGAGATGATGGTGAGGATGTTGTTGAAGTCGTGCGCGATGCCGCCCGTGAGCTGCCCCACCGCCTCCAGCTTCTGCGCCTGCCGCAGCGCCGCCTCGGTCTGCTCGCGCTCGGCGATCTCGGCGAGGAGGCGAGCGTTCGCGGCGGCCAGTTCCCGGGTCCGCTCGCCGACCCGCTGCTCCAGCGTCTCGTTCAGCTCGCGCAGCGCCGCCTCGGCGCGCTTCCGGGCGGTGATCTCGGTGACGACGGCGCCGACCCAGCGCACCGCGCCGCCGCCGTCGCCCGGCGTCTCGCGGACCGGGTAAAAGCAGGACAGCCAATGACGCCGGACGCCCGGTGCGGCCGGCGTCTCGCCCGCGATCTCGATCGGCGGCACCGCCTCGCCGGTCGCGAAGACGCGGTCGATGACCGGCCCGACGGCGGCGGCATTGACCGGAAGAACGTCGTGCAGGGTCCGGCCGAGATGCGCCGCGGCCGGCAGCCCGTTCATCCGGGCCAGCGCCGGGTTGAGCCTGACATAGCGGTGCTCCCGGTCGAAGAAGGCGAAGCCGACCGGCGCGTTCGCGAACAGCGCATCGAGCAGCGCCCGCTCGTCGCGAAGCTCGGTGAGCAGCCGCCGCTCCCGCTCGGGCGGGCCCGCCGGACGCACCGCGTTGCCGCCCGCCGCGTCGTCGACCGCGGCGACGGCGTCGCCGTGGATGGCGCCGATCTTATCGGATGGGGACTTCTGCAATGAGTCGGCTCTCCGTTCGTTTAATGCATCCTTATTTTGACAACACCGACGGAGGAGCGACCGTCCCGCGGGGCCGGACGCGGCAACGGAGTAAAAGAAAAGCCCCTCTCCCGAACGGGGAGAGGGGCTCGGAGAGGCGGATTGCTCGGGCGGGTTACGCCGCCTTCTCGGCCGCGCCGTTCCCGCCGCTGCGGACCAGCAGGCCGAGCGGACTCGCCGACACGTTGACCGTGTCGCCGTCCTTGATGCCGCCTTCGAGGATCCGTTGCGCCAGCGTGTTCTGCAGCTCGCGCTGGATCACCCGCTTCAGCGGACGGGCGCCGTAGACCGGGTCGTAGCCCGCGTTGGCCAGCCAGTCGAGCGCGGACTGGTCGAGATCGAGGGCGATCTTCCGGTCGGCGAGCAGCTTCCGCAGCCGGCCGAGCTGGATCTCGACGATCCCCTTCATGTCCTCGCGGGACAGGCGGCGGAAGATCAGGATCTCGTCGAGCCGGTTCAGGAACTCGGGCCGGAACGCCGCCCGGACCGTCTCCATCACCTGCCCGCGCACGCTCTCGACCTCCTCGCCCTCCGGCAGGTGCGCGAGGTACTCGCCGCCGAGGTTCGAGGTCAGCACGATCAGCGTGTTGCGGAAATCGACCGTGCGTCCCTGCCCGTCCGTCAGGCGCCCGTCGTCGAGCACCTGGAGGAGGACGTTGAACACGTCGGGGTGCGCCTTCTCGACCTCGTCGAACAGGATCACCTGATAGGGCCGCCGCCGCACCGCCTCGGTCAGCGCGCCGCCCTCGTCATAGCCGACATAGCCCGGAGGCGCGCCGATCAGCCGCGCGACGGAGTGCTTCTCCATGTACTCGGACATGTCGATGCGCACCATCGCGCTCTCGTCGTCGAACAGGAACTCGGCCAGCGCCTTGGTCAGCTCGGTCTTGCCGACGCCGGTCGGACCGAGGAACAGGAACGAGCCGATCGGCCGGTTCGGGTCTTGCAGCCCGGCGCGGGCGCGCCGGATCGCGTTGGACACCGCGACCACCGCCTCGTCCTGGCCGACCACGCGCACGCGGAGGTTGTCCTCCATCCGCAGCAGCTTGTCGCGCTCGCCTTCGAGCATCTTGTCGACCGGGATGCCGGTCCAGCGCGAGACGACGCCGGCGATGTGCTCGGCGGTGACCGCCTCGTCGAGCATATGCCTGCCGTCCTGCGTCTCGGCATCCTTCAGCTTCTTCTCAAGCTCCGGAATGCGGCCGTAGGTCAGCTCGCCCGCCTTGGCCCAGTCGCCCCGGCGCTGCGCCTGCTCCAATTCGACGCGCGCCTGATCGAGCTGTTCCTTCAGCTTCTGCGCGCTCGCGAGCTTGTCCTTCTCGGCCCGCCACTTCGCGGTAAGCTCGGCGGATTGCTGCTCCAGGTCGCCCAGCTCCCGTTCGAGCCGCTCCAGCCGATCGCGGGAGGCCGGGTCGGTCTCCTTCTGCAGCGCCTCGCGCTCGATCTTGAGCTGGATGATGCGGCGATCCAGCTCGTCGATCTCCTCCGGCTTCGAGTCGACCTGCATGCGCAGCCGCGAGGCGGCCTCGTCCATCAGGTCGATCGCCTTGTCGGGCAGGAACCGGTCGGTGATGTAGCGGTTCGACAGGGTCGCCGCCGCGACGATCGCGCCGTCGGTGATGCGGACGCCGTGATGGACCTCGTACTTCTCCTTGATGCCGCGCAGGATCGAGATCGTGTCCTCGACCGTCGGCTCCGAGACGAAGACCGGCTGGAACCGGCGGGCCAGCGCCGCGTCCTTCTCGATGTGCTTGCGGTACTCGTCGAGCGTGGTCGCGCCGACGCAGTGCAGCTCGCCGCGCGCCAGCGCCGGCTTCAGCATGTTGGACGCGTCCATCGCGCCCTCGGCCTTGCCCGCGCCGACCAGCGTGTGCAGCTCGTCGATGAACAGGATGATCTCGCCCGCGGCCGAGGTGACCTCGGCGAGGACCGCCTTCAGCCGCTCCTCGAACTCGCCGCGGTACTTGGCCCCGGCCAGAAGGGAACCGAGGTCGAGCGCCAGCAGGCGCTTGTTCTTGAGCCCTTCGGGCACGTCGCCGTTGACGATGCGCAGCGCAAGGCCCTCGACGATCGCGGTCTTACCGACGCCGGGCTCGCCGATCAGCACCGGGTTGTTCTTGGTGCGCCGGGAGAGCACCTGGATGGTGCGGCGGATCTCCTCGTCGCGGCCGACAACGGGGTCGAGCTTGCCATCGCGCGCCGCGTCGGTCAGGTCGCGCGCATATTTCTTCAGCGCGTCGTACGCCTGCTCGGCCGACGCGCTGTCCGCCTTCCGGCCCTTGCGGACGGCCTCGATCGCCTGGTTCAGCGCCTGCGCATTGACGCCGGCCGCGGCGAGCGCCTTGCCCGCGGGCGTATTCTTCTGGAGCGCGAAGGCGAGCAGCAGCCGCTCGACGGTGACGAAGCTGTCGCCGGCCTTCTCGGCGATCTTCTCGGCCTGTTCGAACAGGCGCGCGGCGTCGGGGTCGAGATAGACCTGACCCGCGCCCGAGCCTTCGACCTTCGGCAGCTTGGCCAGCTCGGCCTCGACGTTGGCGAGCGCCGCCTTCGGGTCACCGCCGGCCGCCTTGATCAGGTTGGCGCAGAGCCCTTCCTTGTCTTCCAGCAGAACCTTGAGCAGATGCTCCGGCGTCAGCCGCTGATGGCCGCTGCGGAGCGCCAGAGTCTGGGCCGACTGCACGAAGCCCTTCGCCCGATCCGTATATTTCTCGAAATCCATGGTGCTGCGATCCTCCTTGACCGGCGAACGCTCCCCTCAGAGGCAGAGCGCTTGCCCTCGACCGGTCATATGGGTGTGACTGATTTACCACACAAGGGCGCCGAGCCGCCGCGAAGCGTTCCGGCGAGGATCGTCCGAACGACCCGCCGGGCGCTTTGATCGAGATCAACGAGCACTGAGATAGGCTCCAAACCGCGCTGGCAACGGCGACCGGATTCCTTATCTTACCACGCATGCCTTCCGCACCGATTCTCGCTGCCGACCGCCCGCTCGACGATGTCGGGCAGCGGTTCAGGATCAGCTCCGACTTCGAGCCCGCCGGCGACCAGCCGCAGGCGATCGCCGAACTCACCGAGGGCATGCTCACCGGCGAGCGCGATCAGGTGCTGCTCGGCGTCACCGGCTCGGGCAAGACCTTCACGATGGCGCACGTGATCCAGCGCGTGCAGCGCCCGACCATCGTCCTCGCGCCGAACAAGACGCTCGCCGCGCAGCTCTACGGCGAGATGAAGAGTTTTTTCCCGGACAACGCGGTCGAGTACTTCGTCTCGTACTACGACTACTACCAGCCGGAAGCGTACGTGCCGCGCACCGACACGTATATCGAGAAAGAGTCGTCGCTGAACCAGCAGATCGACCGGATGCGCCACTCGGCGACGCGGGCGCTGCTGGAGCGGCGCGACGTCGTGATCGTCGCCTCGGTCTCCTGCATTTACGGCATCGGCTCGGTCGAGACCTACTCGACGATGACGGTGACGCTGAGCAAGGGGCAGATCATCGACCGCACGGCGTTGCTCGGCCAGCTCGTCGAGCTGCAGTACAAGCGCAACGACATCGATTTCCAGCGCGGCCGCTTCCGCGTCCGCGGCGATTCGATCGAGATCTTCCCGGCGCACTACGAGGACCGGGCGTGGCGGGTTTCGATGTTCGGCGACGAGATCGAGGCGATCCACGAGTTCGACCCGCTGACCGGCGAGAAGTCGGCGGTGCTCGGCAGCGTCAAGATCTACCCGAACAGCCACTACGTGACGCCGAAGCCGACGCTGATCCAGGCGATCGAGGAGATCAAGCGCGACCTCAAGGTCCGGCTCGACGAGTTCTACGACCAGGGCAAGCTGCTGGAGGCGCAGCGGCTGGAGCAGCGCACGACCTTCGACATGGAGATGATCCTGGCGACCGGGAGCTGCGCCGGCATCGAGAACTACTCGCGCTACCTCTCCGGTCGGCAGCCCGGCGAGCCGCCGCCGACCTTGTTCGAATACCTGCCGCAGGACGCGCTCGTCGTCATCGACGAGAGCCACGTCACCGTGCCGCAGATCGGCGGCATGTACAAAGGCGACTACGCGCGCAAGTTCACGCTGTCCGAATACGGCTTCCGCCTGCCCTCCTGCATGGACAACCGCCCCTTGAAGTTCGAGGAGTGGGAGAAAATGCGCGGCCAGACCGTGTTCGTCTCCGCGACGCCCGGCAAATGGGAGATGGAGCGCACCGGCGGCGTCTTCGTCGAGCAGGTGGTGCGCCCGACCGGGCTGCTCGACCCGGTCTGCATCGTCCGCCCGGTCGAGAACCAGGTCGACGACCTGATGGCCGAGTGCCGCATCTGCGCGCAGAAGGGACAGCGCGTGCTGGTGACGGTGCTGACCAAGAAGATGGCCGAGGCGCTGACCGAGTACCTGCACGAATCCGGCATCCGCGTCCGCTACATGCATTCCGACGTCGACACGCTGGAGCGGATCGAGATCATCCGCGACCTTCGGCTCGGCGTGTTCGACGTGCTGGTCGGCATCAACCTGCTGCGCGAAGGGCTCGACATCCCGGAATGCGCGGTCGTCGCGATCCTCGACGCCGACAAGGAAGGCTATCTGCGCTCGCGCACCTCGCTCGTGCAGACGATCGGCCGTGCCGCGCGGAACGTCGACGGGCGGGCGCTGCTCTATGCCGACAAGATGACCGACAGCCTGGAATACGCGATCGGCGAGACCAACCGCCGCCGCGAGAAGCAGCAGGCCTACAACGCCGCGCACGGCATCACGCCGGAGAGCATCCGGCGCGGCATCTCGGACATCCTGCAGAGCGTCTACGAGCAGGACCACGTCACGGTCGGGCTCCGCGAAAGCGACGCCGCGCATTACCAGGGCCACAACCTCAAGGCGGTGATCGCCGACATGGAGAAGCGGATGCGCGCCGCCGCCGCCGACCTCGAATTCGAGGAGGCCGCGCGCCTGCGCGACGAGATCCGCCGGCTGGAAGATGGCGAGCTGGGTTTGCCGTCCACGGCGGGAGCCGGCGTCGGAGCACCGACGGCGAGCGCGGCCGGCGGCCGGCCGGCGCCGGTCGCCGGACGCTCGACCGCCGGCCGCGCCGGCCAGTCGGCGAAGCAGCTCGTCAAGGCGAAGGTGAAGGCCCGCCGCCAGCGGAGCGGTCGGTGAGCGCTGCCGCCGGGCCATCCGGCTCCGGCATCGGGACCCGCATGCCGCCGCCGCGCGTCGCCCTCGTCACCGGCGCCGGCAAGCGGATCGGCCGCGCCATCGCGCTGGCGCTCGCCGCGGACGGCTGGTCCATCGGCGTGCATTACAACCGCTCGCGCGAGGAGGCGGACTCGGTGGTCGCCGAGATCGAGCGTGCCGGCGGGCGGGCGGCGGCGCTACAGGCCGATCTCTCCCGCGAGACGGAAGAGGTCGATAGCCTCGTCGCGCGAACCGCGGAAGCGCTCGGCGGACCGGTCGGCTGCCTCGTCAACAACGCCTCGCTCTTCGAGCAGGATACGGTCGAGACCGCGACGCGGGCCTCGTGGGACGCCCATATGGAAACCAACCTGTGCGCGCCGTTCGTGTTGACGCAGCGCTTCGCGGCAGTGCTCCCCGCCGATATGGAAGGCGTCGTCGTCAACATCATCGACCAGCGCGTCTGGAACCTGACGCCGCATTTCATCTCCTACACGCTGTCGAAGGCGGGACTGTGGACGTTGACCCAGACGCTGGCGCTGGCGCTCGCGCCGCGCATCCGAGTCAATGCGGTCGGGCCGGGACCGACGCTGCCGAGCCCGCGGCAGGACCGCAAGCAGTTCGAACGGCAATGCGCGGCGACGCCGCTCCGCCGCGGCACGTCGCCCGAGGAGATCGCCGCCGCCGTCCGGTTCATCCTTGCGGCGCCGGCAATGACCGGCCAGATGATCGCACTCGACGGCGGGCAGCACCTCGGCTGGGCGCAACCTGGAGATGAGGACGCTCTTGCGGAATGAAACCGCCTTACGGCGGCTACGCAACCGCCGAACGATCCATCCCGCGAGAACGAACGTCTGAACGGCGATTGCTAACCGGCGGATTCGGCAGGAAGAATCGACCACCGCATTTTGTTCACAAGCAGCCGGAACGGTCGGACTGTTGCCGAGAAAGCGAAATTCGATTCGCTTTGTTACTCAACAGTTACAAAGCATTTACGAACGGAGGAGCCAGAATGCTTGCAAAACAATAACTTACGTTTTCCGCCTAAAAAATAGGCAATCAGTTTGAAACGTCCGGCCGGCGTGGCTCGGGCGACTTGTCAGTCAGCTTCCCAACAGATTTATCCACAGTTTCCGTGGATAGTTACCCGATGCAGGAAGACACGTTCATCGACAGTCCCGACGACGACGGCTCCGCCGGCGCCGCCGACATGCCGCTCCGTCCCGGCGGCGGCCTCGCCGCCGGCGTCGAGGTGATCCGCGGCGTCGTCAAGACGCTGCCCACCAAGCCGGGCGTGTACCGCATGCTCGACGCCCACGGCGAGGCGCTCTACGTCGGCAAGGCGCGCAGCCTGAAGAACCGCGTCGCCAACTACACCCAGCCGAACGGGTTGTCGAACCGCATCCGGCGCATGATCGCCGAGACCGCGTCGATGGAGGTGGTGGTCACCCACACCGAGATCGAGGCGCTGCTCCTCGAAAGCAACCTGATCAAGCGGCTGATGCCGCGTTACAACGTGCTGCTGCGGGACGACAAGTCGTTCCCGTTCATCCTGATCGCCAACGGCGGGCACGACTTCCCGCAACTCCGCAAGCATCGCGGCGCGCGGAACGCGCAGGGCGAGTATTTCGGCCCGTTCGCCTCGGCCGGCGCGGTCAGCCGCACGCTCGTCGCGCTCCAGCGCGCCTTCCTGCTGCGCTCCTGCAACGACAGCGTCTTCAACGCGCGCACCCGGCCGTGCCTGCTGTACCAGATCAAGCGGTGCAGCGCGCCCTGCGTCGGGCGCGTCGACACGGAGGGGTACGGGCGGCTGATCGACGACGCGCGCAACTTCCTCACCGGGCGCAGCAAGGAGGTGCAGCAGAAGCTCGCCGAACGGATGACCGCGGCCTCCGACGCGCTCGACTTCGAGGCGGCTGCGCTGATCCGCGACCGCATCCGCGCGCTGACGCAGATCCAGGGGCATCAGGCGATCAACGTGCAGGGCGTCAGCGACGCCGACGTGATCGCGGCGCATCAGGCCGGCGGCCAGACCTGCATCCAGGTCTTCTTCTTCCGCGGCGGGCAGAACTGGGGGAACCGCGCCTACTTCCCGAGCCACGACCGCAATCTCGCCCTCGGCGAGATCCTGGCTTCGTTCGTCGGCCAGTTCTACGAGAACAAGCCGCCGCCGCGGCTGATCCTGCTGAACCACCCGCCCGACGAGCAGGAGCTGGTCGGCGAGGCGCTGTCGAGCGCCGCCGGACACCGCGTCGAGATCGCCGTGCCGAAGCGCGGCGAGAAGCTGGATCTGGTGGAGCAGGCTGCGGTCAACGCGCGCGAGGCCCTGGAACGGCGGATGGCGGAGAGCGCGACGCAGCGCAAGCTGCTCGACGGCGTCGCCCGCGTCTTCGGCCTGCCGGCGCCGCCGCGGCGGATCGAGGTCTACGACAACAGCCACATCCAGGGCACCAACGCGGTCGGCGGGATGATCGTCGCCGGGCCGGACGGCTTCATGAAGAACGCCTACCGCAAGTTCAACATCCGCGGCGGCGTCGATCCGTCCGGCGCGCCGAGCCCCGCCGACAAGGACGGCCTGGCCGCTGCGATCGACGCCGCCGCCGAGCGCGCCGGTGAGACGGTGAGCCCGACGGGCGGGCCGCTCACGCCCGGCGACGACTACGGCATGATGCGCGAGGTGCTGAGCCGCCGCTTCGCCCGCGCCATCAAGGAAGACCCGGAGCGCCAGCAGGGCTCGTGGCCGGACCTGCTGCTGATCGACGGCGGCGCCGGACAGCTCTCGTCGGCGCAGCAGGTGCTGGCCGATCTCGGCATCCACGACATCCCGCTGGTCGGCATTGCCAAGGGGCCGGACCGCGACGCCGGCCGCGAACGGTTCTTCATGCCGGGCCGCCCGCCCTTCAGCCTGGAACCGCGCGATCCCGTGCTCTATTTTCTGCAGCGGCTGCGCGACGAGGCGCACCGCTTCGCGATCGGCACGCACCGGGCGAAGCGCGCCAAGGCGCTCACCGCATCGCCGCTCGACGAGATCGCCGGCATCGGGGCGCGCCGCAAGAAGGCGCTGCTGCATCATTTCGGCTCGGCCCGCGCGGTGTCGCGCGCCGGTCTCGCCGATCTGGAGATGGTGGAGGGAATCAGCCGGACGGTCGCGAAAAAGATTTATGATCATTTCCACGCCGAAGGATAGGATTTGCCGGTGGCCCGCCCGCGGCGGAGCGGGCGCCCGACGTGAGCCATGCTGACCAGCCTGCCGAACCTCCTTACGCTCTCCCGGATCGCCGTGATCCCCGTGGTGATCGCGACCTTCTACCTCTCGGGAGACTACGCGCATTGGTTCGCCTGCGTGCTGTTCTCCGCAGCCGGGGTGACCGACTACCTGGACGGGCACTTCGCACGCGCCTGGAAGCAGCAGTCGGAGCTGGGCCGCTTCCTCGATCCGATCGCCGACAAGCTGCTGGTCGCGGCGACGCTGTTCATGCTCGCGGCGACGCAGCGGATCTCGGTGTCGGCGGTGTTCCCGGCGCTGGTCATCCTGATCCGCGAGATCCTCGTCTCGGGGCTGCGCGAGTACCTCGCCGGCCTGCGCGTCGGCGTGCCGGTCTCGCGGCTCGCGAAGTGGAAGACGACGATCCAGATGGTCGCGATCGGTTTCCTGCTGGTCGGCGACGCCGGCCCGGAGATCATCCCGGTCCCGCTGATCGGCGAGTTCCTGCTGTGGATCGCCGCGCTGCTGACGATCATCACCGGCTACGACTACATCCGCGCCGGCGCCCCGCACATGAACGCCGCCCCCACCCCCTCCCCCCGCCGCCCCGAACCCGCGAAGCCGAGCCGGGTGCTGTGACGCAAATTCTGTATGGGACGGGAATGGTGCGGCATCACAAAGTACTCCCCCGCATCCCCTCCCCCGCGTGCGGAGGAGGGTTAGGGTGGGGGCGGCGCCTGCACAACCCTAACGAGCGCTTCGGCGCCCGCCTCGCCGAACGCCCCCGCCCCGCCCCGCCCCCACACGTGGGGGAGGGAGACGAGCAATGCCCGGAACGCGCCTGATGCGCGTCTTCGGGCTCGCCGGGTGGAGCGGGAGCGGGAAGACGACGCTGCTCGTCAAGCTGCTGCCGGAGCTGGCGGCGCGCGGGCTGCGGGTCTCGACGGTCAAGCACGCCCACCATGCCTTCGATGTCGACAAGCCGGGCAAGGACAGCTGGCGGCACCGCGAAGCGGGAGCGGTCGAGGTGATGGTGGCGTCGGCGCATCGCTGGGCGTTGATGCACGAACATCGCGAGCCCGGCGCTCCCGAACCGAGCCTTGACGAGCTGCTGCGGCACATGTCGGCGGTCGACCTCGTGCTCGTCGAGGGGTTCAAGCGCTATCCCCACCCGAAGCTGGAGGTGCATCGGCCGGCGCTCGGCAAGCCGCTCATCTGCCGCGAGGACCCGTCGGTCGTCGCCGTTGCGACCGATGCGCCGCTGCCGGCCGATCTAAGCCTGCCGACGCTCGATCTCGGCGACGCCGGCGCGGTCGCCGCGTTCATCGTGGAACGGCTGAGACACGGCAAGGCGGTCTGAATGGCGCAGCTCAGCGACGATTGCTTCGCGTTCGGCGGCGAGCTGATGACGGTCGCCGCGGCGCTGGAACTGCTCCGCGCGCGGACCGTCGCGCTGCCCGGCTCCGAGCCGGCGCCGCTCGCCGAAGCCGCCGGACGGATCCTGGCGGCCGACATCACGGCGCCGCGCGACGTGCCGCCGCACGACAATTCGGCGGTCGACGGCTATGCGGTGTGCCATGCCGACCTCGCTGCCGACGGCGAGACGGTGCTGCCGGTCGGCGGCCGTGCCGCCGCCGGGCATCCGCTGGGCCGGCCGGCGCGGCGAGGCGAGGCGATCCGGATCTTCACCGGCGCGCCGATGCCGGACGGCCCGGATACGGTGATGATGCAGGAGGACTGCATCGCCGAGGACGGCGGCGCCCGCGTGCGGCTGCGACCGGGCCTGAAGCCGGGAGCCAACCGCCGCCGGGCCGGCGAGGATGTCCGCACGGGAAGCGTCGTGCTGCGCGCCGGATGCCGGCTGCGCGCCCAGGAGATCGGGCTCGCCGCGTCGCTCGGCTTCACCGCGCTGCCGGTCTATCGGCGGCTGCGCGTCGCGCTGCTCTCGACCGGGGACGAGGTGCGCGAGCCCGGCACGACGCCGCTGCCGCCCGGCGCGATCTACGACGCGAACCGCTACGCGCTCGGGGTGCTGCTGTGCGGCCTCGGCTGCGCGGTCACCGATCTCGGCATCCGCCCGGACCGGCTCGACGCGATCCGCGAAGCGCTCGCCGATGCGGCCGCCGGCCACGACCTCGTGATGACCTCGGGCGGGATGTCGACCGGCGAGGAGGACCACGTCAAGGCCGCAATCGAGGCGCAGGGCTCGCTGCATTTCTGGCGGCTCGCGATCAAGCCCGGCCGCCCGGTCGCCCTCGGCCAGATCGGGCGCGTGCCGTTCATGGGGCTGCCGGGCAACCCGGTCGCGGTGATGGTGACGTTCCTGGTGCTGGCGCGGCCACTGCTCCTCCGGCTTGCCGGCGCGGCCGAGGCGCTGCCGCGGACCTACCCGGTCGCCGCCGGTTTCGAGCACCGGAAGAAGCAAGGCCGGCGCGAGTATCTGCGCGTTCGGCTCGAAGCGGACGGACGCGGCGGCTGGGTCGCGCGCAAGTTCCCGCGCGACGGCGCCGGCATCCTGACCTCGATGGTCGAGTCGGACGGGCTCGCGGTGCTCGACGAGTCCGTCGCCGGGCTGGCGGCCGGCGATCCGATCGAGTTCCTGCCGTTCCGCGAGGTGATGGAGTGATGGGCCGGCTGGCCGGCGCATGCACGGAAGGTTGTGCCCGCCGCTGTGCGAATTTATGTCCTTGAAGAATATGCCATATCGTGCGGCTGAGGACGCGGCAATGGATAAGCGGCGACACGGCGAGACGGAAGACGAGTACCGCTTGCGAATTCGCGCGGAGATCGAGGCCGGCGCGGAGGATCTAGGGTCCGGACGCGTGATCGATGCCGCGTCGCATCGCACCGAGATGGACCTGTTCATGGATGGACTCCGCCGCCGCGGATCGCGGATACGACCGGCCCGTCTCGGCTGAGTATGCCCTACGAGCTGACCAGACGGGCTCAACGGGCGGAACAGATAATCATCTCGAAACGGAACAATGAGGCAGGCTTCGCCGCTGCGGCAAAGCTGCGAACCGCGCTGTAAAACGTATATGAATTACTGGGCGAGTACCCGGACCTCGGCGAGTACCGCCCCGAGTTCACGAACCGGCCCTACAAGTTCTTTCCGTGCGATATGTACTGGATCGTGTTCGAGCCGAAGCTCGATCGGCGGCTGGTCCGCATTGTCGCGATAGTGGATGCGCGCCGCGATTTGCCGACCGTACTGCATCGTGGACGGTAAGCAGCCTCCGCACCTCGGCATGACGGCTTCCAAATCGCCGCCGCAGCCCCCATCTTCCTCGCCATGAAGCTCCTTTATTTTGCCTGGCTACGCGCCCGCATCGGCATCGCCGAGGAGCGTGTCGAGCCGCCGGCCGCGGTTGCGACCGTCGCCGACCTGCTCGCATGGCTCAAGGAGCGCGGGCCGGGATATGCCGAGGCGCTGAATGATCTCTCGGTGGTGCGCGTCGCCGTAAACCAGGAGTACGTACCGCCTGGCCATCCGGTGCGGCCGGGCGACGAGGTCGCGCTGTTCCCTCCGGTCACCGGGGGCTGAGGCGATGGTCGTCCGCGTGCAGCGCGAGGATTTCGACGTCGGGCGCGAACTGGAGACGCTGACCGCCGGCAACACGCGGATCGGCGGCCTTGCCAGCTTCGTCGGGCTGGTCCGCGACATGGCGCCGGAGACCGGCGGCGAGCGCGGGCGCATCGGCGCGATGACGCTGGAACATTATCCCGGCATGACCGAGAAGAAGCTCGCCGGGATCGAGGCGGAGGCGCGGCAGCGCTGGCCGCTCGAAGCCTCGCTGATCGTCCATCGTTACGGACGGCTTGAGCCGGGCGACCGCATCGTGCTGGTCGCGACGGCGTCGCCGCATCGCGCCGCCGCTCTCGAAAGCTGCCAGTTCCTGATCGACTGGCTGAAAACCGAGGCGCCGTTCTGGAAGCTGGAGGAAACGTCGGACGGCACGGCCCGCTGGGTCGAGGCGCGCGCCGCCGACGACGCCGCGGCCCGGCGCTGGACCGGCAAGTAGAGACCGGTCCTGCGACAGAGGCGCACCATTCTGCAATTCTCCGCTCTGCTGGGCGCGCTCGCCGCCTGCGCCTCGCCGGCCAGCCTCGTCAACGCTTTGGTTCCCGCCGGCGGCTACCGCGTGGTGCGCGACGTGCCGTACGGCAGCCTGCCGCGGCAGCAGCTCGACATCTACGTTCCCGCCGAGGCGGGCGACGCGGAGCCGTCGCGGGCGCCGGGTCCGGCGCCGGTCATCGTCTTCCTTTACGGCGGCGGCTGGCGGGCGGGGTCGCGCACCGACTACCTCTTCGCCGGTCAGGCCTTCGCGGCGCGGGGTTACGTCACGGTCATCCCCGATTACCGCCTTTACCCCGACGCGACGTTCCCGCTGTTCCTGGAGGATTCAGCGGCAGCCGTCGCCTGGGCCCGGCGCTTCGTCGCCGAGTACGGCGGCGACGCGCGGCGCATCTATCTGGTCGGCCATTCGGCCGGCGCCTACAACGCCGTGATGCTGACGCTCGACGAGCGGTGGCTCGCCGCCGCCGGCCTCGACGCACGCAGCGACCTCCGCGCCGCCGTCGGCATCGCCGGCCCGTACGATTTCCTGCCGCTCAAGAGCTGGCTCAAGCCGATCTTCGATGTCGATGGGATTGACCTGGAGACGACGCAGCCGATCGCGCAGGTCGACGGCGGCGAGGCGCCGCTCCTGCTGGCCACCGGCCTCAGCGACGACACCGTCGACCCGGGCAACAGCCGGCGGCTCGCGGCGCGGATCCGCGACAAGGGCGGTCGCGTCGAGGAGCGCTATTACCCGAACGTGACGCACCTGATGGTGGTCGGCGCGCTCGCGGCGCCGCTGCGCTTCCTGGCGCCGGTGCTGGACGACACCGTGGATTTCCTCCGGCGGCATTGAACGGGGGACGGCAGCCGCCCCCTCCCGCTCTCCAAGCCGGTGACGCCGTCGGTCAGGCCGCGCCGGCCGATACCGGTTCCTTGCCGGTGGCGCGGTCGAACTCGTCGATCAGCATCCTCGTGACGGCGCCCGGCGTGAAGCGGTACTCGCCGATGCGGCCGGTGATTTCGCCGACCGGAGTGATCTCGGCCGCCGTGCCGGTCAGGAACACCTCCTGCGCCCGCCGGAACTCCTGCGGCTCGATCGCCCGCTCGACGACCTTGATGCCGCGGGCACGGGCCAGATCCATCACCGCACGACGCGTGATGCCGTCGAGGAAGCAATCCGGCGTCGGCGTGTGCAGTTCGCCGTCGATGACCAGGAAGATGTTGGCTCCGGTCGCCTCGGCGATCCGGCCGCGCCAGTCGAGCATCAGCGCATCGTCGAACCCGGCCGCCGCGGCCGCGTGCTTCGCGAGCGTGCAGATCATATAGAGGCCCGCGCACTTCGAATGCACCGGTGCGGTGTTCGGCGCCGGACGCGCCCACTCCGCGACGGTCAGCCGGATGCCCTTCGCCCGCGCCTCCGGCGCGAAATAGGACGGCCACACCCAGCAGGCGATCGCGACGTGGATCCTGGTTCCTTGCGCGCCGACGCCCATCTGCTCCGAACCGCGCCAGGCGAACGGACGGACGTAGCCGTCGCGGATCCTGTTGGCGGCCAGCACCTCCTCGGTCGCCCAGTTGATCTCGTCGACGGTCATCGGCATGTCGAAGCCGAGGATGCGCCCGGAATCGATCAACCTCTGGCTATGCTCGGTCAGCTTGAATACCCTGCCGCCGTAGGCGCGTTCCCCTTCGAACACCGCACTCGCATAATGGAGACCGTGAGTCAGGACATGGATCTTCGCGTCGCGCCAAGGCCGCAGAGCGCCATCCATCCAGATGAAGCCGTCACGGTCGTCGAAAGGGATGATCGACATGAGGAGACACCTTATGTAACCGTTGCCGTACCGGACGATCAGCACGCGTCCCGAATGAGCAGCCGCACCCCTACAACGTCTGGTCCAGAATAAATTCAAAATGCCTGATGTGAAACACGCGGCGAACCCGCTCTTTCTCCGGGAGGAGGAGCTCCGCCAGGGCATCGAGCTGTTGTTCTATGCCTACCGCGACTTCACCGCGGAACCGGACGAGATGCTCGCCCATTACGGCTTCGGCCGCGCGCACCACCGGGTGATCTATTTCATCGGCCGGTATCCGGGACTCAACGTCACCGAGCTGCTGGGCATCCTGTGCATCACCAAGCAGAGCCTCAACCGCGTGCTGAGCCAGCTCGTGGAGGAAGGGTTCGTGATGCAGCGGTGCGGCGCGCGCGACCGGCGGCAGCGCCTGCTCGAACTCACCGAGAAGGGCGTGCTGCTGGAGCGGCAGCTCTCCGAGAACCAGCGCAGCCGCGTCGCCAAGGCGTATCGCGAGGCCGGCGCGGAAGCGGTCGACGGGTTCCGCAAGGTGATGCTCGGCATCATCACCAGCGAGGAGGACCGCCGCAAGTTCGAGCGCTCCGGCCCTCCTGGCCCGGAGCGGCGTGCCGCCGCCGCGCCGGAACGGCGTGCCGCGGCGGGACGCAACAGTACGGCGTGAGCACGGCCGCGCGATGAGCAGCAGCACGACGGACGGGCCGCATCTCCTCGTCGTCGACGACGATGCGCGCATCCGCGATCTCCTCGGCCGCTACCTCCTTGCCCACGGCTTCCGGGTGACGACCGCCGCGGATGCCGCCGAAGCGCGCGGGAAGCTTGCCGGCTTCGCCTTCGACCTGCTGATCCTCGACGTCATGATGCCCGGCGAGAGCGGGTTCGACCTGACGCGCGACCTGCGCCGCAACAGCCGCGTGCCGATCCTGCTGCTGACCGCAATGTCGGAACCGGAGGACCGGATCAACGGCCTGGAGCGCGGCGCCGACGACTACCTGCCGAAGCCTTTCGAGCCGCGCGAGCTGGTGCTGCGGATCCGCAACATCCTGCAACGCGCCGCCCCGACCGCGGCGGCGGCGGTCGAAGGCGATCCCGAGGTGCCGCGGCACGTGCGCTTCGGCGCGTGCCGGTTCGATGTCGAGCGCGGCGAGCTGTTCCGCGGCGGCGAGCTGATTCACCTCACCGCCGCCGAGGTCGCGCTGATGACCGTGCTGGCGCGAAACGCCGGCGAGGCGGTCTCGCGCGAGGACTTGTCGGAGCAGGCGCAGTTCAGCGGCAACGTGCGCACCGTCGACGTGCAGATGACCCGGCTGCGGCGCAAGATCGAGAGCGACCCGAAGTTCCCCCGCTACCTGCAGACCGTGCGCGGCACCGGCTATGTCCTCAAGGCCGATTGACGCCGCCGACGCCCTGGCGGAGCGGACCGCGGACTTGCCGCCATCGTCGACGGCCGACGCGACCGGCGGGGAGGCGGCGGCGGCGCATCCCGGCCCCGCGGCCGCGGTTCGCCAGGGCTGGCTCAAGCGGATGCTGCCGCGGACGCTCTTCGGCCGCTCGCTGCTGATCATCGTCACGCCGCTGATCCTGGTTCAGATCATCGCGACGTGGTTCTTCTACGACCGGCACTGGAACACGATCTCCCGCCGCCTGTCGGCGGGCATCGCCGGCGAGATCGCGCAGACGATCGGCACGCTGGCGACGGCCTCCGACGAGACGGAATGGGCCATCGTTCTGGAGACCGCGCGCAACGCCACCGATCTTCGCTACACGTTCCGGTACGGCGCGCGGCTCCCGAGCGGCGAGCCGGAGCGGCTGGGCGATCCCTCGATCACCCAGCCGCTGGCCGCGGCGCTCAACGAGCGCGTCGGCCGCCCGTTCGTGATCGATGCCACCACCTCGTCCACGCCGCGCAGAATCCTGATCACGATCCAGCTCCCTGACGGGACGCTGACCGCCGCTGCGCCGCGCGAGCGGCTCTCGACCTCGACGACCTACATCTTCATGCTCTGGATGGTCGGCTCCTCGATCGTGCTCTTCGCGGTGGCGACGGTCTTCATGCGGAACCAGGTCCGCTCGCTGCGGCGCCTTGCCGCCGCGGCCGAGAGCTTCGGCAAGGGACGGAGCGTGCCGAACTTCAGGTTGGAAGGCGCCGCGGAGATCCGGCGGGCCGGCGCGGCGTTCCTGGTGATGCGCAACCGCATCCAGCGCCAGATCAGCCAGCGGACCGAGATGCTCGCGGGCGTGTCGCACGACCTCCGCACGCCGCTCACCCGAATGAAGCTGGCGCTCGCGCTGATGGACGAGCATCCGGCGATCGACGAGTTGCGCTCCGACGTGTCGGATATGGAGCGGATGATCCAGGGATATCTCGACTTCGCGCGCGGCGAGGGGTCGGAGATGCCGGTCGAGACGGACCTGCCGGCGCTGCTGGAGCAGGTCGCGGCGGAGGCGCGGCGGGACGGCGCCGCGGTGACGGTGACCGCGCCGGACGAGTGCCTCGTG
Source organism: Allostellaceae bacterium (assembly GCA_036403035.1). Lineage (GTDB taxonomy): Bacteria > Pseudomonadota > Alphaproteobacteria > ATCC43930 > CGMCC-115725 > DASWRT01. The sequence goes on along the minus strand of DASWRT010000013.1, from coordinate 16,566 downwards.
CCGCTGCGGCCGAACGCGTTCAAGCGATGCCTCGTCAACCTCGTCGGCAACGCGCGGCGGCACGGTACGCATGTCTGGATCGAGCTGCACCGCGCCGGGAACGGCATCGAGGTGCTGGTCGACGACGACGGCAGCGGCATCCCGCCCGAGCACCGCGAAGCGGTGTTCCGCCCCTTCTTCCGGCTCGACCCGTCGCGCAACGTCCTGACCGGCGGCGTCGGGCTGGGCCTCACCATCGCCCGCGACGTCGCCCGCGGGCACGGCGGCGATCTCACGCTCGATACCGCGCCGCAAGGCGGCCTTCGCGCCCGCGTCTACCTGCCGCTCTGAAGCCGCTCGAACTGCGCGCGGCATGCTGCTCGGCGAGCCCTATCGCGGCGGCGGACGCGAGGGTATAGCTGGTCGTAAGGCGGACCGTGACGGTGGTGGACGTGCCGCCGCTCCAGCGAGAACAAGAGGCGGGAGAGGAAGCGATGGGCACGGCGGCAATGCGGACGGCGATCGCACTCGCCGCAGCGATGGCGGCAGTTTCAGCCGCCGGGGCGGCGCGGGCCGGGATCGCGGACGGCGTCGTCCGGATCGGCGTGCTGAACGACGGCACCGGTCCCTATGCCGATCTGTCCGGGCCGGCGTCCGTCGAGGCGGCGAAGCTCGCCGCCGAGGATTTCGCGAGCACGGCCGGCGCGGCGGCCGCGCCGTTCAAGGTCGAGATCCTCTATGCCGATCACCAGAACAAGGCCGATGTCGGCGCCGAGATCGTCCGGCGCTGGGTAGACGTCAACGGTGTCGGCGCGGTGGTCGACGTGCCGAACACGGCGGTGGCGCTCGCCGTCAACGAGGTGCTGCGCGGCAAGGACAGGACGTTCCTCGCCTCGAGCGTCGCAAGCTCGGACCTGACCGGCCCGAAATGCGCGCCGACGACGGTGCAATGGACCTTCGATACCTGGGCGCTCGCCCACGGCACCGGCTCGGCCATCACCAGGGACGGCGGCGAGAGCTGGTTCTTCATCACCGCCGATTATGCGTTCGGGCAGGCGCTGGAGCGCGACACGAGCGAGGTGGTGAAGGCCAATGGCGGCCGGGTTCTCGGCTCGGTGCGGACCCCGCTCAACACCGCCGACTTCTCGTCGTACCTGCTCCAGGCGCAAGCCTCGCAGGCCAAGGTGATCGGGTTCGCGAACGCCGGCGCCGACGCGACGAACGCGATCAAGCAGGCGGCGGAGTTCGGACTGGCGCAGGGCGACCGGCGGCTCGCCGGGCTTTTGATGTTCCTCACCGACGTGCATTCCCTGGGACTTCAAGCCGCGCAGGGACTGCTGCTCACCGAGGCGTTCTACTGGGATCTCGACGACGCGACGCGGGCCTGGAGCAAGCGCTTCGCCGAGCGGGTCGGCGGCGGCCGCATGCCGACGATGAACCATGCCGGCGTCTATTCGTCGGTCCTCGCCTATCTCCGGGCTGTCGCCTCGGTGCGCTCCGATTCCGGCGCCGCGGTCGTCGACGAGATGAAGCGGGCACCGGTCGAGGACAAGCTGTTCGGCGGCACGGTGACGGTGCGCGCCGACGGCCGCGCCGTGCACCCGATGTATCTGTTCCAGGTGAAGCGGCCGGAGGAATCGAAGGGCGCCTGGGATTATTACCGCCTCGTCGCGACGATCCCCGCCGACGAGGCGTTCCGCCCGCTGGACCAGGGCGGCTGCCCGTTGGTCGCCGCCAAGCGATAGGTCCTCAGAACAGCCGGCTGCCGTCCGGCACCGGGCGGTCGGGCGAGACCAGCACGACGTGGCCGTCGGGGTCCGGAAAGCCGAGCACCAGGACCTCCGAGAGGAACGGGCCGATCCGCTTCGGCGCGAAATTGACGACGGCGGCGACCTGCCGGCCGAGCAGCGCCTCCGGCGTGTAATGGGTCGTGATCTGGGCCGACGAGCGCTTCGGGCCGATCTCCGGCCCGAGATCGACGGTGAGCTTGTAGGCGGGCTTCCGCGCCTCGGGAAACGGCTCGACCGCAACGATGGTGCCGGCGCGGATGTCGACGCGGGCGAAATCGTCGTAACCGATCATGGCTCGGATGCCTCCCGTGGAGTGCCTACGGAAAATGAAAAGGCGGCGCCGCCAACGGCGGCACCGCCTTCAACCCTAACGGATTTCGCGGCGACCGCTTAGCGGCCGTTGCGCTTCTTGGCGAAGTCGCGGACTTCGTCGAGGCTCTCGGTGACGCGCTTGTTCAGCACGTTGAACGCCTCGGTGTTGGCCTTGGTGACCAACTCGGCAAGCTCACGGGCGTTGGCGAGGGCCTTCTCAAGGACGGTCTTGGTGAACTCGGCCTGCTTGGCGAGGCGGTCCTCCGGCGAACCCGGCGAGGTGAACTCGCGGACGACCGTGGAGAACTCGTCAACCGCCTGACGGGCGATCTCGACCTGACGGCGCGCAACCGCCTGGATGCCCTCGACCGCGAGCTGGTTGGCCTGCGTCAGCGCCTCGATGTTCTTGCGCTGGGTCGCGACCACCGCGTCGACGTCGACGCCGGGCACCCGGAAATCGCCCATCAGCTTGGTAACGTCATAGTTCAGGAAAGGATTTTGGCCGTTCGTCATCTTACGATCCTCGTCATTTTCGGGAAGCGCGGGGGCTTATTGTGCGCTGCACCATAGTGCCAATATCGTTAACCGGAGTGCCACGGTCAAGGATTTGTTGCAGTGCAAAATGACGGAAGTCAGGGGGCCGGCTGCACATCCGCGACGGCGGTATCGCCGCTATCGCGAGGGGAGCCGAGGCCGAGCCAAATTGCCCCCTGACGGAGCCGCCGGTCAAGCGCCGCCATCGTCTTCATCATTTCGGGCGAGTCGTCGTCGATCCAGACCCGAAGGACGATGAGATACAAGACGCCGAGCGCACGCACCCGCAACGCGCCGCGCCAGCCCCCGCTGCCGACCCCGGCCGTCTCCAGCATCCACGACATCGAGGCGACGAAGGCCGGCGCGGAGCCGAGCGCCGCCATAGGATCGCCCGCCGCGTCGCGCGTAATCACGCGGATCGCCTCCTTGTACGAACGAAGCGCGTCAAATCGCCGCATGATTGCATCGAACAGCAAGTCGCGCGGCCGCTCGCCGGGATCGGGCTCGACGCTTGCCAGAACTTCCCGGTCGACCCGCTGCTGGAAGGCTTCGAGGATCTCGGCTTTCGACCGGTAGACCGCATAGACGTCGAGCAGCGGCAGGCCGGCCTCGGCGGCGATGGCGGCGAGGCTGATGCGGCGCCAGCTGCCCTCGCGCGCCGCCAGCGCCAGCGCGGCTTCGACGATGCGGACGGCGGGATCGGCGCCGCGACGCGGCGAGGATGCGGATTTTTTCGGCATCGGGACTCCCGATCGGACCGGAACAGGGGCGGCGGGTCAGGCGACCGCGATCACCGTCCCGCCGGTCAGCCTTTGAAGCCCTGCCGGCGTCAGACGGAATACGGCGTGCGGATGCCCGGCAGCAGCCCAGATCTCTTCATAGCCCAGCAGGTCGCGGTCGACGAAGATCCGCAGCTTGGTCGCGTGTCCGAGCGGGGCGACGCCGCCGATCGCGAAACCGGTCCTCTCCCGGACGAAGCCGGCGTCGGCCTTGCCGATCGGCTCGCCGAGCGCCGCCGCGACCTTCGCCTCGTCGACGCGGTTGACGCCGCTCGCGATCACCAGCACCGGCTCGCCGGAAGCGCTGCGGAAGACCAACGACTTCGCAATCTGCGCGACGGTGCAGCCGATCGCCGCCGCGGCATCGGCCGCGGTACGGGTGGTCGTGGCGAACTGCACGACCTCGCTCGCCGAGCCGGCAGCGCGCAGAGCGGCGCGCACGCGGTCGATGCCCGACGCGGGAGAGGCCGCAGCCGACGTTGCAGCGGCAGCGGCAGTATCGGAAGTCATTCGGCAAGTTCTCCGGCGCGGACGGTCGCGGCGGCGATCGCGGCATCGAACAGCGGCGCGATGCCCCCCGTTTCCGCCATCAGCACCTTGAGCGCCGCCTGGGTCGTGCCGCCGGGGCTGGTCACGTTCTGCCGCAGCACCGACGCCGGCTCGGACGACTGCCGCGCCAGCTCGCCGGCGCCGATCACGGTCGCTCGCGCCAGCCGCATCGCGAGGTCGGCAGGGAGGCCGGCCTTCGCGCCGGCCCGCGCGAGGCACTCGATCAGCAGGAAGACGTAGGCCGGACCGCCGCCGGAAAGCGCCGTCACCGGAGCGATCAGCCGCTCGTCATCGACCCACACCACCTCGCCCACGGCGGCGAGCAGCGCGTCGCACTCGGCGCGCTGCGCCGCGGTGACCTGCGGGTTGGCGTAGGCGGCGGTGATGCCCCGCCCGACCGCCGCCGGGGTGTTCGGCATGGCGCGGATCACCGCGACCTTGCTCCCGCCGTCGCCCAGCCGCGTCTCGAAGTACGTCGCCGTCTTGCCGGCGGCGATCGACAGGAACACCGTTCCCGGCACCGCGGCGAAACGCCGGAGCGCCGGCAGGACGTCGTCCATCATCTGCGGCTTCACCGCGAGGACGACGACGCCCGGGCGGAACTGCGGATCCAGCGCATCGGCGCTATCGACCGCGATGACGCCGGGTCGGCCGGCGAATCCCGCCTTGCCGTCGCCGGGCTCGACGATCGCGATCGTCCGCTGCGCGCCGCCGCTGCCCGCGCCCGCGAGCCAGCCGCCGAGCAGCGCGCCGCCCATCTTTCCGCAGCCGACGAGCAGCAAGGGAGCGGTCATGCCTCGCCGACCGGGTCGATCATCGCTCCGGTGATCGCTTCCTCAGGCGTCTTGCCGCCCCAGATCACGAGCTGGAAGGCCGGATAGAACCGCTCGCACTCGCTCAGCGCGATGTCGACGAGATCCTCGATCTGCTCGACGCTGGCGCCGGCGGCGCCGCGCAGCAGCACGGCATGGCGGAACGCCGGCGAGCTGTCGTCCGAGGCGATGTCGAAATGGCCGAGCCAGAGCTTCTCGTTGACCAGGGCCAGCAGCTCGTAGACCGCATTGCGCCGGTTGCGCGGCACCTTCATGTCGAAACCGCACGAGAAATGGAGCGCGCTGATCTCCTCCTGCCAGACGAAGAGGAGCCGGTAGTCGCACCAGCGGCCGCCGACCTCGACGACGATCTCCTCGTCGCTGGCGCGGTCATGCGGCCACTCGTTCGCGAGAACGATTTCCTCGATGAGATCGATCGGGTTGATCGGCGGCGAGCTGGTCTCGGTATGAACAGAGGTCAAGACGCCCTCCTTTGGCGAGCGAGCGGGCGCGGGAAGCTGGACGATGCCGTCCCGTAGAAGGCGACATCTAGTAGAAAACGACGAATCAACACACCACCGGAAGTAGGTTGCCAAAGCGGGCGATCATGAGCAAGACGAGAATCCCCGGCTCGTCCGGCGCCGCCGTCACGATGCGGGCGCCGTGCCCGTTTCGCCGCCGGATGTCGAAGGTGCGTTGGGATCGGGAACGGCCGCCGGTCCGCCCCCGCCGGCAGGGGCTGCGGCGGCGAGCGCCGCCTCGAGCGCGGCGACTCGGGCCTGAAGCGCCTCCTGCTCCAGGCGTGCCTTGGCGGCCATCGCCTTGACCGCCTCGAACTCTTCGCGCGACACGAGGTCCATGCGCGAGAGGACGCGCTCGAATTGTTCGCGCAGGCGCCCTTCGACCTCGTTGCGGACTCCGCTCAGCGCGCCGAGCGCGCCCGTCGCGACGCGGGCGAGGTCGTCGAACAGGCGGTTGTCGGTCTGCATGGCACGTTCTCCAGACTTCGTTCTCGGCTAGCACATATGTCGCGCGGGCGGAACCCCGATTCGGAGCGTCCGCACGGCTGCCCCGCGCATCTGTCTTTCGCGCTACGGATGGACCGCCTATAAGGGCACCACTCACGTAGGGATCCCCCCGATGCTTGTCACGACCCATACCGACGCCGCGATGTCCCGGCGCGCGGCGGCAGCGCTCGGCACCGGCTGACGATGCTGTTCGCCATTCCCTACCCCGCGATCGATCCGATCCTGGTGTCGTTCGGGCCGTTCGCGATCCGCTGGTACGCCCTCGCCTACATCGCCGGGCTCGTCATCGGCTGGCGCTACTGCCTGCATCTCGCCTCGCGGCCGCCGAAGGTCGCGACGCGGCAGGACATCGACGATTTCCTGTTCTGGGCGACGCTCGGCGTCGTGCTCGGCGGCCGGCTGGGCTACGTGCTGTTCTACAAGCCCGGCTTCTACCTCACCCACCCCGCGGAAATCGTCGCGGTCTGGCATGGCGGCATGTCGTTCCACGGCGGCGCCCTGGGCATGATCACGGCGATCATGCTGTTCTGCTGGAAGCGCCGCATCAACGTGCTGGCGTTCGGCGACATCATCGTATGCGCCGTGCCGATTGGCCTGTTCTTCGGGCGCATCGCCAACTTCATCAACGGAGAGCTGTACGGCCGGTCGAGCGACGTGCCGTGGGCGATGGTGTTTCCGACCGGCGGCCCGGAGCCGCGCCATCCGAGCCAGCTTTACGAGGCGTGCCTCGAAGGGCTCATCCTGTTCGCGGTGCTGAACCTCCTGGCGCGGTTCACCCCGATCCGGCAACGGCCCGGCGCGCTCGGCGGCGTGTTCCTGATGGGCTATGCGCTGGCCCGCATGATCGGCGAGCTGTTCCGCGAGCCGGATGCGTTCCTCGGATATTTCACGTTCGGCGTGACGATGGGGCAGATCCTGTCGGTGCCGCTGTTGCTGATCGGCCTCGCGCTGTTCCTTTGGGCGCGCCCGCTCCGGGCGCCGTCCGGCGGGACCGCCGCCGGAGACAGCAGGAGCGCGTGACGGCGTCGCAGCCGGACATTTCCGCCGCTCCCGGCGGGCTGAGCGAGACACTGGCAAGGCGGATCCACCTCGCCGGACCGATCAGCGTCGCCGAGTACATGGCGGAGGCGCTGGGTCATCCGACGCTCGGCTACTACACGGCTCGCGACCCGCTCGGCGCCGCCGGCGATTTCATAACGGCGCCGGAGATCAGCCAGACGTTCGGCGAGCTGATCGGCCTGTGGTGCGCCGAGACCTGGGAGCGGATGGGACGGCCGGACCCGGTCCTGCTCGTCGAACTCGGTCCGGGCCGCGGCACGCTGATGGCGGACGCGCTGCGCGCGCTCCGCCGCGTCGCTCCCGCCTTCCGCGCGGCGCTCCGCCTGCATCTCGTAGAGACGAGCCCGACGCTCCAGCGGCTCCAGGCCGAACGGCTCGCCGATGCGTCGCCGGCATGGCACGACCGGCTCGCCGACGTGCCGCTAGGCGTGCCGGCGCTCGTCGTCGCCAACGAGTTCCTCGACGCACTACCGATCCGGCAATTCGTCAGGACCGGACAGGGCTGGCGCGAGCGGCAGATCGGGCTCGACCTGGCGGGCGGTGGGCGCTTCGCCTTCGCCCTGACGCCGGGACCGACCGCCTCGCTCGCGCTGATACCGGCGCCGCTGCGCGACGCGGCGCCGGCCGGCAGCCTGTTCGAGGCATGCCCGGCTGCGCTCGGCATCGCGGGCGCGCTCGGCGCCCGCGCCGTCCGCGACGGCGGAGCCGCGCTGCTGATCGATTACGGCCACGCCGCGAGCGCCTGTGGCGAGACGCTGCAAGCGGTGCGCGGACACCGCCGCCACGACCCGCTCGACGCGCCGGGCAGCGCCGACCTCACCGCGCATGTCGACTTCGCCGCGGTGGCGCACGCTGCCGCGGAGACCGGCGCGCGGATCTGGGGACCGGTTCCACAGGGCGAATTCCTGCGCGCCCTCGGCATCGAGGCGCGCGCCGCCATGCTGCTGCGGCGCGCGACGCCGGCTCAGGCCGCCGCGATCGAGAGCGGCTGCCGCCGCTTGATCGACCCGGCGGAAATGGGCACCTTGTTCAAGGCGCTGGCGATCGCCGATCCGGCGCTCCCGCCGCCCCTCGCCGGCTTTCCCGCCGCCCCTCTTCCGCTCCCGCAATCAATTCCCACGACCGACGGACCATCATGATCACGCTGAGCGCGCTTGCCGCGGACGGTTTGCGCCACGCTTTCTTCACGCGCGAGGGCGGCGTCAGCGAGGGCATCTACGCCTCGCTGAATTGCGGCTTCGGCTCGCAGGACGACCCGGCGCGCGTCGCCGAGAACCGGGCGCGGGCGGCGGCGGCGCTCGACGTGGCGCCCGACCGGCTGCTGACCTGCCATCAGGTCCACAGCGCCGACGCCGTCACGGTCACCAAGCCCTGGACGCGCGAAGCGAATCCGCGCGCCGACGGCATGGCCACCGCCGTACCGGGGATCGCGCTCGGCATCCTCACCGCCGACTGCGCGCCCGTGCTGTTCGCGGACCCGGCGGCGCGGGTGATCGGCGCGGCGCACGCCGGCTGGCGCGGCGCAATCGGCGGCGTGCTGGAGGCGACGATCGCGGCGATGCGCGGGCTCGGCGCCGAACCCGCGCGGATGAGGGCCGGCATCGGCCCCTGCATCGGCCGGCTCTCCTACGAGGTCGGGCCCGAGTTCCCGGCGCCGTTCCTTGCCGAAGACCCGGAGAACGAGCGCTTCTTCATCGCCGCGCCGCGCGCCGGCCATTTCCTGTTCGATCTCGGCTCCTATGTCGAGCATCGGTTGCGCCGCGCCGGCGTCGGGCGTATCGAACGTGCGGCGCACGATACGCTGACCGAGGAAGACGCCTTCTTCAGCTACCGCCGGACCTGCCTCCGCGGTGAGAAGGACTATGGGCGTTTCCTGACGGCGATTGCGCTCGCCGCCGCCTGACCCGAAGGCCCCAGATCGGAAGCGCCCAAGAGGATGATTTTCTCGCGTCGACGCATCACCTTGAAGACCGCATCGCAAACCGCCGCCGCAGTTCCGGAAGCGCATCGCCATGCCGCATCTGATCTTCTTTCTGCTGGTCTGCCTGCTCGGCATCGTCGTGAGCTGCGCGATCAGTTGAGCCGCATCGCCGTCGCGATGGTTGCAGTCGCGGCGGCGCTGTCGCTTGCCGCCTGCCAGCCGCTGCCGCAGCCGTTCAAGGACGACCGGCCGCCGCCCGGCGCGCCGATCCTGAAGCTCAAGGACGGCGCCGGCATCCAGGTCGGCGCAATCAGCGGCGTCGATGATGCGGTCGCCGCCCGGCTGGCGGAGGCGATGGCGGAAGCGCTCCGCCAAGCCGACGTGCCGGCCAGCACGCAGGCGCGCAACCGCGCGAGCTACATACTCACCGCCGCCGCCGCGACGCAGCCGTCCGCGGCCCCCGGCCGGACCGCGATCGAGGTGAAGTGGACGCTCGCCGCGCCGGACGGCAAGACCGCCGGGGACTACATGCAGCGGCTCGAAGCCGCGGCGGAGCCGTGGCGGGCCGGCGATCCCGCGCTGATGACGACGATGGCGCGCGCCGGAGCGCCGCAGATCGCGACGCTGTTGCAGGACGAGCCGACAGGGCCGGCCCAGCCGGTCGCGATGCCGCGCATGACGGTGCTCAAGGTGGCCGGCGCGCCCGGCGACGGCTCGACGATGCTGACTCGCGCGATGGAATCGGCGCTGCGCCGCGCCCAGGTCGACGTCGGCGGCGGCGGCAGCAGCGACGGCGGCACGCCAAGTCCCGCCGGCCTCGTGCTCGCCGGCAAGGTCGATGTCGGACCGCCCAAGAACGGCGCCCAGCACGTGCAGATCGTCTGGGCGGTGCAGCGGGACGGCAAGGAGATCGGCCGGATCAATCAGGAGAACGACGTTCCCGCAGGCACCCTCGACCGGGGCTGGGGCGACATCGCCTTCATCGTCGCCGACGCGGCGCTCCCCGGCATCATGGCCCTGCTCGAACGGACTACCGGACCGGACGGCGCGGCGCCGAAAGACGCTGCGGGGTGACGCTTCCGGCCGCGCGCGACAGCCGGGAGAATCGGCCGAACGCCAGAGACTTGCCGACGCTCGGCGGAAGGCGAGCCGGCCCTCCGGCTGCATCAGCACAACCGCTGCGCAAGGACTAACCAGCCTGGACTAACTGGTCCGGGCCGAGGTTTACAGCCCGACCCGGCTTTGTTACAAGTCCGCGGCGTTCCCGCGCCGGTGGACGCGCGCGACTGCATAAGCGGTGTCATGAAGATCCTCACCTGCAATAGCAATCGGCCGCTCGCCGAGGCGATTTCCGCCTACCTGAACCTGCCGCTGACCAAGGCCAGCGTGCGGCGCTTCTCGGATATGGAGGTCTTCGTCGAGATCCAGGAGAACGTGCGTGGCGAGGACGTCTTCGTCGTCCAGTCCACATCGTACCCGGCCAACGACAATCTGATGGAACTGCTGGTCTCGCTCGACGCGCTGAAGCGAGGCTCGGCGCGGCGCACCACGGCGGTGATCCCCTATTACGGCTACGCCCGGCAGGACCGGAAGTCCGGTCCCCGCACGCCGATCTCGGCGAAGCTGGTCGCCAACATGATCACCGTCGCCGGCGCCGACCGCGTCCTGACGCTCGATCTGCATGCCGGGCAGATCCAGGGCTTCTTCGACATCCCGACCGACAATCTGTTCGCCGCCCCGGTGTTCGTGAAGGATATCCAGGAGCAGTACGACACCGGCAACCTCGTGATCGTCTCGCCGGACGTCGGCGGCGTCGTGCGCGCCCGCGCGATCGCCAAGCGGCTCGACGTCGACCTCGCGATCATCGACAAGCGCCGCGAGCGCGCCGGCGTCTCCGAGGTGATGAACATCATCGGCGACGTGAAGGGGCGCCGCTGCATCCTGGTCGACGACATCGTCGACAGCGCCGGGACGCTCTGCAACGCCGCTGAGGCGCTGATCGAGGCGGGCGCGTCCGCCGTCGCCGCCTATGTCACCCACGGCGTGCTCTCGGGCGGCGCCGTCACGCGCGTCGTCTCGTCGCCGCTGGAAATGCTGGTGACGACGGACAGCATCGTCGCGACCGAGGCGATGCGCGTCTCGCGCAACATCCGCCAGATCACGATCGCGCCGCTGATCGCCGAGGCGATCAGCCGGATCAGCGAGGAGCGCTCGGTTTCGAGCCTGTTCAACTGAGTTCCGCGGCCGGACCCGTCGCCGGGTCCGACCGACGGCAGCGGCGCACGGCACCCCTGGAGGCCGGCGCCGGACGCGGAGAGACCTGCGCATGGGGCGCGGGTTCCGCAAACCTGAGGAGAGTCTAGGTCGATGACCGAGATCATCACGCTGAGCGCCGAGCGGCGCGACCGGGCCGGAAAGGGGGCCGCCCGGGCGACGCGTCGTACCGGTCGCGTTCCCGCCGTCATCTACGGCGACAAGAAGGAGCCCCTGCTGATCAGCCTGGAGCCGCGTTCGCTGGGGCGCGAGCTGCAAAAGCCGGGCTTCTTCGCCAAGCTGCTCGACCTCACGGTCGACGGCGAGACATACCGCACGCTGCCGCGCGACGTGCAGGTTCACCCGGTGACCGATGCGCCGCTCCACGTCGACTTCATGCGCGTCGGCGCATCGACGAAGATCACGGTCGGGGTGCCCGTGGTGTTCATCAACCAGGACAAGTCGCCCGGCCTCAAGCGCGGCGGCTCGCTGAACATCGTCCGGCACGAGATCGAACTGGTCTGCGCGGCCGACAACATCCCGGATCGCATCGTCGTCGACCTCAACGGCGTCGACATCAACGAGAGCATCCACATCAGCGCGGTGAAGCTGCCGGAAGGCGCGCACCCGACCATCACCGACCGCGACTTCACCGTCGCTTCGGTGGCGCCGCCGACGGTCATGCGCGAGGAGGCGGCCGAGGCCACCCCGGCGGCGAGCTAAGCTCGCCGCCCCGGCAAACGCTTCCTCCATGCGCATCATCGTCGGGCTCGGGAATCCCGGGCCGCGCCACGAGCGCAACCGGCACAACATCGGCTTCATGGCGGCGGACGCTATCGTCCGCCGCCATGGCTTTCCGGCGTGGCGCTCCAAGTTCCAGAGCGAGATGGTCGAGGGGACAATCGGCGGCGAGCGGGTTCTCGTCCTCAAGCCGCAGACCTATATGAACCTCTCGGGCGAGGCGGTCGGCGCCGCCGCGCGGTTCTACAAGGTGCCGCCGGCCGACGTGATCGTGCTGCACGATGAGCTGGACCTCGCGCCGGGCAAGCTGCGCGTCAAGCGCGGCGGCGGTGCCGCCGGGCACAACGGGCTGCGCTCGATCGACGGCCATATCGGCCAGGACTATTGGCGCGTGCGGCTCGGCATCGGGCATCCCGGCGCCAAGGAGCTGGTGCACGGCTACGTGCTCCAGAACTTCCCGCCGGACGAGGCGCGCGACTGGGTCGAGCCGCTCGTCGACGCGGTCGCGGAGGCGATGCCGCTGATGGTCGGCGGCAACGAGCAGCTTTTCATGACCAAGGTGGCGGCGATCCTCAATCCGCCCGACCCGAACAGGCAATCGAAGCGCCCCCCGTCCCCGGCGGCGGGCGACGGCGCATAAGGCTAGGACTTCATGGGTTTCAATTGCGGCATCGTCGGCCTGCCGAACGTCGGCAAGTCGACGCTCTTCAACGCGCTCACGGCGACGGCCGCCGCCGAGGCCGCGAACTATCCGTTCTGCACGATCGAGCCGAATGTCGGCCGGGTCGCCGTGCCCGACCCGCGGCTGGAGGTCTCCGCGCAGCTCGCGAAGTCGCAGAAGATCGTGCCGACGCAGCTTGAGTTCGTCGACATCGCCGGGCTGGTCCGCGGCGCCTCGCGCGGCGAGGGCCTCGGCAACCAGTTCCTCGCGCATATCCGCGAGGTCGACGCGATCGCGCACGTGCTGCGCTGCTTCGAGGACGGCAACGTCACGCACGTCGAAGGTTCGGTCGATCCGATCCGCGACGCCGAGACGGTCGAGACCGAGCTGCTGCTCGCCGATCTCGACAGCTTGGAGCGCCGCCTCGTCGCCGTGCAGAAGAAGGCGCGCGGCAACGACAAGGAAGCGAAGGCGCAGCTCGCGGTGATCGAGCCGGTGCTGGCGGCGCTGCGCGAAGGGAAGTCCGCGCGATCGGTGAAGGTCGAGGGCGAGGACGCGAAGATCCTCAAGGAGCTTCAGCTCATCACCGCGAAGCCGGTGCTCTATGTCTGCAACGTCGGCGAGAGCGAGGCTGCGGAGGGGAATGCGCAGTCCCGGCGCGTCGCCGAGTTCGCCGAGGCGCAGGGCGCCCGGACCGTCGTGATCTCGGCCGCGATCGAGGCCGAGGTCTCGCAGCTCGCCGACGAGGCGGAGCGCACCGAGTTCCTGTCGTCGCTGGGCCTGGAGGAGACCGGGCTCTCGCGCGTCATCCGCGCCGGCTACGGGCTCCTCGACCTCGTCACCTACCTGACGGTCGGGCCGAAGGAGACACGTGCCTGGACGATCCGCCGCGGCACCAAGGCGCCGCAGGCGGCGGGCGTCATCCACACCGACTTCGAGAAGGGCTTCATCCGCGCCGAGACGATCGCCTACGAGGATTTCGTCGCCTGCGGCGGCGAGCAGGGCGCGAAGGAGGCCGGCAAGATGCGGCTCGAAGGGTCGGAGTACGTGGTGCAGGACGGCGACATCCTGCATTTCCGCTTCAACGTGTAGCCGGCTGGGCACCGGGCAGCGCAGCATCCCGCCTGTTGACGACCGTGGACGACGCCGACCTCGCCGCTTTCACCGCATCCCACCCCGAGCTGTACCACGTCGCGGAGCGCGGCGCCTGGGCCGGCATCGCTTGGCACGGGCTCCTCAGCACCTCCGCCCTGCTCACCCTGTTCGAAGTGACCGGAGAAGCACGCGCGGAGATCGAGACCCGTCGCCGGCCCGAGTTCCTGACCCTGACCCATCCGCGTCATGGCAGGGCCGTGCTCCGCGATCAGAAACCGCTCGGAGACGCTACCCTCAGTCGCTGCCTTGAAGACGGGCTCGCCCCTGCGGACTGGTACAAGCTGCTCAACGGGCGGGTCTTTTTCTGGCCGACGCGGCGACGGCTCTTCCGGCTGCTCGAAGCCCGCGGCAACGCTGGCCGGGAGCATGACGTACTAACCATCGACACGGGCTCGCTCCTTGCTGCCCACGGCGATCGCATCACCCTGTCGCCGATCAACAGTGGTGCGAGTTCCCGTTTCCCGCGCCCGCGCGGCGGCTCGACCTTTCTGCCTATCGCAGACTACCCGTATCGCGAACGACGCAAGCGCGGCCTTGAGCCGGTCGTCGAGCTCGCCGTATCCGATGGCATAAGGGAAATCGCGCAGCACGTGATCCGGGTTGAAGAAATGCGCGGACGCCAAGTTCTGCGCAGGATTTGGGAGCCGCGCGAACCGCCCCGCGCGGTTGCGCCGCCGTTACGCGGCGGATAGTCTCCTCCGTTCATTTTGTCTGGATCTGCCCTTGCGCTACATCAGCACCCGCGACGCCTCCCCGTCGCCATCAGCGCTTTCCTTCGACGATGTCCTGCTCGCCGGGCTGGCGCATGACGGCGGCCTCTACGTGCCGGAGACCGTGCCGCATCTGGCGCCGGACGAGATCGCCGCGATGGCCGGCCTGCCTTATGCCGAGATCGCGGTGCGGGTGCTGCGCCGGTTCGTCGGCGAGGCGCTCGGCGAGGCGGAGCTGCGCGCGATCGTCGAGGACGCCTATGCCGGCTTCGCGCACCGCGCCGTCGCCCCGCTGAAGCAGTTCGATGCCGGCCTCTGGCTGCTGGAGCTGTTCCACGGCCCGACGCTCGCCTTCAAGGATTACCCGCTCCAGCTCGTCGGCCGCCTGTTCGACGCGGTGCTGAAGCGGCGCGGCGAGCGGGTCACGATCGTCGGCGCGACCTCGGGCGACACCGGGTCGGCTGCGATCGAGGCGTGCCGCGACCGCGACGCGGTCGACATCTTCATCCTCTACCCGCACGGCCGCACCTCGGAGGTGCAGCGGCGGCAGATGACGACGGTGGCCTCGGCGAACGCGCACGCGGTCGCGATCGAGGGCACGTTCGACGATTGCCAGGATCTGGTGAAGGCGATGTTCGCCGACCGCGCGTTCCGCGCCGAGTTGGCGCTGTCGGCGGTGAACTCGATCAACTGGGCGCGGATCGCGGCGCAGATCGTCTATTACTTCGTTGCCGCGACGGCGCTCGGCGCGCCGCACCGCAAGGTCGCCTTCACCGTGCCGACCGGCAATTTCGGGAACGTCTACGCGGCGCACGTCGCGCGCACGATGGGGCTGCCGATCGGCGGCCTTGTCGTCGCCACCAACCGCAACGACATTCTCGCCCGTTTCCTCGCGACCGGCCGTATGAGCATCGGCACGGTCGAGCCGAGTTTGAGCCCCAGCATGGACATACAAGTCTCCAGCAATTTCGAGCGGCTGCTCTTCGAGCTGAAGGGACGGTCGGGCGCCGCCGTCGCCGAGGCGATGCGCGCCTTCCGCGCCAGCGGCACGCTGCCCGCGAGCGATGCCGAGTGGCGCAACGCGGCACGCCTCTTCACCGGGGCGCGCGTCGACGACGAGATGACGACGGCGACGATCGCGGAGACGTACCGCCGTACCGGGGAGCTGCTCGACCCGCACAGCGCGATCGCGGTGCGCGCCGCGGCCGATGCTGCCGGACATGCGCCGGACGTGCCGATGGTGGCGCTCGCCTGCGCGCACGCGGCGAAGTTCCCCGAGGCGGTCGAGCGGGCGACAGGCCGGCGCCCGCCGCTGCCCGATCATCTCGCGGACCTGATGGAACGGCGCGAGCGCGTGACCGTGCTGCCGAACGACCTCGCGGCGGTGCAACGCTTCGTCCGCGAGCGGGCGCGGCCGATCGCAGCAGCGCACGCTGCCGCATCGCCAGCGCGGGGGACTGCGGTATGAGCGCACGGCTCACGACGCTGCCGAACGGCTTCCGCATCATCACCGACCGGATGCCCGGGGTCGAGACGGCCTCGCTCGGCGTCTGGGTCGATGTCGGCACGCGGCACGAGCCGGCGGCGATCAACGGCGTCGCGCACCTGCTGGAGCACATGGCCTTCAAGGGTACGGCGCGGCGCTCGGCCCAGGCGATTGCCGAGGAGATCGAGGCGGTCGGCGGGCACCTCAACGCCTACACGGCGCGCGAGCAGACGGCCTATTACGCGAAGGTGCTGAAGGAGGACGTGCCGCTCGCCGTCGACATCATCGCCGACATCCTGCAGCACTCGACCTTCGACCCGGCGGAGCTGGAGCGGGAGCGCACCGTCATCCTCCAGGAGATCGGGCAGACCGAAGACACGCCCGACGACATCATCTTCGACATGTTCCAGGAGCGCGCCTTTCCCGATCAGCCGATCGGCCGCCCGGTCCTCGGCCGCGCCGAGATCATCCGCGGCATCGGGCGCGACACGGTGGCCGACTACATGCGGCACACCTACGCCGCGCCGCGGATGCTGCTGGCCGCCGCGGGTAACGTCGATCACGACGCGCTCGTCGCGCTCGCCGCGAAGGCTTTCACCGACCTGCCGAGCGAGAGCCGCGCGGCGAGCGAGCCGGCCCGCTATGCCGGCGGCGACTTCCGCGAGGACCGCGACCTGGAGCAGGTCCACCTCGTCCTGGGTTTCCCCGGCCTGTCCTACAGCGACCCCGACCATTACGCGGGCGGGATCCTGGCGACGGCGCTCGGCGGCGGCATGTCCTCGCGCCTGTTCCAGGAG
>DASWRT010000012.1:0-10816 GCA_036403035.1 Allostellaceae bacterium | reverse complement strand
ATCCATTCGCCGGCAATGCTGATGCGGGCCGGGATCGGCCCGGCGGCCGAACTGGCGGCGCTGGGCATCCCGGCCGTTGCCGACCGGCCGGGCGTCGGACGGCATCTCCAGGAGCATCCCGCGGTGTCGATCTCGGCAGTGATCGCGCCCGAGGCGCGGCTGCCGAAGACGCTGCGCCGGCACATGCACGTGGCGCTGCGCTGGTCGTCGGGCTTTCAGGACTGCCCGGACAACGACATGTACATGATCGCGATCACCAAGACCGGCTGGCACCCGGTGGGCGAGATGATCGGGTCGCTGATGCCGTGGGTGAACAAGGTGTACTCGCGCGGGCAGGTGACGCTGACCTCGCCCGACCCGCGGGTCGAGCCGCGCGTCGAGTTCAACATGCTGTCGGACTGGCGCGACCTAGCGCGGCTCAAGCTCGGCATGCGCAAGGCGGCGGCGATGTTCGAGCACCCGGCGCTGAAGGCGGTCGGCCTCGACCCGTTCCCGACCAGCTACAGCGAGCGGATCCGCGACCTCGGCATCATCAACCGGAAGAACCACGTGCTGACGACGATGCTCGCGCGGCTGCTCGACGGGCCGGCGGCGCTGCGCCGGACGCTGATCGATCGGGTCGTCACCGAGGGCGAGCGGCTCGACCGGATGCTCGCGGACGACGAGAGCCTCGAAAACTTCGTCCGCGAAAAGGTGCACGGGATATGGCACGCCTCCTGCTCGTGCCGGATGGGCTCGCCCGACGACAAGATGGCGGTGGTCGACCCGGCGGGGCGGGTCTACGGCGTGGCGGGATTGCGCGTCGTCGACGCCTCGGTGATGCCGAGCGTGCCGCGCGCCAACACCAACGTGCCGACGATCATGATCGCCGAGAAGATGAGCGACGCGATCCTGGAGGGCTGATCCCGAGAAGCCGTCGGCGCCGGACCGGAGCCGCATTCAGGGGTGATCGGGAGTTCGCGCGCCGCGATACCGTGCGGTTGGGAATAATAGCGAACCGTCCGCCGTCCATACGGCGGCAACGCAAACGGTCGGCGTTCGTGCGCGGGTGTTTGCCGGAGTAGCGACGGACGACGCATCGCCGCAACGGGAGCGCAGCGATGGTACGGAAGCTGACGACGACCCTTTTTCTCGCCCTGTTGCTTGCGCCTGATATCCCGGCGCCCGCGGCGGCGCAAACATCCTCCGTCACCACGTATCACGGGCAAGCCGACCGGAGCGGCAACTTCGTCGTCCCGGGCCTCACCGCGGAACGCGCGGCGGGCGTCCATCTCGATCCGGCTTTCCACGGCGCCATCGCGGGGAGCATCTATGCGCAACCGCTCTATTGGCGTGCGCCCGGCTCGGCCACGGGCCTGCTGATCGTCGCGACCGCAAACAATACCATCGCCGCGCTCAACGCCGACACCGGCGCCCTCGTCTGGACGCGGTCCCTGGGCCAGCCGGTGACGCGCGCCTCGCTGCCCTGCGGCAACATCGATCCGTCGGGAATCACCGGCACGCCGGCGATCGACGAGGCTACGCAGGCCGTCTATCTCGATGCCTTCGTGAGCGACTCCCCCGGCGGCGGCGGACCGCAGCACCTGCTGTTCGGCCTCTCGCTGCTGGACGGCTCCATCCTGCAAGGATGGCCGGTGAACGTGGCGTCGGCGCTGGGCGCGCAGGGCGCGACATTCACACCGACGACGCAGAACCAGCGCAGCGCCCTCACTGTCACCGGCGGCACGCTCTATGTGCCGTACGGCGGCAATTTCGGCGACTGCGGCCAGTATCGCGGATGGGTGATGGGCGTCCGCCTCTCCGATCCGTCCTCCGTCACCGCATGGAGCACGCGCGCGGTCGGCGGCGGGATATGGGCGCCCGGCGGCCTCAGTTTCGACGGCCAGTCGCTGTACGCCGCGACCGGGAACACCAAAGGCGCGACCGAGTGGGGCGACGGCGAGGCCGTCATCCGCCTTCCGGCCACGCTGACGCGCTCCGATCAGCCGCAGGATTCCTTTGCGCCGAGCGACTGGCGCGACCTCGACGAGGAGGATGCCGACCTGGGGGCCACCAATCCGCTGCCGCTGGACTTTCCGGGAACGCAAGCCGGTTCGGCGCTCCTGCTGGCGCTCGGCAAGGACGGCAAGGCGTATCTCCTGGACCGCACCAATCTCGGCGGCATCGGCGGCAGCCTCTTCGAGAGAGCCGTGTCGACCACGCCGATCCGGACGGCGCCGGTCCGCTTTCCTTCCGGAAACGACATGCTCGTCGCCTTTCAGGCCGACGGCTCCGCATGCCCGGCGGCGAGCGGCGGCGACGGACTCGTCGTCCTGCGAATCGTGGCCGGCGCCTCGCCGACGGTCCGAACGGAATGGTGCGCGGCCGTCGACGGGCGCGGCATTCCGATCGTCACCACGAGCGACGGCACCGCCGACCCGATCGTCTGGATCGTCGGCGCCGAAGGAGACAATCGCCTGCACGCGTTCCGCGGCGACACCGGCGAACCGCTTCTCACGGACGGCGTTCCGGCGGACGCCATGACGGGGCTCCGGCACTTCGTCACCATCCTCGCCGCGCAGAACCGTCTCTACGTCGCCGCGGACGGACAGATCTACGCTTTCGCGTTCTGAGGCCCCGAGGTACTCCGCAAAGACGAGGTTCGAACCATCAAGACGCCAAGGGAGTATCCGGGTCACTCGGCGGAGAGGGGGCGCTCGTAATAACTGCGGGGGCGGGGCTTGCCCTTGCCCGCTCGCGCCGTCTCGACACGGCCGGCGAAAAGGGTGCGGGCGGCCCAAGCTCCGGCGTCAGATTCCCGTGCCGGTCACCGGGCGGCGGCAGTGGCCTGAGGCCGGCCCTGTGCATAGGGGGCGAGCGCGGCAGCGATCGCTCCATGAACCGGCGTCGCGACGCCGGCCGCCTCACCCAGGCGCACGGTCGCCCCGGACAGCCACGGCAGTTCCAGCCGCCGTCCCTGCTCCAGGTCGACCAGCATCGACGACTTCATCTCCGCCGGCAGCTTGTCGACCAGCGCCATCGCCCGCTCCGCATGGTCGGAGGCGAGCGCCGCGCCGTGCGCCTGCGCGACGGCGCAGGCTTCGCCGATCGCCGCGGCGAGCATCGCGCGCGTCGCCGGCTCCGCGGTAATCGGTCCCTTCGGCAGGCGGGTCAGCGCGGTCATGCCGCTGAACGACGCAAGGAAGACGAATTTCTCCCAGATCGCCTTCCCGATGTCGGGGGATAGCAGCGCGTCGATGCCGGCCGCCTGTATCGCCGCGACGATCGACGCCGCGCGCGGCTGCTCCGTGCGGTCGCCGCCGCCGCCGGTCTCGCCGACGATCAGCCGCGCCAGCGTCCCGGTGTGCCGGATGACGCCCGGCCGCTCGATCGCCGCGGCGATCTGCGCGACCCCGCCCAGCACGCGGGCCGCCGTGCCGCTGAGCCGCGCGGTCAGTGTCGGCACCGCCTCGATCCCGTTCTGGAAGCTGACGACCGCGGTGTCCGGCCCGAGCAGCGGCGGCAGCGCCGCAATGGTGTCCTCGGTGTCCCACAGCTTGACGCAGAGCATCACGAGATCGACCGGGCCGATCGCGGCGGGATCGTCGGTCGCCTGCGCCGGCGCGATCCGGATCGCGCCGTTCGCGCTCTCGACCGCGAGCCCGTCCCGCCTGATCGCCGCGAGGTGCGCGCCGCGCGCGATGAAGGTCACGTCGTTGCCGGCCGCCGCGAGCCGTCCGCCAAAATAGCCGCCGACGCCGCCCGTCCCGAAAACCGCGATCCGCATGTCCTGCTTCCTTTTCGTTGCGGCGGCGCTCCCGGCTGCCGGCCCGTCGCCCCAAGGCATACCGCCGTGGCTTAGAGCCAGCGCCTAAAAATACGCTTGTACGATTCCTGATCAACTGTAGGGGCTGACGTTGGGCCGGGACACGTCGGGGAATCCGTCATGGTCCGGGCGCCGCTCCTGTGCGCGGCGCCGCGGGAGTTTTTGCGCTTCGCCATAATTATTCAACATATATTATTCTATACTTTATTTTGAATAATAGCGGGGACGCGTTGACTGCCTCCGTTTCCCGGACATACCAGCCATTCGGAGCGGAATCGGCACATTTATACAATTATTAAGGGTCCGTCGAAAGGGAATGGATTGTACGGTTTTTATCACCGGCTGCATGAGGGTTATCCATCCCAGCCGGATAAATCGCACCCCAAGAGATGCTTCTGCAAGGGCGACAGCGCCCAACATCCCCCTTCATTTCGGCCCATCCATAGCCGGGAGGCAAAGGACGACGGTTGATCGACACTTAATTAGTGCTTCTGTAAATACATTACGATTATTCAGAGAATTTTCTTGCGCTTCGTGGCGTGCCCCTTAATAATTGACAATTATCAATTCAGACGGAGGCGGCATGATCGCAGCGTAGGTCCGGCAAGACGATAGCGATCCGCATGCTCCGGTCAGTTCGCCAGTATGCACCGCAACAGGGTGGCGTTGACGCGCCCTGCCGGCGGTGCACGGGCGACGGGCGGCGCACCGGCCGCCATCGTCCCGTCCGGCCGCCGACCAGCAGCCGCTTCACGAACAGACACCACCCGACCGCTTCACCTGCCGATCCAGCCGGACGCCCCGTCGTCCGGTCGACCGGCCTGCTGACCGAACATTGCCGCCAGGGATCACGTCGCATTTCCACGAGAGCACGCGCGCCCCCCCTTTTGCGCGCAACCCAAGGAGGAGCCGATGGACGACATTTCACCGAGCCGTGCCGCCGCCGCTACGATCGCCGCGAGCGCGATCTACGAGAAGCTGCCGGGCGGCAAGTTCCGGCTGCCGCCGCACATCCATCCGATGCCGGACCTGCTCCAGCATTCCGCGGAGGAGGTCGTCGCGATCTATCGCGAGAACCAGTATCGCGACTTCATGAACGTGTTCGGCCGGATCGAGCGGGACGGCGTTTCGCTGATCGAGGAGGTGCCGGTGCTGGCGCGGGCGCTGGCCCGCCATCCGGACACCGAGATCGTCCGCACGCTGTCGATCGGCCGGCTCCGCGAGCTGTTCGCGGAACTGCACGACCATGTGATGGAGCACCCGGTCTGGCTCCATCCGTTCTTCATCCGGTTCTTCGACGGGAATTTCACGCACGAGGAACTGCAGCGGTTCGCGCGGCAATACTTCAACCAGATCAAGAACACGCGCCAGTGCGTCGCGATCGCCCTCGGACGGTTCAACAGCCTCATGCCGCTGCCGTTCGGCCCGGTCAACGAGATCTCCTCAGAAATGACGCAGATCGTCCTCGCTGGGCTGCTCGCCGACGAGTACGGCACGACCGACCACAGCGCGCACGGCGGCGAGCTTCAGGTCCGCGACCTGTTCTCGTACACGACGCACATCGCGATGTTCCGCCAACTCTTCGACGGCATCGGCGTGCCGGAGGAGCGGCATAACACGCAGCTGCTGCACGGGACCGCCGACAACGTCCTGACGCAGCGACTGCTCGCCGGACACGAGGCATTCGACACGATCGAGGCGCTCGCCTCGGTCGGGCTCGGGATGGAATGGGGCGTCCCGGCCTTCTTCTCGCTCCTGCTCGGCGGCATCATCCGTTACGCCGACCGCGACGGCTTGGAGATCGCGCCGCAGCACCTGGAGGTGCTGACGGCGCATGTCCGCCAGGACGTGACGCACGCGATCGCGGTGATGCTGGTGACCGGCATGCTGGCGACCGGGCGCGGCGAGGTCGAGCGCATCAAGAACGCGACCAACATGCTGATGTCGAGCCGCTACCAGATGATGAGCGAGACCTACGAGGAGGTGTTCGAGGAGCCCTGCCTCGCGATCGACCGCATCAATCTGCACCCGCGGCACCACGTCGCCGACCGCCGCATCGCCGGGCTGCTGCGCGAGGCGCGGACAAACACGCTGCCGTCGACGGTCCGCGACCATGCGGCCTGGACCGCGTCGGAGCGGGTGCCGTTCGTCTTCGCGGCATAGCCATCACCCCCGCAGAACCTTCCCCGTGCTCCCTCTCCCGCCCGAGCCCGTGGGAGAGGGGCGGCGGCGCGAGACGGCGCCGCCGCGAGCGGCCGGAGCGGTCAGGGTCCGGCCGACTTCACGGCGGCGGTTGCCGCTCCGGGCGCCGCCACCCGCCAGACGCGGTTGCCGACATCGTCGGCGACGAGCAGCGCGCCCTGGCGGTCCAGGGCGACGCCGACCGGGCGGCCGAGCGCGTTGCCGTCAGCGTCGAGGAAGCCCGTCAGCACATCCACCGGCTCGCCGGCCGGGTGTCCCCCGGCGAAAGGCACGAACACGACCTTGTAGCCGCTGTGCGGCTTGCGGTTCCACGAGCCGTGCTGGCCGATGAAGACGCCGTCCGAGAACTGCGCGGGGAGATTGCCGCCAGCCCGCGAGAAGGTAAGGCCGAGCGAGGCGGTATGCGGCCCCAGCGCATAGTCGGGCACGGTCGCCGCCGCGACGAGATCGGGCCGCTGCGGCTTGACCCGATCGTCGACATGCTGGCCGTAATAGCTGTAGGGCCAGCCGTAGAAGCCCCCGTCCTTCACGGACGTCCTGTAGTCGGGAACGAGGTCGCTGCCGATCTCGTCGCGCTCGTTGACCGCCGTCCAGAGCGCGCCGGTTTCCGGCTCCCAGCCGAGACCGTTGGGATTGCGCAGCCCCGAGGCGTAGATCCGATGGTTGCCGGTCGCCGGATCGACCTCCCAGATCGCGGCCCGCCCCTCCTCCGCCTCGATGCCGTTCTCGGCGACGTTGCTGTTCGAGCCGACGGTGACGTAGAGGCGCTTCCCGTCGGGGCTGGCGATGACGTTCTTGGTCCAGTGATGATTGATCGGGCCGGCCGGCAGGTCGACGACCTTGACGCCGGGCGCGGTGATCTTCGTCTCTCCCTCGCGGTACGGAAAGCGCAGCACCGCATCGGTATCGGCGACGTAGAGGTCGTTGCCGACGAGCGCCATGCCGAAAGGCGAGTTCAACCCCTCAAGGAAGACCGAGCGGGTCTCGGCGACGCCGTCGCCGTTCGCGTCGCGCAGCAGGGTGATGCGATTGGCGCTGGGCGTGCCGGCGCCGGCGCGGCCCATCACCAGCCCCATGACCCACCCCTTGATCCCCTTGCGGTCCTCGGGCTTCGGCGGGGCGTTGGTCTCCGCCACCAGCACGTCGCCGTTCGGCAGCGGAAGGAGCCAGCGCGGGTGGTCGAGGTTGTCGGCGAAGGCGGCGGCGGTCAGGCCCGGCGCGGCGGCCGGCGCCGCACCGGCCGGCCAGCCCTTCGCCGGCGCGATGTTGACGGTGGGGAAGAACGACTCGCGCGGCGGCGGCAGCTTGGGGTCCGAGCCGGTTCCGGCGGCGACCGGGAGCGTCGCCTTGTCGCCGCAGCCGGACAGCATGGCTGCCGTCGTCGCGGCTGCGGCGAGGAGGATGGCGGTCGTGGAGCGCGCACGCATGCAGGGTTGGTTCCGATCCGAGGGCGTGATCCTTGCCAACAAATCGGCAGTGCCCGCCGTTCCGGATCGGGCGGGATCGGGACCACGCTCCTGATATCAGGGACGGCGCCGGACGCGTTCCTGATTTCCTAACGCGAATTGCGATCGAGCTTGGAGCGGAAGCCCGACATTGGGCCGGATCCCCCCACCCAACCCTCCCCCGCAAGGGGGGAGGGCTTTGAAGGCGTTCAGCTCTTCTCCCTCCCCCCTTGCGGGGGAGAGTCGGAGTGGGGGAACCCCCGTGATGCGGCTCCAACCCCGAGTGCAATCCACACTATCGTTTGCCGCCGGCGCCGCCGCGCGACAGCGCCCAGGCGCTGGCGACCAGCAGGAAGCAGGCGACGAGCAGCGCCGTGCCGAAGCCGCCGCCGCCCGCGACCGAGCTGACGCAGAGCGGGCCGATGATCTGCCCGGCGGCGAAGGCGGCGGTCATCGCCGCCATCAGGCTGGTGGCGCCCGGCCCGGCGATCTCGCGCGCCTCCTGCATCCCGACCATCGTGATGACCATGAAGGTGCCGCCGACCAGCAGCGCCGCCAGCATGATCGTCGCGATGCCGTCCCGGAACACCGGCAGCGCGGTGCCGACGGCCATCGCGAGGTGGCACAGGATCCACAGGCGGCGGTTGCTCGTCGTCTTCGGCCGGAGCGCCGCCGCCACCGTCGAGACCAGCGCCGCCGCGCCGAACACCGGCCACGACCAGCCGAAGATCGCGGGGTCATGGATCGCCTGCTTCGCCATCACCGGCAGGAAAGTCGCCGGAATGATGTAGCCGAAGCCGAATATCCCGTAGCAGAGGATCAGACGGATCGACTCGCCGGTCCAGACGGCAGCCGCGCCGGAAGCGGCGGCGGCGGTATCTTGCCTCCGCGCGCCGTCGCCGGCACCGTCCGCCGTCCCGAACACCGGCCAGATGCAAGCCGTCAGCACCAGCGAGATCACGCCGAACACTTCCCAGGTGCGGGCCGACCCGACATGCATGTGCATCAATGCGATGCAGAGCGCGCCCGCCGAGGCGATGCCGGCGCCGACGCCCGCGAACACGGTTCCGTTGAGGACCGGCCGGCCGGCCGGCGTCAGCCTGCCGAGGCACCAGGCCGACGCGAAGATCAGGACCCAGGCGCTCATGAACCCGGCCAGAGCGCGCAGCACCATCCATGCCGCGAAGGAGTGCCCGACTCCCATCGCCAAGGTGGCGAGGCCGGTCACGACGAGGCCGCCGCGGATCACCGCGGCCGGACGGGCCTGCACCCGGATCGCCGTCAGGGCGCCGAGCAGGTAGCCGACATAGTTCGCCGAGGCGAGCCAGCCGCCGTCGGCGACCGACAGGCCGGCATCCTCCAGCATCATCGGCAGGATCGGCGTGAAGGCGAAGCGGCCGATGCCCACCGCGACCGCCAGCGCGATCAGGCCGCCGAAAGCAATCGCTGCCGGCGATGACGATAAGGTGCCGCGCCGCGGGAATGCAGCAACCTGATTCAGGGGCTCATGCATTCTCGGAACTTAGGGATGGCCTGCCATCCTGAAAAATGAATAGTCATGATGAAAGAGTTCGGAATTCGTGATGATGTCAGTCCGCGGCCGCGGCATCCGAACGTGACAGGGGCGGCGTGCCGTGTTCTTGGCCCGCCGCCGCCTCGTACCGGATCAGGACGTCGTCGAGCGTCAGCACGCCGCAAAGGCCCGCGGTGTCGGCCCGGTGCAGGACGGGCAGCACCGGCCACGCATAGACATGCTGAAGGACCGAACCGACCGGGGCGTCGGGATAGAGGCGCGGCAGCGTCCCGCCCGCCGGTACGGCGGCGGCAACGGCGGCGGCGAGCGGCAGGTCCCTGTCGCCGCGATCCGCGAGCGCCTTCAGCCGGGACCGGCCGACGACGAACCAGCCCGCACCGCCGGGCGCGCCGGACGCGCCGGGGGCATAGACCAGCAGTTCCTCGTCGGCGACCGTGCGCAGCCGGTCGAGCGCCGCAGCGACGGTATCGGTCCCGGCGAGCACGACGGACGGCGGCGGGCGCATCACGTCCTCGACGCGCAGGATCGCCGCCTCGCGCTCGTGCTCCATCGACGGCAGGTCGAGGCCGTCCTGGCGGGCGATCAGATCGAAGATCGGCAGCGGCTGGAACCGGCGGGAGATCAGGTAGGCGAGCGTGCCGGCGATGATCACGGGAACGATGGTCGACGGGTTGCCGCTCGCCTCGACGACCATGACGAGCGCGGTCAGCGGCGCCCGCAGGAAGCCGGCGAACAGCGCGCCCATGCCGATCAGGGCGCAGGTCCCGGTCGCCGTCGCGAGCGAGGGGAAAAGAGCGTGCCCGGCCCCGCCGACCGCGGCGCCCAGCAGACCACCGATGACCAGCGTCGGCGCGAACATGCCGCCGGGCGTGCCGCTGGTCAGGGACAGGGTGGTGGCCACGATCTTGAGGCCGGCGAGCACGCCGAGCACTTCCCAGGTGAAGACGCCCCGCGCCGCGCGGTCGATGACCTCGTAGCCGGCGCCCATCACCTCGGGCGCGCCGAAATAGCCGATCAGGCCGACGAGCAGACCGGCCGCGGCGGGCTGCACGTACTGAGTCCAGCGCGGCAGGGCCTTGAGCCGCAGACGCAACATGCCGATCATGCGGGCGAACACGACGGAGGCGATGCCGCCGGCAACGCCGATGCAGGCATAGGCGAGCAGTTCCGCCGGCCCGGCGACGACCGGAGCCGTGATGCCGAAGATCGGCGCCGCCCCGAGCAGCCACCGCGCGACCGCGGCGCTCGCCGACGCCGACATCATGCCCGCGAGGAGGATGCCGGAGGTCCAGCGGCCGGTGATCTCCTCGATGGTGAACAGCACCGCGGAGAGCGGCGCGTTGAAGGCGGCGGCGAGGCCGGCGGCGGCGCCGATCGGCGCGATCAGCCGGCGCGTGTCGCGCGCCAGCCGGACGGTCCGCCCGAACAGCGACCCGATCGCGGCGCCGATATGCAGCGACGGGTCCTCAGGGCCGAGCGAGTGGCCGGACCCGACGGCAAGCGAGGAGGCGAGAAACTTTCCGACGCCCGAGCGGAACGGTATCTCGCCGTCGTCGATATAGAGCGCCATCTTGGTCTGGTTGACGCCGCTCCGCCGGATCGTCGGAAAGAGATGGATCACCAGCACGGCGATCACCACACCGGCGAGCGACGGCGCGAGGATCAGGGACAGGCGGTGCGAGGCAGCAGCGGCGCCCGCGTCCGGACCGAGCAGCAGGATCCGCCACCAGTCGACCGCGGTACGGAAGCAGGTGACAGCGAGCCCCGAAACCGCGCCGACGAGAACGGAGAGGACAAGGAGGAGCGCCCCCTCGCCGATCCTCATGCGGG
>DASWRT010000011.1:0-10487 GCA_036403035.1 Allostellaceae bacterium | reverse complement strand
GCCGATTCGCCGAGGCGGGGCTGCCAGCCACCAGCCTCATGCTGATCGACACGCCGTCGGGGCTCGGGTTCCTGAACCAGGACGACGACGATGCGACGCTCCGGGCGGTAGCCGGCGCGCTGGGCGTCGACCTCGATGCATTGGCCGCCACCGGATCGGGAGGCCTTAAGCCGACGATTGCAACGATCGCCGCCGCCATCGCGGTATCGCAGCCGGGCAATGCGGCTTTCTCCGAGGAGCAGATCGAGCGGATGGTCCGGCTGATCCGGAACGCCCGCGAACTGCGGCGCCGCTACGTGCCGCCGCGCGTCCCCGGCGGGATGACGCTGCTGCGGGCGCTCCACGAGCCGGGCAGCCGCGACGAGGATTTCGACTGGGACAGGTTCGTCGACACGCCGGTCGATGTGGTCGCGTTGCCGGCGACGCACGATTCGATCGTCCGCCCGCCGCATGTCGACGTCATAGCCAGCATCCTGTCGCGGCGGCTGGCCAGCGACCTGGGCTGACGTTGGGCATAATGAGAACCGACACGCCGCCGGTCCGCCCCTCCGCCCGATGGGGCGTTCCGGCGGCGGTGGCGCTGTCGCTCCTTGTGCAGACGACGATCTCGCTGCTCGCCGCCTGCACCCCGATCCTGGCGCCGACGATCGCCGCCGACCGCGGCTGGACCACCGGCCTCATCACCTTCTATGCCCCGCTGGTCTGCGTCGCGTCGTTCGTGGTCAGCTTCCAGGTCCCGAAGCTGCTGCGGCGGCTCGGCGGGATGGGGCTGAGCCTCGCCTGCGTCGCGGTCAGCGCCGCCGGACTGCTCTGCCTGCTGGCGCCGAGCGTCTGGCCGGCAGTCGCGGTGCCGCTGGCGATCGGGCTCGCCAACGGCGCGATGAACCCGGCAAGCTCGCAGATCCTCGGCCCGCGCACGTCGCCGCGCACCGCCGGGCTCATCATGTCGATCAAGCAGACCGGGGTTCCGCTCGGCGGCGTGCTCGCAGGCGCCGCCCTGCCGCTCCTGGTGCTCGCCATGGGATGGCAGGCAACTATCCTTGGGCTGATCCTGGCGAGCGCGGCGCTGAGCGTCGTCCTGCTGCCGACGGTCGGCTGGCTCAACGGCGGCCGGAGCACGGCCGGACCCGCGAAATACCGGCCGCTCGAACCGGTCAGCCGGCTGCTCGCCGTACCGGGCATGCTGAACCTGCTGATCGCGGCGATGATCTTCACCGGGATGCAGCTTTGCCTCCGCTCGTTCTTCACCGTCTATCTGGTGGACGAAATCGGCTTAGGGCTGGGGACCGCCGGGTTGGCGTTCAGCGTCTCGCAGGCGGCGGGCATCGTGGGGCAGATCGGTTGGGCGGTGATGTCGGACCGGCTGCTTACCTCGCACGCGGTGATGGCCGTCGCCGGCGCGGCGATGACGGGCGCCGCCGTGCTCACCGCCGCCGTCACGCCCGGCTGGCCGGTCGCCGGCATCGTCGCGGTCGCCGCGCTGTACGGGGTCAGTGCGGCGGGCTTCGTGCCCGTGGTGCTCAGCGAAGTCGCACGGCGCTCGCCGCCGGGACAGGTCGGCGCGCTGACCAGCGGCGCGAACCTGTTCCTGATCAGCGGCGTGATGCTGGGACCGCTGACGTTCGGCGGCGTCGCCTCGGCGGCCGGCCACTATGCTCCGGCATTCGTGGCGCTGGCGGCGTGCACCCTCGCAGGGTCGGCCGTCGTGATCGCACCCCGCCACGTCCGGCACCGCGACCCCGGCAGCGCCGAAGCCGGCGTCGCCGCACCCGCTCCCGTCGCGGTCGCGGCGGCACCGGCCGGCGAGCCGTAGCGCCCGCCGCCAGCGCCGCCGGGTCAGCCCGGCCTCAGCGTTCCAGCCGCTCCACCTCGACCCGCGCCGACCCGACCGGCTCCCGGCCGGCCAGGAAATCCGTCAGGATCGACCGGAAATAGGGGTATTGGAGATCGTGCACGTAATGCCCGCTCCCCTTGACGCGGGCGTGGACGGCGGGCGGTCCCCACCGCCTCAACCCTTTGCAGGTCAGCGCGTTGTCGACAACCGTGTCGTGATCGCCGCTGATCGCCAGTACCGGCAGATTGAGACGGGAGAGCACCTCGTCGATCGGGTAGGCTTCGTCGAAGGTCATGCGGCGGCCGTAATTCGCCAGGAATTCCGGTTGCAGCATCGGCGCGGTCAGGGCCGATGCGTGCTCCTTGGCCGGCATGCCGAACAGGGTCGCCGCCCGGCGGGCCGGATCGTCGGCGAGGCTGGCCCAGTCGACGAACTGCGCTTTCTCCTGCTGCTGGAACGACTTGGCGAAGATCCGGGCCATCGTAGGGCGCTGCGACACCGCGGAGAAGATCTGGCCCATGTTGTCCTCGAACGCGTTCGGCTGGCGTTCGACGCCGCGGATGCCGCGCAGCGTGATCGACAGCAGCACCAGCGAGCGGATCCGCTCCGGCCGGCGGTTCGCCAGTTCGATGGCCAGCTTGCCGCCGCTGCACCACCCCAGTATGTCGGCCTGATCGACGGAGGCATGGTCCAGCACGGCGGCGATGTCGTCGGCATCGACGGTCAAATCTGTATAGGCCCGCATTCCCCCGTCCACGACATCGGCCGTGCGGCTTTCGACGACGACGATGCGGAAACCATGAGAGCGGTCGCCGAGGAATTTCGACCACACCGCCAGCGGAATGCCGCAGGCGTTGACCAGCACGAGCGGCCGATCGCCCCGCCGCCCGATGAAATAGCGCGTACCGGCGGGAGTCCGCCGCTCGTCGTAGCCGTTGGCCAGGATCTCGGCGAGCGGCCGTCCGCTCTGCGGCATTCGCGGATCGAGTTGGAGGTCGCGGCGCTCCGCCGCCGCCGCGTCGACGACGCTGTCGAGCATCAGCTCGGCCACCGGATCGGCAATGCCGCCGCCAACCTCCCGCACGGACGCTCCCTGCCCCGCGAAATGGGCGATGCCGGTCGCGAGCGCCTCCTCGATCTCCGCGGCGGGATAGCGGGCGAAGCGCGGATGCTGCCTGTATCGCTCCGCCTGCTCGGACACGGACGGGAACGCCAGCGGGAAGCGTGCGAGATAATCGGGCTCCCGCCGCCGCACTTCGTCCAGCGCACCCGCAACCAGCTCATGGAATACGGCATCCATCTTGCTCACGCTCCCTGGCGACGACGCAGCCGCGAGCGGCGGCGCGGCGGCTGGGCAGCCGCCTGCACCTCGATCCGTCGAGACTCACCGATGAAAGATCGGAATGGCCGATCCGGCGGATGGTCCCGCTGCGGCTCACGGCCCGCGGCGATCCGTCGATGAATTTACGGCAACGCTCGCGTTACACACTGTTCAGTACATATTTTCGATATTAACACACTGATCAGACAGCGCACAAAAGGAAAGCCGCACCGGCCGGCAGCGCCGGAAACTACGCCCGCTGGTAGCGCACGCGGGCGGCCCGGGCCGCGAGCGACGGCGCGAGCACGTTGAGCGCGAGGGCGGCCAGGATGATTACCGCCGCAACAATGCGGAGGGGTCCGAAGCTCTCGCCGAGGAAGATCGCCGCCGATCCAAGGCCGAAGACCGGGATCAGCAGGGCGAAAGGCGCCACGGTGCCCGCCGAATGGCGCTGCAGCATCGCTCCCCAGACACCGTAGGCGAACACGGTGGAGATGAACCCGGTATAGGCGACGGCCGCCAAGCCCGACCAGCTCAGGTGCGCAACCGAGGAGATGACCCGCGGCCAGCCGTCGGCCGCGATCGAAAGCAGGATCAGCGGCACCGGCGGGATGAGCGACACCCAGACCATCAGGCCGAGCATGTCGGTCGCCGGCATCTTCTTCATCATGATGTTGTGGGCGCCCCACGACAGCGCCCCCGCGAGCACGAGCAGCAGCGGCACCGTCCATCTCGCCCCGTTGCCCGCGCCGCCGCCGGACGCGGCGATCAGCCCGATGCCGGCGAAGCCGAACGCCACCGCAAGCCAGCGCACCAGCGGTGGACGCTCGCCGAGCAGCACCACCCCGAGCAGAATGGTGAAGAAGACGTGCATCTGCATGACCAGCGAGGCGAGGCCCGGCGGCATGCCGGCATAGATTCCCAGGAACAGGAAGCCGAACAGCAGCACGCCGAAGACCAGCCCGATAGCGAGTATCCACGCCCACGACACCTTCGGGCGCGGCACGAAGAAGACCGCCGGCACCGCCGAGATGAGAAAGCGCAGCGCGGAGAACAGAAGCGGCGGGAAATCGTCGAGGCCGACCTTGATGACGACGAAGTTGAATCCCCAGACGAAGGCGACGACCACGAGCAGTGCGACCTCGCGGGGACGGATACCTAGTGCTGGTGGTGACATCAAAGGCTGGTCCTTGCAGCAACGCGGAACGAAGCGGAACGCGGCAGGTCATCGACCCGCCGTTTCCCGGAAGTTTCACGCTGTGACTATTCCTCACACAAGCGAATAGGATTGAACAAATTCACCAATGGTGTTGAAGTGTCGGAATGACGAAAGTGATCGATCCGGATCTGCTGAAGACGTTGATCGCGGTGGCGGACGGCGGCACCTTCGGGCGCGCGGCCGACCGGGTGCGCCGGAGTCAGTCGGCGATCAGCATGCAGATGAGCCGCCTCGAGGCGCTGGTCGGCGCGTCGCTGTTCGAGCGGCAGGGGCGCGGGGTGCGGCTGACCAGCCGGGGCGAACTTCTGGTCGTCTATGCGCGGCGGATCATCCGTCTCCAGGACGAGGCTTGGCTCAGCATCGCCGATCCCGAGATCGCCGGCAGCATCCGCCTCGGAACGCCGGAAGATTACGCCGACTGGCTGCTGCCGCCGGTGCTCGGCCGGTTCGCGAGCAATCATCCCCGGGTCGAGGTCGAGATCCGGTGCGAGCCAAGCCAGGATCTGTGCGACCTCATCGCCGCCGGCGAACTGGATCTCGCACTGATCACCAGAGCACCGGACCGCCCACGCGGCGATCTGGTGCGCCACGAGCCGCTCGTCTGGGCGGCATCGCCGAATTATGTCAGGCGGTGCGGCGACCCGGTGCCGATCGCTCATTTCCAACCGGGATGCCCGACCCGCTGCCATGTCGTCGAGGCGCTGGCCAATGCCGGCATCCACCACCGCACCGCATACAGCAGCCCGAGCCTCGCCGGACTGCTCGCGGTCCTGCGCGCCGGCCTCGCGATGACGGCGCTCGCGCGATGCAGCGTGCCGCGCGACCTCCGCATCCTGAGCCCGCACGAGGGCCTGCCGGAGCTGCCGCCGGTGGAACTCGCCCTGCTGCGCGCCGGGGCGGAGCAGCGGACGCCGGTCGGCGACGCGTTGGCCGAGGAAATCCTGGTCCAGCTCCAGGCCGGGGGCCGGATGCCGGAGTTCCTGCTGCCCCCCGAAAGACTGCCCGCCGACGCCGCGGTTGCCTGACCGGCGGCGCACGAGCGCCGCGGCGCGGGGACGTCTTTTCATCGAAATGCGCGGCGGGCTTCATCCGCTACCCGGTCGAACGTCACGACGGAGACGGCACCATCCGCGCTTGGACGGCTTGGCTCAGCAGCCTTGACCGCCGAGTTCAGCTCGCCGGGCCGGACCGGTTCGGTGCGGCACGCGCGGCCGAAAGCGACGATTTCAGCATCACCGCAACGGCCTCCACCGCCGCCGCCGCATAGCTCTTGAGCCGCGGCGCGATCTGGCTCGGCATGATTTCCGGCCCGAGTATGCCCATGCCGACCGGCTTCATGAATTCGAGCTGAAGCCGGACGAGCGCATCGCTGACCGTCTGGCCCATGACGCGCCCGTGGGCGGTCTCGCCGCGCTCGATGATGCCGAGCACGACGGCGCCGTCGATGTCGTCGCGCGTCAGGAGGCTCTTCACCGCGAGCGGCTTTTCGTAAGAGCCCGGCACCCAGACTTCCGCTGCGATCGTCAGGCCGGCCGCCGCGGCCGCGATCCGCGCCGAGTCGAGCATGGTCTCGGTATCCTGGCCGTGAAAGGTGCCGATGACGATGGCGATGTTCTTCGATGCGGTCACAGTCTGCCCAACTCCGCTGCCTTGAGTGTTCCGAAGTCCCGCGCGTTGCGGGATCGGCGTCATCCTACTCCCCGTCGCCGGAGATGCGCGAGCCCCGGATCGCCGCGCCGACGCCTACGCCGATCTACCCTTCGCCGACAGCGCCGAGCAGCCGCTGGAGGAAGCCGTCGATCGCCTTGCTGTCGATCCAGCGCACCACCGCGACCAAGTCGTGGTCGGGGTCGACATAGACGATGTTCGTGCCGTTGCCGATATGGGCGAAGGCGGTGGCCGGCGCGCTCGGCCAGAGCTTCCGGTCCGTGTTGAGGAACCAGTTCATGAAGCCGTAGGTCGGCTCGGCCGGCGTCGGCGTGAGCGCCATGTCGACCCAGCGGTTGGAGAGGAGCTGGCGATCCTTCCACTTGCCGTGTCGTAGCGTCAGGTTTCCGAAGCGACCCATGTCGTAGGCATTTATGTACATGCCGCCGCCCCAGTGCCCGCCACCCGTGACCGACTGCACGATGGCGCCGTCGAGGACGACGAACGAGTTCTCGTAGCCGAACCAGCGCCACCCGTTCGAAGCGCCGATCGGGTCCATGATCGTCTCTTTGAGCACCTGTGGCAGCGGACGGCGCCACACATTGAGCGCGGCGAGGGCCAGCACGTTCACGCGCGTGTCATTGTACTTGTAGACGCTGCCGGGCTTGTTTCGCGGCCGGGTGGTCCACGTCGCCGGGTTCGCGTCCGGACGGTCGGCCCAGTCGGGCTTGCCCCACAGCACACCTTCCCAGTCCGAGGTCTGCCGCAGCATCGTGTCCCAAGTGATCGTGCGGTTGTGCGGCGTGTCGAACAGGAACAGCAGGTCGGGCGCGCCGCTGAGCCGGTCGGATTTGTTGACCGCCGGGATCGGGTCGTAGACCTGGATCGGCCCGACATAGTCGCGGACCGGGTCATCCAGGCTGCGGATCATGCCGCGGTCGAACGCGACGCCGACGACGCTCGACAGGAAGCTCTTCGTCACGCTGTGGGTCATGTCGACGCGCTGCGGCTCGCCCCATTCGGCGACGATGTAGCCGTGGCGGATGACGAGCCCGGTCGGGTCGCCGCGCTCCTCGATCGGGCCGATCGCATAGCCGAACGGTTCGCGCCCGAAGGTCTGGTAGTGGTTCATCACCAAGTCGCGCGGCGCCTTGGTCTCGCCCGCGACGGCGAAGTCGATCGCGTCCTTGAGCTTCTGCGCATCGACGCCGGCCTCCGCCGGCGCCTTGTGGTCCCACGTCGCATCGGGGAAGTAGACGCCAGCAGCGGTTGCCGCGGTCTGCGCCGCCGCTCCGGGCAATGTCGCGGCCAGAGCGAGGAGCGTCAGGACGAGGCGGAGAAAGGCCATCGCGTTGCCCATGGGTTGCGCGGGGTCGCCGGGCGCGGCCTCTCAGCGTAGGAGAGATACTGCTGCCGCGGCAAGCTTTCGCCCCTCGGAGAGCGGGAGGGACCACGGCGAAAACGCCGATGTGTGCAAGCATTAATCGCGAACGTGCCGACCGGGCTATGGGCGGCTACGCTGGTTCGGTAAAGGCATCGCCGGATTTCGCATCGGTGCAGTGGCGCGCGATCATCGCTCGGCATCCTTATCTCATACGGTCTAGCGGACCGATGAGAGAGCGGCTATCCCGCCTCACGTCGCCGAGAACATTCACGTCGGTATCGCCGAGCCGGTACCGCCCAGGATTGATCTGGTAGACGGGGACGCAGTGCGGCGCGCGCTCGTCATGCCACTGCAAGCACAAGCCCGGCATCTCGTCGGTGCTCCAGTGACCGAATTCGGCTTGCGCGCCGTTGCGCACGGCAACGCCGTTTGCCTGAAAGTGCAGATAGAATCGCTGCCCGTCTTGAATGCCGGTTACGGTGCGGCCGGACAATTGCGTGCGTATCAGAATCGGACTGAGGGGCCGGTCCAGATCGGATTCCGTCACACACCCGGTCAATAGAGAAAGCGTGAGCGGCAACAACCACCTGAATGCGGGGAAATGGATCCCTTCCTCAGCGGTTCGCTCGCGAAGGTACTTCAAAGAAGCCGGCCTCGGACGGAGCATTGCTTTCCTCGCTTGCAGCCCGCCCGCGCCACGTACATCAACTCGGGCTACCGATAAACTGTGTCGGCCAATCAAGCTGGCCAGACCGCCTTTACGCACGGCACAGGAATAAGTGAATCGGGTTGAGAACACCCGCGGCATGAACGTGCGCGAGATCCAAGGGCAACCGCCGCGGATGCGATGCTGCCGTTCTGAGGGGCGGCCCCAATGGGAATTTATATAGGCTTTATATGAAGAGTCTGTCCTGCCTGCCTCGATTTTATATGTGGAGTGGCGCTTCTATAAGGCAGAGCTGAATAGACATCGGAAACCTACTCAAAATTGCGAGGCGTCGCGGATCGTATTGCGACAAATCAATTCCGGCCGCCTTCACGACAAGTAGCCTTAACAAGCACTGCCCCGATCTCGGTACTCGGAGAGCCCATGCTCGACATCATCATGCTTGCGATCGGGATCGGCTTCTTCGCCGTCGCGATCGCCTACGTATCCGCCTGCGACCGGCTGTGAGGATCGTCCCATGATCATCGACTACACGCTGGGCGCGATCGTCACGATCGGCCTGCTCGCCTATCTCGTCTACGCCCTGATCCGCCCCGAGCGGTTCTGAGAGGCAGCCATGACCATCAACGGCTGGATCCAAATCCTGCTCTTCGCAGCGATCGTCGCCGCGCTCGTGCGGCCGCTCGGCAGCTTCATGACGCGCGTGTTCAACGGCGAGCGGACCTTTCTCTCGCCCGTACTCGTCCCTGTGGAGCGCGGCCTCTATCGCGTCGCCGGCGTCGATGAGCGCACCGAGCAGCATTGGGTCACCTACGCGGTGGCGATGCTGCTCTTCAATCTCGCCGGCCTGCTGCTGCTCTATGCGATGCAACGCCTGCAATCGGTGCTGCCCCTCAACCCTCAGGGCTTCAGCGACGTCGCCCCGGACCTCGCCTTCAATACCGCCGCCAGCTTCACGACCAACACCAATTGGCAGAGCTACGGCGGCGAGAGCACGATGAGCTATCTCGTGCAGATGACCGGGCTGGCGTTCCACAATTTCGTCTCCGCGGCCACCGGCATCGCGCTCGCAATCGCCCTGGTCCGCGGTTTCGCCCGCCGCTCGGCGCGCACCGTCGGCAATTTCTGGGTCGATCTCACGCGCTGCACGCTCTACGTGCTGCTGCCGATCTGCATCGTCTACGCGCTGTTCCTCGTCTGGGAGGGCGTACCGCAGACCCTGGGCGCCTATGTCGACGCAACAACGGTCGAAGGCGCCAAGCAGACGATCGCGGTCGGCCCGGTCGCCTCGCAAGAGGCGATCAAGATGCTCGGCACGAACGGCGGCGGCTTCTTCAACGCCAACTCGGCTCATCCCTTCGAGAACCCGACGCCGCTCGTCAACCTCGTCCAGATGGTCTCGATCTTCGCGCTCGGCGCCGGCCTCACCAACGTCTTCGGCCGGATGGTCGGCGACGAGCGGAAGGGCTGGGCGATCTTCGCCGCGATGGGCGTGCTGTTCTTCATCGGCGTCTCGGTCGCCTATTGGGCCGAGGCGCACGGCAACCCCGCGCTGACGGCGCTCGGCGTCGACGGCACCGCCGGAAACATGGAGGGCAAGGAAGTCCGGTTCGGCATTCCGGCCTCGGCGCTCTTCGCCACCGTTACGACCGACGCCTCGTGCGGCGCGGTCAATTCGATGCACGACAGCTTCATGCCGCTCGGCGGCATGGTGCCGCTGATCAACATCATGCTCGGCGAGATCATCGTCGGCGGCGTCGGCGCCGGCCTCTACGGCATGCTGCTGTTCGTGATCATCTCGATGTTCGTCGCCGGGCTGATGGTCGGCCGCACGCCGGAATACGCCGGCAAGAAGATCGAGGCCAAGGAAGTCAAGATGACGATGCTGGCGGTGCTTTGCATGCCGCTCGTCATGCTCGGCTTCACCGCGATCGCGGTCGTCGTCGAACCGGGCACGTCGGCAATGGCGAATGCCGGGCCACACGGCTTCTCGGAAGCGCTCTACGCCTACGTCTCCGGTGCGGGAAACAACGGCAGCGCCTTCGCCGGGCTCTCCGCCAATTCGCCGTTCTACAACCTGACGCTGGCCGTCGACATGCTGGTCGGCCGCTTCTTCGTGATCGTGCCGATGCTGGCGATCGCCGGCTCGCTCGCGGCGAAGAAGATCGTGCCGGCCTCCGCCGGCACCTTCCCGACGCATGGCGGCCTGTTCGTCGGCCTGCTGGTCGGCGTCATCCTGATCGTCGGCGGCCTCACCTTCTTCCCGGCGCTCGCGCTCGGCCCCGTGGTCGAGCACCTCGCGATGAACGCCGGCACCCTCTACTGAACGGGAACAATCCCCATGGAGACGAAAATCCGCAGCCGCGGCGGCGCGTCGGTCACGACGATGCTCGATCCGGCGATCCTCGTGCCCGC
>DASWRT010000010.1:0-19814 GCA_036403035.1 Allostellaceae bacterium | reverse complement strand
GCGAGGCGCTGCGCGCCGTCGAGGAGCGCGGCGGGCCAAACGCCGTACCCGAGCCGCCACCCGGTCATCGCGTAGGTCTTGCTCCATCCGTCGAGCAGGATCAGGCGGTCGCGGATCGACTCGTATCGCAGCAGGCTGTGGTACGGCACGCCGTCATAGACGAGGCTGCTATAGATCTCGTCGCTGAGGATCGCGACCTGCGGGTGCCGCTCCAGCCCGGCGACCAGCGCGTCAAGCTCGGTCCTGGGCACGACGCCGCCCGTCGGATTGGCGGGGCTGTTGACGATCAGCAGGCGCGTCCGCGGCGTGATCCGCGCCAGCACCTCGTCGGCGCTGAAGGAGAAGCCGGTGCTTTCGTGGAGCGGCATCGGCACCGGCTCCGCCCCGGAAAAGCGGATCGCGCTCTCGTAGATCGGGAAACCCGGGTTGGGATACAGGATCTCCACACCCGGCTCGCCGAACATCATGATCGCGAAGAACATCGTGACCTTGCCGCCGGGGACGACGACGACGCTGTCCGGCGACACCGCGACGCCGTGCCGCCGGTGGAGATCGGCGGCGACCGCCTCGCGCAGCGCCGGGATGCCGTTCGCCGGCGTGTAGCCATGATGCCCGTCCGCCAACGCCTTGCGCCCGGCCTCGACGATGTGCTCGGGCGTGGCGAAATCGGGCTGGCCGATGCCGAGATTTACGATCGAACGCCCCTCTGCCTCAAGCGCCTTGGCGCGGGCCAGCACCTCGAAAGCCGTCTCGGTGCCGAGCATGTTCATCCGGCCGGCGGGCATCAGCATGGGGCGGTTCCTCGCAAGATGTTGTTTTCGCGGCGCGCATCCTAGCCATGACCGCGCAACGGCGCCACTGGACGCGCCTCGATAACACGCCCTACCTATTTCCCATGCTTTCCCTGGGTATCCTCGATCAATCGCCGGTGCGGGCGGGCGCGACGCCGGCGGAGGCGATCGCCGAGACGGTGGAGCTGGCGCAGCTGGCCGACCGGCTCGGCTATTCCCGCTACTGGCTCGCCGAGCATCACAGCACGCCGGGGCTCGCCGGCACGGCGCCGGAAATCCTGGTCGCCCGCATCGCCGCCGCCACCGAAACGATCCGCGTCGGGTCCGGCGGAGTCATGCTGAGCCACTACAGTCCGCTCAAGGTCGCCGAGACGTTCCGCATGCTGGAAACGCTCTATCCCGGCCGCATCGACCTCGGGATCGGCCGGGCGCCGGGCGGCGACATGCTGGCGACGCGGGCGCTCCAGGCCGGCGGATCCGGCGCCATCGGGTTCGAGCGGTTTCCGCAGCAGCTTGCCGACCTCGTGCGGCTGCTTGGTCCGGACGGGCTGCCGGCAGCCCATCCGCTGGCCGGGGTCCGCGCGATGCCGGAAGGCCCGACCGCGCCGGAGACGTGGCTGCTCGGCTCCAGCGACCAGAGCGCCGCCTTCGCGGCGTATTTCGGCTGCGCCTTCTCGTTCGCCCACTTCATCACCGATGTCGGCGGGGTCGAGACGATGCGCGCCTATCGCGAGCATTTCCGGCCCTCGGCGCAGCTTCCGGCGCCCCGCGGCAGCGTCGGCGTCTTCGCGCTCTGCGCGGAGACGGAGGAGGCGGCGGAGCGTCTGGCGACGAGCCGCGACCTCTGGCGGCTGCGGCTCGATTACGGAGAACTCGGGCCGGTGCCGAGCGTCGAGGAAGCGCTCGCCTACCCCTATAGCGAGGCTGAGCGGGCGCGTATCGCCCTCCACCGGCGGCGTCAGGCCGTCGGCACGCCGGAAAAGGTGAGGGATCAGCTCGCCGGCCTTGCCGCCGCCTACGGCGTCGACGAGCTGATCGTCCTCTCGATCTGCCACGATCCGGCGGCGCGGCGGCGCTCCTACGAGCTGCTCGCCGACGCGTTCGGGTTGGCGCCGCGACGCGGCTGACCGACCGCCGCCGCGTCGACGGCCGTCGGCGTTATCGCACCGTCCCTTTGGGGCCCATCGAGCCGCCGCTGTCCAGCGGGCTGTCCGGCGTGCCGCGCTGGGTCGGGATCGCACCGATCCGGTTCGGCACGGGGACGGCGTCGATGCCGCCGCCGCTGCTGCCCCCGCTGCCGGCGTTCGCCGAGGGGCCGCTCGGAATGGACGACTGCCCCGACGTGCCGCCTGCCGTGCCGGCCGTCGCGCTGCCGCTCGGCTGCGATGTCGGCACCGGCGAGCCGGGATTCGCCGTCGATTGAGTGGTTCCGCTGGTGCCGAGAGAACCGGTGCCGAGCCCGGTCGTGCCCGCTCCGCCGGTGTTGCCCGGCTGCACGCCGTTGTTGAGCGGGGCGCCGGCAGTAGCCGTGTCGGCCGGAGCGCCGCCGACCGTGCTGCCGGGCGGCCGGTCGAGGCCGGCGGTGCTGCCGGCCGTTCCGGGAGCGCCGGTCGCAGTCGGCCCGGTACCCGCGGTCACGCCACCGGCCGAGGAGCCGTTGCCCGTCGCCGTTCCTGTGCCGCCTGCGGTCCCGGTGCCTGTCGTGCCCGCTGCGCCGCCGCTGCCGCGGCTCAGGCCGGTCGTGGTCAGGCCGCCGGGATCGGGACCGCCGATGCCGCCGGTCGTCGCGTTCGTATTGGCGCCATTGCCACCGAACACGCCGCTCGGGTTGGAGTTGCCGAGATCGGTTCCGCCAGTGGCGGCATTGAGGTTTCCGGCCGTGCCGGGGCCGGGCGACGCCGCCCCGAGTCCACCGCCGCTACCACCGTTGAGCGTCGCCGTTCCCGGCGCCCCGGTGCCGCTGCCCAGCCCGGTTGTGGCGCCCGGCACAGGCGTCGCCAGCGCGCCGGCTCCAGGCCCGTTCAGACTGTCGCGGCCGGAGCCGGGCGTGGTGCTCGCTCCGACGCCGGGCTGCGTCGCGAGCGGCGCCGGAACGGCTGATGGACCGACCGCGCCCACTCCCGCGCCGGAACTGGTGATCGAACCGGCCCGTGCCGCCGAGCCCTGGGTCGCGGCTGCGCCCGGCGTCGCGCCGGCCCGCGCCGCCGATCCGACGGAGCCCGCTGTCCCTCCGCTTGTGCCGCCGCCTGCGGAACCGCCGGAAGAGCCGCCGCTTCCGCCGCCGCCGGATTGCGCCGACGCCGGCAAGGCGAGCGGTAATGACAGGATAACAGCGACTGCCGTCGTCGCCAGAATGCGCATGCGCATGACCACTTCTCCGCTGCGGTTCTCGTGACCTCAATAAGGCCAACGACCGCGGGCGCGAAACGGCGTCAGGCCGCGCTGGAGTTGAGCGCGGCCTGACGGATTGCTTCGGTCGGGAAGAGACGAGGAGGGATGCCTGCCCTCCGGACGGCTACTCGGTGTGGCGGAGCACCGCGTCGAGTTCGGTCCTGCCGTCGCTGGCGATCCACAGCGCGGCCATGTGGCCGTCCGAGCGCAGATGGTAGCGCAGCGTGTGGCGCCCCTTCTCCTTGAAGACAAGTTCGTCGTCGACGAGGCGGCCGGTGCGGCGGACCCACTCGGCCTTCTCGCCCGGCTCGATGCCGGGACCGACGGCATAGACCGCCGTCACCTCGTCGCCGCGGATCCGCTCGACGGCGAGCAGCACCTCGCGGCCGTTGCTGTAGAAGCCGTACCACTTGCCGAGGAACGAGTTCTCCGGCACCGAGACGGCGCCGGTATCGGCCGACGCGGCGCCCTGCGTCCCCGGCACGCTAGCCAGGGCCGCCGGCAGCGGGATCTGCGCGCTCGGGCTCTGGCCCCAATGCGTCTCGCAATCCGCCTCGGGCGGCACCGTCGCGGCTTCGATGAAGTTCCGGATGCACGTGCCGAAACGGCGGACGAAAAGACCGGTCGACGCCGCCCAGTGCCCGGTCAGAAAGGGCGGCTGGTCGATGACGAGGTTCTCGACCCGGTGCGAAGAAAGGATCGCGCGGGAGCGGTCGCCGCGTCCGCCCGGATCGAAATCGTCGCCATGGAAGTAGAACAGCATGACGCGGGCGTGCCGGACGCTCTCCAACAGCGGATAGAGCCGCGACGCGTTCGCCCGCCAGCTATCGTAGAAGTCGGAAAAACTGCCGAAGGCGGCAGGCGCGGTTGCAACCACCGCGTGCACGTCGTCGCTGGCGTCGGCGGCCATCAGCGAGATGAAGGCGCCGAAGGACTGGCCCGCGAGCACCACCTTGCCGTAACCGCGCCGCCTCAGATCCTGTACGGTGCGGACGAGCTGGCGCGTGCTTTCCTGCAGCGTATCGGTCTCACGCATCCGGTTGAGCCGGAACGTGTCCCAGCCGGCGTCGTGCAGGCCGCTCATGTAATAGGGTGTGGGCGAGAGCGAGTCTTCGCTGGTCGTCGAGCGGCCGTGACTCCAGATCACCGCGCCCTTGGCGGTGCCGGGACCGAAGCTCTGCTGGTCGGCAAAGGCAGGCTCCAGCCGGAACTGCGCCGCAGCCGGAA
Source organism: Allostellaceae bacterium (assembly GCA_036403035.1). Taxonomy (GTDB): domain Bacteria; phylum Pseudomonadota; class Alphaproteobacteria; order ATCC43930; family CGMCC-115725; genus DASWRT01. The sequence continues at coordinate 15,405 of DASWRT010000010.1, read as the reverse complement.
AGGAAACGAGAGCGACGACGAGGGCCGCAAGGGCTCCACGAAGCCTGACAACAAGCATAAACTGGACCCACCATTCCTACGGAACGGGTCCAGAATCGATTTTCTTCGTTAAAAAGAAGTTTCCCGACGTGCGGGACTTGACAACATCCGCTGCCCGGATCGCGAGATCACGTCGCGGTACTGAAGCCGCCGTCAGGCACGCAGCGTCATCAGGACGATGCCGGCGAGGATCACGCCGAGCGATTCGAAGCCGGCGGCGACCTGACCAAGAAGGACGCCGAAGATCGTGCTCGCGACGGTGAGAACACCGATCAACCAGCTCATGACGGGTTTTCCGGCCTGCGGTGAAGGTGAATTGCCGTGACAACGGGCGCCGCCGTGCCGTATTCCGCCATAGCGCGACTTTTCGTGCGGCGCAAACACAACAGCGGTAGAACGGCGAGCAGCGGCTGGTCGCGAGGCCCGGAATTGTCACCTTTTCTTGTCGAGACGGTCGGCGTCGTCGCGGGCGTCCTGACGACGCTCAGCTTCTTGCCGCAGGTCGTGAAAGTGCTGCGCGAGCGGCAGACCGCCGGCCTGTCGCTGCGCATGTACCTGATGATGACGGCCGGCACGTTTCTGTGGCTCGTCTACGGCATCGCGATCTCCAGCCTCGGCCTTGTCCTCGCCAACGCGATCACCTTCCTTCTGTCGCTGACGGTGCTCGCGCTGAAGATCCGGCTGGGGTAGCAGGCCGGACGGTACGGTGGCCGAACGGCTCTCGGCGTTGTGCGGATCGCCGGCGAGCCACAAGATACGATCATGAAGACGGCGGCCTGACCTCATTGCGGCGGCGAAGGATGACCGAGAAGACCGTAACGGATGGCGTCATCGTCGAGGCTCGGGGCGACGGCGTGTGCCTGATCACCCTGTCGCGGCCCGCCGTGCGCAACGCGATCGACGGACCGATGTTCGCCGCATTCGACGAGGCGCTGCGGCGTGCCGATGCCGATCCGGCGATGGGCGCGATCGTCGTCGCGGGCGCCGGGGGCGCCTTCTCAAGCGGCCACGACCGCGGCGCCTTCGCGGAGCTTTGGCCGCAGGCGGCGGACGGCGCCATCGCGCGCTTCCTCACCGGCCTGCCGCGGATCACGACGCCGTTCCTGGCGGCGTTGGACGGCGCGGCAGTCGGAATCGGCGCGACGATGACGTTGCATTGCGACATGGTCTTCGCCTCACCGCGAACGGTGCTGCGCTTTCCCTTCATCGATCTCGGCATCGTGCCCGAAGCAGGTTCCACGGTCCTGCTGCCCGCCCGGATCGGACGCCTCGCCGCGCTCGATCTCATCCTGACCGGCCGCCCGGTCGACGCGGCGGAGGCTGCCGCGCTCGGCCTCGTCACCCGCGTCGTCGGCGACGGACGCAACGTCGTCGAGGCGGCGCTGGAGGCTGCCGCGTCGATCGCCGCCCGCCCGCGGGAGGCGGTCCGCGAAACGCTCAGGCTGATGAAGATGCCGGGCAGCGCCGAGACCGAGGAGGCGATCCGTCGCGAACTCGACATCCTGAACCGGCTGATCCCGGAGGCAGTGGCCAAGCTCGGACGGTAGATCGCCCGGCGTCGCCCCAAGTTCGCCGCCCGAATTTCGGCCTCGGGTGGCGTAGACGTAGGAAAAAACAACGTTTGAACCACGAAGGAAGTCCAGGCGCGGCGCGCTCCGATGCTCCTCTTGGTGTCTTGGTGGTTCAAACGTTAATAGTTCACCCTATGACCGCGCGGGTGAGAGCTGAGTGGGCTCCTGCGAAAGCCGTCTCCAAACCCAAACGAAATCCACTTTGAAGATCCGAACTGCTTATCGGCGTCTCTATGCGCCGCCGCCCGCTTTCCGCAGCGCCTCGCGAACGGCCTCGAAGGGGAGGGTGACGCAGCGGTGGCGGCTTCGATGCGCGGCGACCGGAACGAACAGGGCGATCTCGGGCCAGGACCCGGCGGGCGGCGCCTCACCCCGCAGGATCGCGTCAGCGGCGGCCGAGGCAGCCTCGATCGCCGGTGAATCAAGACCGGCGGCGTGGCGCGATATCGCCGCGGCGGCAGCCTCGCAGAGGGCGCAGCCGCGGACCCGATGGGCGAGGGCGGTCACCATGCCGCCGTCCAGCGCGAGGTCGATCGTCACGCGGTCGCCGCAAAGCGGATTGTCGATCGTGACGCTGACGTCGGGTTCGGGCAGGCGGCCGGCGCCCTCGCGGCTGCGGGCAAGGGCAAGGATCGCATCGTGGTAGAGCGTGCCGCCGCCGTCGTTCACGCCGACACTTTCGCGGCGGATGGGGAACCGGCCATCGCGGCTTCGCGCGCCGTGAAGTCGGCCAGCGCCTCCGGCGTATCGATGTCGATGAGCACGCCGTCGTCCTCGTCCATCTCGATCTCGGCGACCGCCTCCGGGTAGGCGCCGATCAGATGCCGGGCGCCGACATCGCCGGCGATCTCCTGCATCTCGGGGAAGAAGCGGCGCGCCCACAGCACGGGGTTGCCGCGCTTGCCGTTCCGGGTCGGCACGCAGATCGCACGTCCTTCGGCCGGGTTGAAGGCGGCGAGCAGCCGGTCGATCGTGCGGGGCGCAACGCGCGGCATGTCGCCGAGGCAGACCACGGCGCCGTCGACATCCGCCGGCAGCGCGGCGAGGCCACGGCGCAGCGAGGTCGACAGGCCGGCGGCATAGTCCGGGTTCTCGACGATCGTGACGCCGCCGCCGAGGCCGGCCAGGGCCGCGCGCACGCGGTCCGCCTCATGGCCGAGCACGACGACGAGCGGCGCTGCCTGCGAGCGGCGCATCGCCTCGGCGACGCGGCGGACCATCGGCACGCCGTCGATCTCGACCAGCAGCTTGTTGACGACCCCCATGCGGCGCGACTGGCCGGCGGCGAGAAGCAACGCCGCGATGCGCGGCGCCCGCGGGCCGGCGGCGGCAGCCGCACCGGCACCGGCCGTCGTCGCGGCATCGGCGCGCGGCGCCGGCCGGCTCGGAATCTCCGCGAGCAGCCCGCCGGCCCCCATCCGCATGATTTGCTCCGGCCCGACCGGCAGGCGCGCGAGCAGGCGCTGGAGCACCCAGTCGAAGCCGTTCTCCTTCGGCGAGCGGGCGCAGCCGGGCAACCCCAGCACCGGCGTGCCGCCGATGGCGCCGACCAGCATCAGATTGCCGGGATCGACCGGCATGCCGAAATGCTCGACCCGGCCGCCCGCGGCGACGATCGCGGCCGGGATCACGTCGCGCCGGTCGACGATCGCCGACGCACCGGCGACGAGCACCAGCCCGACCCTGTCCGCCACCTCGCGCAGTCGCGGCGCCAACTCCGACGTCGTGTGCTTGCAACGCGACTCCGCGACGAGGCGGCTGCCGAGCGCGGCGAGGCGGCGCTCCGTCACGTCGCGCGTCTTGTCGAGGATGCTCTCCTTCAAACCGGGGAGCCGGGTCTGGATCAGTTCGGCGTCGGTCGGCACGAAAGGCGCGACGCGGAGCAGCGGCCCGCCCTCGGCGGCGAGCGCGGCGCAGGTGTCGACGACGGCGCGCGGCGCGGCGAACGGGATCACCTTGACCGTGGCGATCATCCGGCGCGGCTCGACGACGGCGTAAGGCGGCAAGGTCGCCAGCGTCAGCGCCTCGTCGACGAGGTTCAGCCGGTCGAGCCTGTCACGGTCGAAAACGAGGAGCCCCGGCGCGGTCGCGAACAAATTGACGCGCCCGGTGAAGGCGGCAGCCGGTTCGATATTGCCGCCGGTGAGCGCGGCGGCGACGCGCGATGCGGCCTCGTCCTCGCGCAGATCGTCGGGATCGAGCTGCGCCGCGACGATCGTCCTGATGCCGGCTTCGGCGATCGCGGCGATATCGTCGGCCGACAATAGCCGGCCCTTCTTGAACGGGCGGCTGCCGGGCAGGGTAAGGCTGTGCGCAAGGATCGCGCCTGCCGCTTCGCCGACGCTGATCTCTCCGAACCTCAACGTCCCTCCTTCTCCTCGCGAGCCTTCACGCGGTCTGCGCGCAGCGTCGCGACGATCTGCGCCAGGATCGACACCGCGATCTCCGCGGGCGACAGCGCACCGATGGAAAGCCCGACCGGGCCGTGGATGCGCGCGAAGTCGGCATCCCCGAATCCCTGCTCCCGGAGCCGAGCGCAACGCGACGCGTGCGTCTTCCGGGAGCCGAGCGCGCCAATGTAAAACGCTTCGGAGCGCAGCGCCGCTACCAGCGCCGGATCGTCGATCTTCGGATCGTGGGTCAGGGTCACGATCGCGGTGCGGCGGTCCGGCCGCAGCACCTCCAGCGCCTCGTCCGGCCAGTCGGTCGATAGCTCGACGCCGGGGAAACGCTCCTCGCTGGCAAAGGCGCTGCGCGGGTCGACGATCGTCACGGCATAGCCGGCGAGCGCCGCCATGCGCGCCAGCGGCTGCGCGATATGCACCGCGCCGACGATGACACAGCGGAGCGGCGGGTTGTGGATCTCGACGAAGACCGGCCCCTCGGCGGTCTCGACGACGCGGCTGCGGTCTCCGGCGAGCGCCGCCTCGGCGGCCTGCCGGGCGGGGCTGTCGAGCGCGAGGTCGCCATCCCACGCGCCGCTTTCCAGCAGCGCCTGCCGGCCGCTCGCAAGGTGCGTCGCCAGCGCCGTCGGGCGCCCGGCGTCGCGCGCCGCGAGGACGCGGCGGAGGAGATCCGGCCTCATCCGAGCCGCTCGACGAGGACCTGGACCTTGCCGCCGCAGGCCAAGCCGACCTCCCAGGCCTGCTCGTCGGTGACGCCGAAATCGAGGAGCCGCGGCTTGCCGTCGGCGATCGCGTCGAGCGCCTCGCGCACGACGGCGCCCTCGATGCAGCCGCCGGAGACCGAGCCGACGAACTTTCCGTCCTGATCGACCGCCAGCTTCGAGCCGACCGGACGAGGTGAGGAACCCCAGGTCGTCACGACCGTCGCCAGCGCGACGCCGCGTCCCAGGTCGTGCCATGCCTGCGCCTGCCGGAGGATGTCGTCGTCTCCCGTACCGCCGCCGATACCCGTGCTCATACCCGCGCCTCCATCGTCGCCGCCGTCGCCGCCGTCCGGTCGCGCCATGCCGCCGCCGCTTCGAGCCGGCGCGGCCCCGGCGGCCTCGACAGCGCCTCGATCAGCGCTTCCAGGCTCTCCAGGCTGTGCACCGGCCGGAACTCGTCGACATGCGGCAGGATCGCCCGCATACCGAGAGATTTTGGCTCGAACGCCTCGTAGCGCAATAAGGGGTTCAGCCAGATCAGCCGCCGGCAGCTCTTGTGCAGCCGGTCCATCTCGCGGCCGATGCCGGTGCCGGCATCGCGGTCGAGCCCGTCGCTGATGAACAGCACGACGGCGCCCTGCCCGAGGACGCGGCGCGACCAGAAGCGGTTGAACTCGGCCAGGGTCTGGCCGATCCGCGTGCCGCCGGACCAGTCCTCGACCGACGCGGCGACCTTGGCGATCGCCTCGTCCACGTCCTTGTGGCGCAGCATCCGCGTCACATTGGTGAGCCGCGTGCCGAACAGGAAGGTATGCACGCGGTCGCGGTCGTTGATGACGGCATGCATGAAGTGCAGGAACAGGCGGCTGTAGCGGCTCATCGAGCCGGAGATATCGCAGAGCACGACGAGCGGCGGCGGCCGGGTCCGCCGCGCCCGCCGCTTCAGCAGGACGAGATCCTGGGCGCGCACCGCCGCGCGCAGCGTCGCCCGCATGTCGGCGCGCAGGCCCCGCGGGTCGGGTTCCCAGCGGCGGATCGGAACCTCGTTCAGCGGCAGGCGGAGGCGCCGGATCGCCGCTTCGGCGCGCGCCGTCTCCTCGCGCGACATCGCCTCGAAATCCATCGTCCGCAGGATCTCGCGCTCGGAGAATGTCATCGTCGCGTCGATCTCGACATCCTCGCGCTCCTCATTCGGCGCCTGGGGCTGCGCACCGCGGTCCTGGTGCAGGGCTTCGGCCAGCCGCCGGATCATCTCCGGCTGCTGCGCGCGGTCGGGATCCTCAAGCTGCGGCAGCAGCAAGGACATCATCTTCCCGAGCAGATCGGGGTTGCGCCAGAAGATGTGGAACGCCTGATCGAAGATCTCGCGCTGGTCCTGGCGGTTCACGAAGACGGCGTGCAGCGTCCAGTAGAAGTCGCGCCGGTTCGTGATGCCGACCGCCTCGACCGCGGCGACGGCGTCGAGCACCTTGCCCGGTCCCACCGGCAGTCCGGCGGCGCGCAGCGTCCGCGCGAAGTACATCAGGTTGGCGAGGAGCCGGCCCTGCTGCGGCGCGCCGCCGCTGCCCGCGGGCTCGTGGCGAGCCATCGCCGCCGTCTCCTACCGCGCCGCGGGCGGCGCCGCGGCCAGCTCGCTCCGGACCTGATCGAGCAGCTGCTGGGCCTGGCTGCCGCGGATCTTCGCGATGTCGTCCTGGTATTTCAGCAGCACGCCCAGCGTGTCGTTGATCGCCTCGGGCGAGAGGGCGAGCACGTCAAGCTCCATCAGCGCCTGCGTCCAGTCGATCGTTTCGGCGATCCCCGGCACCTTGAACAGGTCCATGCCGCGGAGCTTCTGGACGAAGCCGACCACCTCCTGGGACAGCCGCTCGGCGGCGCCCGGCGCCTTGATGGCGAGGATCTCCAGCTCGCGCGCCGCGTCGGGGTAGTCGACCCAATAATAGAAGCAGCGGCGCTTCAGCGCGTCGTGGATCTCGCGCGTGCGGTTCGAGGTCATGACGACGATCGGCGGCTCCTTCGCCGCGATCGTGCCGAGTTCCGGGATCGTCACCTGGAAGTCGGAGAGGATTTCCAGCAGGAACGCCTCGAACGGCTCGTCGGTCCGGTCAAGTTCGTCGATCAGCAGCACCGGAGCGGCGCCGGACGGATCCGGCTCCAGCGCCTGGAGGAGGGGCCGCTTGATCAGGAACCGCTCGGAGAAGATGTCGCTCTCGATCGAGCCGCGGTCGCGCGAGGTCGCCTCGCCGAGGCGGATCTCGATCATCTGCGCCGGATAGTTCCACTCGTAGACCGCCGCGGCGACGTCGAGCCCCTCGTAGCATTGCAGCCGGATGAGGCGGCGGTCGAGCGTCGAGGCGAGCACCTTCGCGATCTCGGTCTTGCCGACCCCCGCCTCGCCTTCGAGGAAGAGCGGCCGCCGGCGCTTCAGCGCCAGGAACACCGCCGTCGCAAGGCTGCGGTCGGCGACGTAGGCGCCGTGCGAGAGGAGGGCCAGGGTGTCGTCGATGGAGGCGGGGAGGGCGGTCATCTTAACTCGGTGATCTCTCCCTCTCCCGCATGTGGGAGAGAGCCGGGGTGAGGGCTGCCGTCGGCGTGCGCCATCGCTGCCGTTATCCGGAGCAGCACGCCGTCGAGGTTGTCGGTAACGTCGTTGTTCCAGAACCGTAGAACGCGCCAGCCGTGCTTTTCGAGCCAAGCGGTTCGCCGTTCATCATCCGCAATCGTCTCGGAGTGCTGACCGCCATCGAGTTCGACGATCAGCTTACGGTCTATGCAGGCGAAATCGACGATAAAAGGACCAATCGGAACCTGGCGGCGGAACTTCAGTCCGGACAATCGGCGGCCGCGGAGCTGGAGCCAGAGAATGCGCTCGACGGCGGTTTGGTCAGCACGGAGCTGACGAGCGCGGTTCGATTTGGCGCCGTCTCTCACTTTGGTTCTGCTCTGTTCTAGTCCTTCGCTCCAGCACCCTATGCCCCCTCTCCCGCGTGCGGGAGAGGGTAGGGGTGAGGGCCGGCATATGCCGCGCGGTGGGGTATAAACAGAAAAGGAAACTCCCCTCACCCCGCCCCTCTCCCGCACGCGGGAGAGGGAGAAGTAAAGGGAGGTCGGCAAGTGGACGTCAGCCCGCCGCGGCGGCAACGGCGCGCTTCGCCATGACCGTGATCAGGTGGGCGCGGTACTCGGCGCTGGCGTGGATGTCGGCGTTGAGGCCGTTCGCCGGGACCTTGATCGAGGCGACGGCGTCGGGCGAGAAGTTCGCCGAGAGCGCCTGCTCCATCTCCGTGACGCGGAAGACGGTCGGGCCGGCGCCGGTCACGGTGAGCCGCACGCTGCCGTCGGCGAGCTTCGCCGCGAAGACGCCGACGATCGCATAGCGCGACGCCGGGTTGCGGAACTTGGCGTAGGCCGCCTTCTGCGGGATCGGGAAGCTCACCTCGGTGACGATCTCGTCCAGCTCCAGCGCCGTCTCGAACAGGCCGGTGAAGAAATCGTCGCCCGCGATCGTGCGCTTGTTGGTCCGCACGGTCGCCTTGAGCCCGACGACGGCGCCCGGATAGTCGGCGGCCGGGTCGTTGTTGCAGATCGAGCCGCCTAGCGTGCCGCGGTTGCGGACCGCCGGGTCGCCGATGAGGCCGGCGAGTTGCGCCAGTCCGGGGATGGCGCTCTTCACCACGTCCGAGGCGGCGACCTCGCCGTGCTTGGTCATCGCGCCGATCACGACCGCATCGCCGTCGCGCCGGATGCCTTTCAGCTCGACGACCCGGCCGAGGTCGATGATGTCGGAGGGCTGCGCCAGGCGCTGCTTCAGCGTCGGGATCAGCGTCTGGCCGCCGGCCAGCAGCTTCGCGTCCTCGGCGCCGCCGAGAGCCTTGGCGGCATCGGCGACGCTGGCCGGGCGGTGGTACTCGAAAGCGTACATCTGGGTGCCTCCTATTCCGCCGCCATCGCGGGCGAGTGTTCGTGGATCGCGCGCCACACGCGCTCCGGCGTCGCCGGCATGTCGAACTGCCGGACGCCGAGCGGCGCCAGCGCATCGATCACCGCGTTCATGATCGCCGCCGGTGCGCCGATCGCGCCGGCCTCGCCGCAGCCCTTCACGCCCAACGGGTTGTGCGTGCAGAGCGTGACGTTGGTCTCGACCTCGAACGACGGCAAATTGTCCGCGCGCGGCATGCAGTAGTCCATGTAGGAACCGGTCACGAGCTGACCGCTCTCGGTATCGTAGACGCAGTTCTCGTAGAGCGCCTGACCGATGCCCTGGGCGAGTCCGCCATGCACCTGCCCTTCGACGATCATCGGGTTGATGATGCGTCCGAAATCGTCGGCCGCCGTGAAGTTGACGACCGAGACGACGCCGGTGTCGCGATCGATTTCGATCTCCGCGATGTGGCAGCCCGAGGGATAGGTGAAGTTCTTCGGGTCGTAGAACGCGGTCTCGTCGAGGCCGGGCTCCAGCTCGTCGATCGGGTAGTTGTGCGGCACGTAGGCGGTCAGCGCGATCTCGCCGAAGCTCTTCGAGCGGTCGGTGCCGGCGACCGAGTACTTGCCGTCCTTGAACTCGATGTCGGCTTCGGAGGCTTCGAGCAGGTGCGCGGCGATGCGCTTGCCCTTCGCGATCACCTTGTCCATCGCCTTGACGATGGCCGAGCCGCCGACCGCCAGCGAGCGCGAGCCGTAGGTGCCCATCCCGAACGGGATCTTGCTGGTGTCGCCGTGCACCACCTCGACCTGCTCGATCGGGATGCCCAGCCCGTCGGCGACGAGCTGCGCGAACGTCGTCTCGTGGCCCTGGCCGTGGCTGTGCGTGCCGGTGAAGACGGTGACGCTGCCGGTCGGATGGACGCGGACCTCGCCTGTCTCGTAGAGCCCGGCGCGGGCGCCGAGCGAGCCGACCACCGCCGAGGGCGCGATGCCGCACGCCTCGATGTAGGTCGCGAGGCCGATGCCGCGCAGCTTGCCGCGCGCCGCCGCCTCCTTCCGCCGCTGCTCGAAGCCGGCGTAGTCGGCCGCCTTCAGCGCCATGTCGAGCGTCGTGAAGTAGTCGCCGCTGTCGTATTGCAGCGCCACCGGCGTCTGGTACGGGTAGGCGTCCTTCGCGATGAAGTTGCGCCGCCGCAGTTCGGCCGGATCGATGCCGGTCTCGCGCGCCGCCGCGTCGACGATCCGCTCGACGACGTAGGTCGCTTCCGGCCGCCCGGCGCCGCGATAGGCGTCGACGGGCGCGGTGTGGGTGAACACCGCCTTGACCTCGACGTAGATCGCCGGCGTCGTGTAGGTGCCGGCGAGCAGCGTGCCGTAAAGATAGGTCGGCACGGCGGGCGCGAAGGTCGACAGATAGGCGCCCATGTTGGCGATCGTCGAGACGCGGAGCCCGAGGAACTTGCCGTCCTTGTCGAGCGCCAGTTCCGCATGGCTGACGTGGTCGCGGCCGTGCGCGTCGGTGAGGAAGCTCTCGGACCGGTCGGCAGTCCACTTGACCGGCTTGCGTACCTTCGCGGCGGCCCAGGTGACGATCGCCTCCTCGGCGTAGTGGAAGATCTTCGAGCCGAAGCCGCCGCCGACATCGGGCGCGACGACGCGCAGCTTGTGCTCCGGCAGGTGCAGCACGAACGCGCCCATCAGCATCCGGATCACGTGCGGGTTCTGGCTGGTCGTGTAGAGCGTGTGCTCGCCGGTCGCGGCGTCGTAGTCGCCGACCGCCGCGCGCGGCTCGATCGCGTTGGGGATCAGCCGGTTGTTGACGAGGTCGAGCTTTGCGACACGCGCCGCCCCCGCGAACGCGGCGTCGACCGCCGCCTTGTCGCCCAGGTGCCAGTCATAGCAGAGATTGTTAGGCGCCTGCTCCCAGACCTGCGGCTGGCCGGGCTTCGCGGCGGTGGCGGTGTCGACGACGGCCGGCAGCGGCTCGTAGTCGACGTTCACCAGCTCGGCCGCGTCCCTTGCCTGTCCGCGCGTCTCGGCGATCACGACGGCGACCTGATCGCCGACATAGCGCACCGTGTCGACCGCAAGCACCGGATGCGGCGGCTCGACCATGGGCGAGCCGTCCTTCGAATGGATCTGCCAGCCGCAGGGCAGGCCGCCGACATTGTCGGCCGCCATGTCCTTGCCGGTGAAGACGGCGACGACGCCCGGCGCCGACAGCGCGGCGCCGGCATCGACGCCGAGGATGCGCGCATGCGCGTGCGGGCTGCGGAGGATATAGGCGTGAAGCTGGCCGGGACGGTTGATGTCGTCCGTATAGTTGCCGCGGCCGGTGATGAAGCGGAAATCCTCGCGGCGCCGCACCGGAGCGCCGATACCCTGCGGATTCGACATGACGGATTCCTCCCCCGAGGAGCTGTCTGCGTGCGGATGCCCTATTCGGCGGCTGCGGCCTGCGGGCCGCCGCGCATGGCCGCCGCGCCGGCTTCGATCGCCTTCACGATGTTGTGGTAGCCTGTGCAGCGGCAGATGTTGCCTTCGAGCCAGTGCCGGATTTCCTGCTCGCTCGGGCTCGGGTTGTTCTTCACGAGATCGACCGCGCTCATGATCATGCCCGGCGTGCAGAAGCCGCATTGCAGCGCATGATGCTCGCGGAACGCGGCCTGCATCGGGTGAAGCTGGTCGCCCTTGGCAAGACCCTCGATCGTTGTGATCTGGCTGCCTTCCGCCTGCGCCGCGAGCATCGTGCACGCCTTGACGGAGACGCCGTCGACATGAACGACGCAGGCACCGCACTGGCTCGTGTCGCAGCCGACATGCGTGCCGGTAAGGCCGAGCGTCTCGCGGAGGAACTGGACGAGAAGCGTGCGCGGCTCGGCCGTGCCGGACACGGGCTTGCCGTTGACCGTCATCGAGACGGCGGTTGCGGCGGAGGTCATTGGCTTTCTCTCTCCCCAAATTTCTAACGAAGGAGTGTGGTTAACCCGCCTTCCGGGGTCAAGTCGCGCCGCGCGCGGCAGGCATTCGACGCGCTACCCGCGGGTAAAGAAGTACAATAAGATCAGAACGATCACCGTCAGTGCAATCACCCATACAACGGATGATACCCGTCTGCCGGTAGGCGTTGCACTGGATGCGGAAGTGCGCGCCGGACCCGAGGGCGCCGAAACGGGCGTCGCCGCCGCCGCGGGAGCGACCGGGCGTTCCGAGGCCACAGCGTCGGCTCCGACCGCCGCCGTCGCTTCCGGAATCGGTGCGCCGGGCGCCGGCATGGCGGGAGCGATCGGCGGGATTCCCGGCGCAGGCGTTTCGACCACAGGCGCCGGTCGGGGGGCCGTTGCCGCGCCGGTTCCGACGATCTCGGCGAAGCGGACGAAGAAATCGTCGGCATACTTGCGGGCGGTGCTGTCGATGAGGCGCGAGCCGATCTGGGCGAGCTTGCCGCCGACCTGCGCCTGCACGGTGTAGGCAAGCACGGTGCCCGCGCCATCCGGCATGTCGGCGAGGCGGACCTTGGCGCCGCCCTTCGCGAAACCGGCCGCGCCGCCGGTACCCTCGCCGGTGATCGTGTATCCGTTGGGAGGATCGAGATCGGAAAGGGTCACCTTCCCGGCGAATTTCGCCTTGACCGGTCCGACCTTCGCCACGACCTTGGCGGCCCACTCCGTCGGAGTGGTCTTCTCGATCTCTTCACAACCCGCAATGCACTGCCGAAGGATCTCAGGGTTGTTAAGCGCTTCCCAGACGGTCAGGCGCGACGCCGGAATTGTGTGTTCACCGGTCATGTCCATCGCAGCGGCTCCTTTTCGGGACCTTCTTTTCCTCGGCGCGGAGCCTAGCGGTGCAGCGAGGCGCGAACAAGCGGTGGCGGCCATGCTCGCGGCGCTGCTCGTCGCCGTTTTCCCGGCTCCGGCCTCCGCCGCGGCTGCGGAAGGGCTCGACGGCGCCGCGCTCGGCCTCGGCTGGGTGCTGCCGTTCGCCGGACTGCTGCTGTCGATCGCGATCCTGCCGGCGGTCGCGCCGTCGCTGTGGCATCGCCATTTCGGGAAGATCGCCGCGGGCTGGGCGCTGGCGCTGCTGGCGCCGCTGAGCGCGACGCAGGGCGGCGCGACGGTGCTGCACGCGCTGTGGCACACGGCGCTGCTGGAATACCTGCCGTTCATCATCCTGCTCACCACGCTCTACGCGATCACCGGCGGGGTCAGGCTCAGCGGCACCCTGCACGGCACGCCGGGGGTGAATACGGCGATGCTCGGGATCGGCACGCTGCTGGCGAGCGTGATGGGCACGACCGGCGCGGCGATGCTGGTCGTGCGTCCGCTGCTCCGCGCGAACCGCAGGCGCCGGCATTACCGGCACGTCTTCGTCTTCCTGATCATCCTGGTCGGCAATCTCGGCGGCGCGCTGACGCCGCTCGGCGACCCGCCGCTCTATATCGGCTATCTCCAGGGCGTGCCGTTCTTCTGGCCGCTGGTGAACCTGTCCCTGCCGATGCTGCTGGCGAGCGGGACGCTGCTCGCGCTGTTCTTCGCGGTCGACAGCCTGATGCACCGGCGCTCCGGCCGCCCCGAGCCCGACCCGCTCGAAGAGGTCGGCCGGCTGAAGCTGCGGGGAAAGCGCAATCTGGCGATGCTCGCCGCGGCGGTCGCCGTGGTCATGGCGAGCGGCACGTGGCGCAGCGGCGCGACCGTCGACATTCTCGGCGTCGAAGCGGCGCCGGAAGCGCTCGCCGGCGACGCCGCGCTCGTCCTGCTGACGCTGCTGGCGCTGCGCTTCGGGCGCTCCGAAATCAGGCGCATCAACGATTTCGGCTGGGGACCGATGGTGGAGGTCGCCATCCTGTTCGCCGCGATCTTCGCGACGATCATCCCGGTGCTGGCGATCGTGCAGGCCGGCGAGGCGGGGGCGGCCTCCGCGATCATGCCGCTCCTTGGATCGCGCGAGGCGCCGAACGACGCCGCCTATTTCTGGCTCACCGGCATCCTGTCGGCCTTCCTCGACAACGCGCCGACCTACCTGCTGTTCTTCAATTTCGCCGGAGGCGACGTCGCCGCGCTCACCGGGCCGCGCGTAACGACGCTGACGGCGATCTCGGCAGGCGCGGTGTTCTTCGGCGCGCTGACCTATATCGGCAACGCGCCGAACTTCATGGTGCGCGCGATCATCGAGGACAGCCGCCTCGCGATGCCGAACTTCTTCGCCTACGCCGTCTGGGCGGCTGCCCTGCTGCTGCCGCTGTTCGGCGCGCTGACGGTGATTTTCTTCCGGTAGCGGCGGTCCGATACTGCCGGCCGGCCGTTACCGCAGCGCCGCTTCCAGATCGGCGATGAGGTCGGCCGGATCCTCGATGCCGACCGAGAGGCGCAGCAGGTCGGGCGAAGCCGGCGTGCCGGCGCCTTCGATCGAGGCGCGATGCTCGATCAGGCTTTCGACGCCGCCGAGCGACGTCGCACGCTTCCAGACCCTGACGCGCGCCGCCGTGCGGATCGCGGCGTCCTCGCCGCCCTTGACGCGGATGCTGAGCATCCCGCCGAAGCCGCCCTGCATCTGCCGCGCGGCGACGGCGTGGCCGGGATGCGACGGCAGGCCGGGATAGAGCACCGCCTCGACCGCGGGGTGGCCGGCGAAGTGCTCGGCGACCGCCAGCGCCGAACGGCAGCTCCGCTCGACCCGGACATACAGCGTCCGCATGCCGCGCATCAGCAGCCACGCCTCCATCGGCCCGAGGATGCCGCCAACGCCGGTGCGGACGGCGCGCACGCGCTGCCAGAACTCGTCCTTAGCGGCCGTCACCAGCGCTCCGGCGACGACGTCGCTATGGCCGTTGAGGTACTTCGTCGCGGCATGCATCACGATATCGGCGCCGAGCGCGAGCGGCCGCGTCAGCACCGGCGTCGCGACGGTGCTGTCGACCGCGAGCAAGGCTCCGGCGGCATGCGCGATCCCGGCCGCCGCTTCGATGTCGGTGACGACCCAGGTCGGGTTCGCCGGCGTCTCCAGCCAGACCAGCCTTGTGACGCCGGGCCGCACCGCCGCCCGGAGGTCGTCGAGCCGGTCGGTGTCGACGAGGTCGATCCGCAGCCCCCACTCGGCACCCGCGGTCGTCAGCCATTTGCGCAACGCCCAGTACATCACGCGCGGCGCCACGACATGGTCGCCGGGGCGCAGCGCCAGGAACACGGCGGTCGCCGCCGCCATCCCCGAGGCGAAGGTCAATGCCTCCGCACCGGCCTCCAGCGAGGCGAGCAGCGCCTCCGGCTGGTCGTAGGTCGGGTTGTCGGCGCGGCCGTAGACGCGCCCGCTGCGGTATTCGTTGTCCGGGTCGCGAATGAAGGTCGTCGCGAAATGCAGCGGCGGCACGACCGCGCGCGTCGTCTCGTCGATCCAGCCGAGTCCCTGCGCAGCGCGGGTCGAGGGGTGAAGATCGTTCTTGTCGTCGTCTTTCATCATCGGATCGCGCTCGCAGGGTGAAGGTCAGATGCCATGACGGGCGAAATGGAGGATGAGGTCGCGCAGGGCGCGCGTGCGGGTGCGCCAAGCCGGCGCGTGCGTCGCCTGGACATAGGCGAGGAACCGCGCCTCGTCGGTCGGACGGAGCGGCTGATAATGCGGCCGGAACCGGCCGGCGCGATAGGTGACGGACTTAAGCACCGTCATTTCCAGCAGTCCCTCGGCGCCGCGCGTCGTGCCGAAGCCGCTTTCGCCGCGGCCGCCGAAGGGCAGGCGCGGGTCGGCGGTCGGCGCGATCACGTCGTTGAC
>DASWRT010000009.1:0-28324 GCA_036403035.1 Allostellaceae bacterium | reverse complement strand
GTGCCGCCGACCGCCGCCGAGAACTGCTCCCAGAACTCGCGCAGCACCGTCTTCCAGTCGATCCGCCCGCCCGAGATGTCGTCGAGCTGGTTCTCCAGGTCGGCGGTGAAGTTGTACTGGACATAGCGCTCGAAGAAGTTGGCGAGGAAGGCTGTGACCAGCCGGCCGCGGTCCTCCGGCATGAACCGCTTCTTCTCCAGCTTGACGTAGTCGCGATCCTGGAGGACCTGGATGATCGAGGCGTAGGTCGAGGGGCGGCCGATGCCCAGCTCCTCCAGCTTCTTGACGAGGCTCGCCTCGGTGTAGCGCGGCGGCGGCTGCGTGAAATGCTGCTCCGGCGTGACCTGCCCGCGCTCCATCCGCTCGCTCTCGCGCATCGACGGAAGGCGCCGTCCTTCGCCCTCCTCGTCGCCCGCGGGGTCGTCGCGGTCCTCCTGGTAGAGTTTCAGGAACCCGTCGAACACGACCGTCGAGCCGGTGGCGCGGCAGACGATCCGCCCGGCGCCGCTGCCCGCCGCCGCGATGTCGACCGTCACCTGATCGAGCAGGGCCGATTCCATCTGGCTTGCGACGGCGCGCCTCCAGATCAGCTCGTAGAGCCGGAATTGCTCCGGCTCCAGATGCTGCCTGACCTGCTCGGGTCGCCGGAACAGGTCGGTCGGGCGGATGCCCTCGTGCGCCTCCTGCGCGTTCTTGGCCGGGGACTTGTAGATGCGCGGCTTGTCCGGGCAGAACTCGCGTCCGTAGTCGCGCTCGATCAGCGAGCGCACCGCGGTGATCGCCTCGTTCGACAGGGCGACGCCGTCGGTCCGCATGTAGGTGATGAGGCCGACCGTCTCGCCGCCGATGTCGACGCCCTCGTAGAGCCGCTGCGCGGTCTGCATCGTCCGGCTCGCGCCGAAGCCGAGCTTGCGCGAGGCTTCCTGCTGCAAGGTCGAGGTCGTGAAGGGCGGTTGCGGGTGGCGCCGCACCTGCCGCCGTTCGATCTCGGCGACCGAGAACGGCCCGGCATGCTCGATCGACGCGACAGCTGCCTTTGCCTTCGCCTCGTCGCCGAGGTCGAACTTGTCGAGCTTGCGGCCGTCGAGATGAGTGAGGCGCGCGGTGACCGGCTGCCCGGCCTCTGTGTTGAAGACGACCTCGACGCTCCAGAACTCGCGCGGCCGGAAGACCTCGATCTCCGCCTCGCGCTCGCAGATGAGACGGAGCGCCACCGACTGCACGCGCCCGGCCGAGCGGCTGCCCGGCAGCTTGCGCCACAGCACGGGCGACAGGGTGAAGCCGACGAGGTAGTCGAGCGCGCGGCGGGCCAGATAGGCATCGACCAGCTCGCGGTTGACCTCGCGCGGCCGGCGGAACGCCTCCTGCACCGCCGCCTTGGTCACCTCGTTGAAGACGACGCGCTTGACGTCGATGTCCTTCAGGACGCGCCGCTGCCGCAGCACCTCCTGGACGTGCCAGGAGATCGCCTCGCCCTCGCGGTCCGGGTCGGTCGCGAGGAACAGTCTGGTGGCGCCGCGGACCGCCTCGACGATCTCCCGTATGCGCTTCTCGCCCCGTCCCTCGACTTCCCAGTCCATTGCGAAGTCGTCGTCCGGGCGCACCGAGCCGTCCTTCGCCGGCAGGTCGCGCACGTGCCCGTAGCTGGCGAGAACCTTGTAGTCGCTGCCCAGGTATTTGTTGATCGTCTTCGCCTTGGCCGGCGACTCGACAATGACGACGTTCATGAAAGCGAGTGACTTTCCATCGATTTCCGGGGTTTCAGCGGAGCGCGACCTGATTGCCGGGAAAGCGTTCGAGGCGTCCGGACAGCTCTAGCTCAAGCAGGACCGTCAGCACGGCCGAGGCTGACAAGTGGCACTCCCGCACGAGTTCGTCAACCGCAACCGGCGAGGGTCCGAGCCGCTCCAGGACCACGGCGCGGGGATCGCCGCCGCCGTCCGCGGCCGGCTCGTCGGCATGCTCCGGCGCCGGAAAACCGGCCGCGCGGGGCTGCGGCGAGCGGACGCCGAGCGGTCCGTGCAACACGTCCAGCACGTCCTCGGCGGACTCGGTGAGCCGCGCGCCGTTGCGGATCAGGTCGTTGGTGCCGCGGCAGCGCGGGTCGAGCGGCGAGCCCGGCACCGCGAACACCTCGCGCCCCTGCTCCAGCGCGAGCCGCGCCGTGATCAGCGAGCCGGAGCGCAGCGCCGCCTCGACGACGACGACGCCCAGCGACAGGCCGGAAATGATGCGGTTGCGCCGCGGGAAGTGCCGCGCCTGCGGCACCGTGCCGACGGCCGCCTCGGCGACGACGAGCCCGCCGCGCTCGACGATCGCGTCGTAGAGCCCGCGATTTTCCTCCGGATAGACGATGTCGACGCCGCCGGCGACGACGGCGACCGTCCCGCTGTCGAGCGCGCCGGCATGCGCCGCGGCGTCGATGCCGCGGGCGAGGCCGGACGCCACGGCGATCTCCCGCCGGCCGAGGTCGGCGGCGATCTCGCGGGCGATCCGCCGCCCGTTCGCCGAGGCGTTGCGCGCCCCGACCACCGCGACCGCCGGCCGGTTCAGCAGATCAGCGTCGCCGAGGATCGCGATCAGCGGCGGCGCGTCCTCGATCGCGGCGAGCGCCGTCGGGTAGTCCGGCTCGCATGCGGCGACGAGCCGCGCGCCGACCCGCCCGAGCGCCTCGATCTCGCGCCGCGCCGCGTCGACGGGGAAGATCGCCGCCGCCGCCGCGCCACCGCCGCCGGGGCGGCCGTCCTGCCGCACCAGCGCCGGCAGCGCGTCGAGCGCCGCCGCGGCCGAGCCGTACCGCGCGAGGAGTTGATGGAACGTGACCGGGCCGACACGGTCGGTCCTGATGAGGCGGAGCCAGTCGAGCCGTTCGGACGGCGAGAGCGGTTTCCGGCTCATGCCTTGCCGAGCTTGATCCGGCTCTCCTCGCCGCGCGCCAGCCGCCGGATGTTGGCGTGGTGCCGCAGGATCACGAGAGCGGCGATCCCGGCGATCAGCGCGGTTCGCCGCGGATCCGTGGCGAACCACGCGACGAACGGCGTCGCGGCGGCGGCGACCAGCGCCGCCAGCGAGGAGTAGCGGGTGAGGAACGCCGTCGCGAGCCAGACCGCCGCCGCGGCGAGCCCGACCGGCCAGGACAGCGCGAGCAGCACGCCGAGCGCGGTCGCGACTCCCTTGCCGCCACGGAATCCGAGCCAGACCGGGAACATGTGCCCGATCACCGACGCTCCCGCCGCGACGATCGCCATCCCCGGTCCGAACCGCGCCGCGATCAGCGTCGCCGCCGCGCCCTTCGCGCCGTCGAGCAGCAGCGTCAGCAGCGCCAGCTTCTTGTCCCCGGTGCGCAGCACGTTTGTCGCGCCGATGTTGCCCGACCCGATCCGGCGGATGTCGCCGTGCCCGGCAAGGCGCGTCAGCACCAGCCCGAACGGAATCGACCCGGCGAGATAGGCGAGGGCGGCGCAGAGAAGGAGGAAGGGCCAGGAGAGGGCGTTCATCGCCGGTCGTATTTGTCTTTGTCGCGTACGTTGGTAGGAGCGCGTGCGGTTCTCCACTCTCTCGCACGCGGGAGAGTGAGCGCAGCGGCAACCCCGACACCGTCCAACATGGCGCGTCCCGCGCCGCAAGGGAAGCGGAGACCTAAGCGGCCTCTGTCCTGCCCTCGATAGCGCCGCCGCCGAGCGCTGCCGCGATCACGTCGCCGACGAGGCGCGCGGTGCGGCCTTCCACGTCCAATGCCGGGATGTACTCGACGATCTCGATGGCCCGCAGCGGTGACTGTCCGTGCCCTTGTCGCCGCAGCCGCGGCAGCGCCGCCAGCATCTCGTCGCGGCGCAGCCCGTCCGGCTCGCGCAGCCCGACGCCGGGCGCGTCCGCGGGATCGAACCCGTCGAGGTCGATCGTCGCGCCGAACCCGGCGGTGCACCAGCTCGCGATGGCGACCGCCTCCTCGACGACGGCGGCGAGGCCGCGCGCGCGGACCTCGTCCATGCCAACGATGCGGACGCCGAGCCGTTCGAGGAGCGCCCGTTCGCCGTCCTCATAGGATCGCGCGCCGATGTAGCAAAGGTTTTCCGGCCGCACCGCATGGCCGCCGACCGCCAGGAATTCCGGCCGCCCATGACCGAGCAGCACCGCCGCGCTCATCCCGTGCGGGTTCATCGACGGCGTCGTCGCCTCGGTGTGCGCGTCGAGATGTGCGTCGAACCAGATGAGCCCCAACGGCGCCCTGTCGACGGCGCGGGCAACGCCGCCCCAGGTGCCGATCGCGATCGAATGGTCTCCCCCGACGACGACCGGGAACCGGCCGCCGCGCATCGCCGCCTCGACCGACTCCGCGAGCGCCGCGTTGTGCCGGGCGACGAAGCCGAACACCTCCTCGACCGGCGCGTCGGGCCGGTCGCGCCAGCGCCGCTCCGGCTCGACCATCGCCGTCCATGAAGCGGCGAGGCCGGATGCGGCGAGGCGGCGGTCGAGTCCTGCGTTCCGCAGGGCAGGCGGGCCATCCTCGGTCTGCCGGTATCCGGCGCCCCAGCCGGATGCGGCGCCGATGAGCGCGACGGGTGACGGCGGTTGGCTTTGCATCCGCCGAACATCGTGCCTTCCGCTTAATACTCCTTTAAGGACGATTCCGGCACCTGCCGGCGGATTCCGGCAACGGCCGATATGGCTGCGAGGACAAGCAGCAGGCTGGAGAGACGAAACGCCAGTTGCGCTCCGGCGGCGACGCCGCCCGCCGTCACGGAGCCGAAAAGCGCCACGCCGATCGCGCCGCCCGCCTGCCGGACCGTGTTCAGGACCCCGGACGCTACGCCCGAGCGCGAGCGATGCACCGTGGAGAGCAGCGCTGACGTCATCGGCGGCACCGCGAGCCCGACGCCGAGCGAGACGAGCAGAAGTCCCGGGAGCATCGCGGGGTAGGGTGTCGCGCCGTTCAGCTCATGCAGCAGCCAGTACCCTGCCGCGCCGACGAGCAGTCCGGCGACGATCGGTAGCCGCGGTCCCCTGCCTCCGGCGAGACGGCCGCCCAGGACGTTCGACACCGCCGCGGCCGCCATGAAGGGCAGGAAGGCGAACCCGGTCACGACGGGCGAATAGCGGCGGACCTGCTGGAAATAGAGGCTCAGGACGAAGATGGTCCCGTAGACCGTCAGGTTGATGAGCAGACCGACAAGGCTCGCCGTGCCGAAAGTCGGCTGCCGGAAGAAGCCCAGCGGAAGCATCGGCGCCGCGCTTCGCACCTCGACGATCGCAAAGCCGATCCCGGAGAGGACGGCGAGCGCGAGCCCGCTCAGGACGAGCGGGGCGTGCCAGCCGCGCGATCCGGCTTCGATCACCGCACCGGTAAGGGCGAACAGCGTCAGGACCGCGAGCGCTTGGCCCGGCAGGTCCAGCTCGCGACTCCCGTCACGCTCGACCGGGGTCTCCTCGACGAAACGGAGGGTCAGCCAGAGCCCGGCGGTGCCGACCGGCACGTTGACGAGGAAAATGCTCGGCCAGCCGAGCGTGTCGACCAGCATGCCGCCGAGCACCGGCCCCGCCGACAGAGCAACCGCGCCCGCTGCGGTCCACAGGCCGATCGCGCGGGCGCGTGCCGTCGCATCGTTTCCGCACGCATGATTGAGCAGCGCCAGCGAGCATGGCACGAGGACGGCCGCCCCGACGCCCTGGACGGCGCGCGCCGCGATCAGCGCCGCGGCACTCCCTGCCAAGCCGCAGCCCAGCGATGCCGCGACGAAGAGCGCGAAGCCCGCGACGAAGGTCTTGCGGGCCCCGATCCGGTCGCCGAGCGAGCCGGCGGAGAGCAGCAGCGAGGCGAAGGCCAGCGTGTAGGCGTCCACCACCCATTGCAGTCCGGCGACGCCCATGCCGAGCGAGCCGCCGATCTCCGGGAGCGCGACATTCACGATCGACACGTCGACTTGGACCACGACGAAGCCCAGGCTGGTCGCTACGATCGCGGCGGGCAGGCCATGCGATCGGGATTGGACGGCGTGAGTCATTCTTCATCCTGCTGCATCCGTTCGCAGCCGCGACCATATCCAACGGTTACTGACAGCGTTGTGTCAGGAGTCTTCGGTCGCCGCCCGACAGTCGGGCGCCGATCATTCCAGGGAGCGCCGGCATGCGGCGGGCCGACCGCCTGTTCGACATCATTCAGACCTTGCGCGCCGCGACCGGGCCGGTCACGGCGGCCGCGCTGGCGGAACGGTTGGAGGTGACGGTCCGGACCGTCTACCGCGATGTCGCGACCCTCCAGTCCCGGCGCGTGCCGATCGAGGGAGCCCCCGGCATCGGTTACGTCCTGGCCCGCGGCTTCGACCTGCCGCCGCTGATGTTCACGACGGAGGAGATCGAGGCGATCCTGGTCGGCGCCCGGCTGCTGCGGCGCACCGGCGATCCCGGGTTGCAGGAGGCCGCCGACAGCGTGCTCTCGAAAGTGACGGTGATGCTCCCCGACGTGCTGCGCGAGCATCTCGGCAGGGCGCCGTACTACGTCTCGGACTATGGCGCGCGGACGTCGCCGGCCGTCGACCTTTCGGAGATCCGCGCCGCGATCCGCGACACACGGAAGGTCCGCATCACCTACCTCGACGAGAAAGGCAGCCGGACCCGCCGGACGATCTGGCCGATCGCCGTCGCCTATTACGTCCAGGCGACCCTGATTGCGGCATGGTGCGAACTGCGCAACGACTACCGCCACTTCCGCACCGACCGGATCGCTGTCGCAAGCGTGCTTGAGGAGCGGTATCCGCCGGACGATGGCAGGCTGATGGCGGGGTGGCTGGCGCTGCGGCGGACCGCCGAGGACTGACGGTACGGACGCGGCATCGAACGCCGTCAGCCCGCCGCTTCCGGCGGCAGCCGGCTCAGATAGTCCAGGCACCCCTGGAGGATGTACGCAGCGGCGGCGCGGTCGACGATCTCCGCCCGCCGCTTCCGCGTCATGTCGTGCGCGATCATCCCGCGCGTCACCGCCGCGGTCGACAGCCGCTCGTCCCAGAACGCGACCGCGAGGTCGATCACCTCCTCCAGGTTCTTCGCGAACTGTCGGACGGACTGGCAGCGCGGGCCCTCGGTGCCGTCCATCGCCAGCGGCCAGCCGATCACGAAGCCGCCGACCCCGTGCGCCGCGACGTGCCGCGCCAGCGTCGCGGCGTCGTCGCGGAAGCGGGTCCGGCGGATCGTCTCGAACGGCGTCGCGATCGTCAGACGCGTGTCGGAGAGGGCCATCCCGATCGTCTTCGTGCCGACGTCCAGGCCCATCAGCCGCTGGCCGGGAGCAAGGCTTTGCTTGAGGTCGGCAGGGTTGCGGATCGCCATGACGGGTGATAGCTTTCGCCGCTTTTCCGGGCGCGGCGCGCGGCATGGCCGCGTCCGAGCGCGGCGCCAGCCCAGCAGCGTCGCGCACGACGGCGGGAGACTCTACATCATGGCGTTGGACAAGGCCACGGTGGCGCGGATCGCCACGTTGGCGCGCATCAAGGTGCCCGAGAGCGACCTCGATCATCTCGCGGGCGAGCTCTCGCACATTCTCACTTGGGTCGAGCAGCTGAGCGAGGTCGACACGTCGGGCGTCGAGCCGATGACCAGCGTCGCCGCGATGACGCTGCCGATGCGCGACGACGTCGTGACCGACGGCGACCGGCGCGACGCGGTGCTGGCGAACGCGCCCTCCGCGGCGCACGGCTTCTTCACCGTGCCGAAGGTGGTCGAGTGATGGCGGGCGCGAACGGATTGACCGATCTGACGATGGCCGAGGCCCGCGACGGCCTCGCCGCCCGTAAGTTCTCCGCCCGCGAGCTGGCCGAGGCGCATGTCAGCGCAGTCGAGGCGGCGCGTCCGCTCAACGCCTTCGTCAGCGAGACGCCGGAGAAGGCGCTGGCGATGGCGGCGGAGTCCGACGCCCGGCTCGCGCGCGGCGACGCCCGGCCGCTGGAGGGGCTGCCGCTCGCGATCAAGGACCTGTTCTGCAGCGAGGGCGTGCTGACCACCGCCGGCTCGCACATCCTCGACGGCTTCAAGCCGCCTTACGAATCGACCGTTACGACGAAGCTCTGGACGGCCGGCGCCGTCATGCTCGGCAAGGTCAACATGGACGAGTTCGCGATGGGCTCGTCGAACACGACCTCCTATTACGGGCCGGTCGAGAACCCGTGGCGGCGGGCCGGCGACAACCGCCGGCTGGTGCCCGGCGGCTCCTCCGGCGGCTCGGCGGCGGCGGTGGCGGCGCGCGCCGCGCTGGCGGCGACCGGCACCGACACCGGCGGCTCCATCCGCCAGCCGGCGAGCTTCTGCGGCATCGTCGGGATCAAGCCGACCTACGGGCGCTGCTCGCGCTGGGGCATCGTCGCCTTCGCCTCGTCGCTCGATCAGGCCGGGCCGATGACCCGCACGGTGCGCGACGCGGCGATGATGCTGAACGCGATGTGCGGGCACGACCCGAAGGACTCGACCTCGGCGCCGCTCCCGGTGCCGGACTTCGAGAAGGCGCTGACCGGCGACGTCAGGGGACTCAAGGTCGGCATCCCGCGCGAGTACCGCATGGACGGCATGCCGTCCGAGATCGAGCTTCTGTGGCAGCAGGGGATCGACTGGCTGAAGGCGGCCGGCGCCGAGCCGGTCGAGATCAGCCTGCCGATGACCAAGTATGCGCTGCCGACCTATTACATCATCGCGCCGGCCGAGGCGTCGTCGAACCTCGCGCGCTACGACGGCGTGCGCTTCGGGCTGCGCGTCGAGGGCAAGAGCCTCGACGAGCTATACGAGAACACCCGCGCCGCCGGTTTCGGCGCCGAGGTGAAGCGCCGCCTGCTGATCGGCACGTATGTGCTCTCGGCCGGCTACTACGATGCCTACTACCTGAAGGCGCAGCGCATCCGCACGCTGATCGCGCAGGACTTCGCGAAGGCGTACGAGACGGTCGACTGCATCCTGACGCCGACCGCGCCGTCCGCCGCCTTCGCGATCGGCGAGAAGTCCGACGATCCGATCGCCATGTATCTGAACGACGTGTTCACCGTGCCGACCAGCCTCGCCGGCCTGCCGGCGATCTCGGTCCCGGCCGGGCTGTCGGGCGACGGCCTGCCGCTGGGCTTGCAGATCATCGGCCGCGCCTTCGACGAGGAGACGGTGCTGCGCGTCGGCGACGTGCTCGAACGGTCGGCGTCCTTCACGGCGCGGCCGGCCTTTACCGCGGGAGCGGCGTGATGACGGCGATGGAATCGGCGGCGACGGAATCGACGGGGATGGTGATCGAAGGCCGGACCGGCCCGTGGGAGCTGGTCATCGGCCTGGAGGTCCATGCCCAGGTCATCTCGAACGCGAAGCTGTTCTCGGGCGCGGCGACCGAATTCGGCGCCGAGCCGAACACGCAGGTCTCCGCCGTCGACGCCGCATTCCCCGGCATGCTGCCAGTGATCAACCGGCACTGCGTCGAGCAGGCGGTGAAGACGGGGCTCGGCCTCGACGCGCAGATCAACCTGCACTCGGTCTTCGACCGCAAGAACTACTTCTACGCCGACCTGCCGGCCGGCTATCAGATCTCGCAGTACCTGCAGCCGGTCGTCGGCACGGGCAGGATCGTGCTCGACATGCCGGACGGCTCGACGCGCGAGGTCGGCATCACGCGCCTCCACCTGGAGCAGGACGCCGGCAAGAGCCTGCACGACCAGCACCCGACCCTCACCTTCGTCGACCTCAACAGGGCCGGCGTCGCGCTGATGGAGATCGTCTCCGAGCCCGACATCCGCAGCCCCGACGAGGCCGGGGCGTACCTCCGCAAGCTGCGCTCGATCCTGCGCTATCTCGGGACGTGCGACGGCAACATGGAGGAGGGATCGATGCGTTGCGACTGCAACGTTTCGGTCCGCCGTCCCGGCGAGCCTTACGGCACGCGCTGCGAGATCAAGAACGTCAACTCGATCCGCTACGTGCAGCAGGCGATCGAGTACGAGGCGCGCCGCCAGATCGAGATTCTCGAGGACGGCGGCACGATCCGGCAGGAGACGCGGCTGTTCGACGCCGGGCGCGGCGTCACCCGCTCGATGCGCAGCAAGGAGCAGGCGCACGACTACCGCTACTTCCCCGATCCCGACCTGCTGCCGCTGGTGCTCGACAAGGCCTGGGTCGACGCGCTGCGCCTCGGCCTGCCCGAGCTGCCGGACGCCAAGAAGGCGCGCTTCATCGCCGACTACAAGCTGTCGGCCTACGACGCCGGCGTGCTCGTCGCCGAGCAGGCGAGCGCGCAGTATTTCGAGGAGGTGGCGAAGGGCCGCGACCCGAAGCTCGCCGCCAACTGGGTCACGGGCGACCTGTTCGGCGCGCTCAACCGGCTCGGCGTCGGCATCGAGCAGACGCCGGTGTCGGCGCGGCGCCTCGGCGAGCTGATCGACCTCATTTCGGACGGCACCGTCTCCGGCCGCCTCGCCAAGGACGTGTTCGCGGCGATGGTCGAGACCGGCGACGCGCCGGGCGAGATCGTCGAGAAGCGCGGCATGCGGCAGGTCACCGACACCGGCGCGATCGAGACCGCGATCGCCCAGGTGATGGAGGCCAATGCCGACAAAGTCGCCGAATACCGCGGCGGCAAGGAGAAGCTGTTCGGCTTCTTCGTCGGTCAGGTGATGAAGGCGACCCAGGGTAAGGCGAACCCCGCCCTGGTCAACGACATCCTGCGCGCCAAGCTCGCCGGCTGAGCGGCCGTCGAACGGCGGGGCGGCATCGGCACCGATTGCAGCTGAGCTTGGAGCGGAAACCCCGGCCTCTTCTCCCTCCCCCCTTGCGGGGGAGGGCCGGGGTGGGGGAGCCCGGCGTAGGCCTTGCTATCGGCGGCCGGGCCGACTATGTGTGCACCGTCAACTCGCTTGGGTTCGGCCTGCACTCCTCGCTTATGATCGCCTCGTGCGGTCCATCGAGCGCCGGACCCTGCCTTCCGTCCCTGATTGCGTTTTGATCCGCCGCATGTGCAGGCCCGAACGGCGGCTTGTTGCGGCGGTGCTTTGACGACTCTACAGAAAGACCGATATGTCGACAGGGACCGTGAAGTGGTTCAACGCCCAGAAGGGCTATGGCTTCATTCAGCCCGAGGATGGCTCCAAGGACGTCTTCGTGCACATTTCCGCCGTCGAGCGCGCCGGGATCGGCAGCCTCTTCGAGGGGCAGCGAATCAGCTACGACCTTGAGCGCGGCTCGCAGGGCAAGGTTGCCGCAGTCAATCTCCGCCAGGAATAGCAGAGGTTCGGCTCGAACGCCGGAACCGGGGAAGGGACGCCGCGTCGTCCCTTCCTTTTTTCAGGAGGTGCCGCTGTGGCCAAGGAAGACCTCATCGAGTTCGACGGTACGGTGATCGAACGGCTGCCGGACGCGCGGTTCCGCGTGCGCCTCGACAACGGGCACGAGGCGCTGGCCTACAGCTCCGGGCGGATGAAGAAGCACCGCATTCGAATTCTCGCCGGCGACCGCGTCACCGTCGAAATGACCCCATACGACCTGACCAAGGGCCGGATCAACTTCCGCCATAAGGACGAGCGCGCTGGCGGCATCGGCGCCGCGCCGGCCAGCCCGTCTCCGTTCCGCCGGCGCTGAGCGGGCGCCGCAACGGCCGGCGAGGCCGGCCCGTCCGCCCGTCGCTTCCGCTTCCGCTTCCGCTTCCAAGCAAGGCCCTTCTCCAGCAAGAAAGGTTTCAATCCGCATGCAGGTTTTCGTCCGCGACAATGACATCAACGGCGCGCTGCGCGCGCTCAAGAAAAAGATGCAGCGCGAGGGCACGTTCCGCGAGATGAAGCGTCGCCGCTCGTACGAAAAGCCGTCGGAGCGGCGGGTGCGCGAGGCCGCGGAAGCGGCGCGGCGGCGGCGCAAGGCGCTGCGCAAGCGTATGGAGCGGGAGGGTTACTAGGCCCTACTAGCCCGCGTTTCCCGGCAGGGAGTTCACTGCGACGCCCGATCGGGAAAGGATGCCCCATGAGCGCCACTCAGACCGTTCGGCGACAGGTCTCCTTCGATGAAGTCGGCGCCCGCTGGGTGAAATATCTGATCGCCGTGGCGGTCGCGGAGGACATCGTCGGCTGGGTCGAAGGCAATCTGACCGGACGCTTCTCGACGCGCGTGCCGACGGCGTCGGAAGTGCGCGAGCGAATCGGCGCCGACGTTGCGCCTGACCGCGACCACAACTTTCTCGTCGTCGCCTTCGAGGAGCATCGCGATGCCGAGTTGTTCCGTCTTTGGCGGGAGCAACCGGCGGGTCATGCGTGAGCCGTCTAAAAAATTCGCGTAATAAAGGAAAAGTGGGCTCCCTTCTTCGCTTCTAAGATGAGGAATCTCTCCTATCTAAGATGAGGCGCAGCAGTCCTGAGGACTTCAGTGCGCAGATATTGCTCTGCAAAGGGGCTTTAGGAATTTTCGTTTCGTGTCTACTATTGACGATTGCATCGGGGTGCGATTCTGGTGTATTGACGATTCGGGGTTGATTGACGGGATCAGGGGCGTGCCGATTACGCACCGGCTGAGCGATCGTGTGGTCCGCGTTCTCCAGGCGGACAGGCTGTCCGGCTACGCCGCGTCGCCGTGGTCGCGCCGTTCGCGATTCTTCTTCGTCATGACGGTCGCTTCGGCGAGTTGGCTGGTTCCCGCACTCCTTGCCTATTGGTTCATCGTATCGCGCTGATGGCGCGGCTCGGTTGCCCCGAATTTCTCCCTAGGAGCAGCGTGCAATCCGCAGGAATGCAGCTCCTCGGGAGAAATTCGGGTTAAATCTGTTGCATGTTCGCCATAGTGTTGCGACCGCAGCAACACGTTACCCTTTGGTGTCCTTGCGCGCCTGCCCTTTATCACGATACCAGAATGTGCAGAGCATTCTGATTATCGGGGGGCGCTATGAGCCGAACCATAAAAACATCCAAGATCGCCGTGGGCGGGGTCCTCGCCGTCGCGGCGTCTCTCGTCGCGGGCGATGTCCTGGCGCAGGATCTGCCGCCGCTGCCGACGCCGACGCCGCCGGTCGCGCCGACTTCCCCGAACCTCCGTCCGGAGCTGTCCGGCCGTTCGCTGGAACGTGGCGATACCGTGCTCAGCCGTCCGCGGCCGGAACTCGATCCGCTCGGCGTGCATCTCGGCGCCTTCTTCCTGTATCCGCGCGTCATTCTGGACGAGCTCTACAACGACAACATCTTCGCGACCGCGACAAACACGCGGCACGATTTCATCACGGTCGTCTCGCCGAGCGCGCAACTCCTCTCGAACTGGAGCCAGCATCAGATCGATCTCCGCGCCGGAGCAAGCGTCGGCACCTATGCGCGGACGTCCAGCGAGAATTACGGCGACTATTTCGTGTCCGGAAACGGCCGCTACGACATCTCGCGATACCTCTACGGCTATGGCGGCGCCCGCTACGACCATCTGCATGAGGAACGCGACTCTCCCGACGCCACGGTCGGCACGACCAGGCCGGTCGAGTTCGACGTATATCAGGCGAATGTCGGCATCGCGCAGAACGGTCTTCGCATCGGCTACGATGCGAGCCTCGGCTTCCGCCGCGAGGAGTACAGCGACACGCCGGGCGGCGGCGGGGTGACGGTCATCGAGAGCGGCCGCGACCTCAACACCTATACCGGCGCGGTCCGGCTCAATTACGAGATCTTCCCGCGCTATCAGGCGTTCGTCCGCGGCGAGGTCAACCACCGCGAGTACGACAACACCGGCGGGATCTTCGGGCCGAGCCGGAACTCGAACGGCAGCCGCGCCGACGCCGGCGTCACGATCGACATCACCGGCGTGACCTTCGCCGAGGCGTTCGTCGGCTATATCATCCAGGAGTACGAGAACGACGCTTTCAGCAACATCCAGGGAGTCGACTTCGGCGGCCGGGTCGTCTGGAACCCGACGCAACTGACCACGGTGACGTTCCTCGCCGACCGGCGTGTGCAGGACACGAACACCGCGGCGCTCAATTCGCAGGGCGCCCCGGCGAACTCGCCCGGTTATCTGCGCTCCGATGCCGGCGTCACCATCGACCACGAGCTGTTCCGGAACCTGCTGCTGAACGTCCGCCTCAATTACGAGAACGACGACTACAAGGGCATCGACCGGACCGACAACCGGTACGACATCGGTGCCGGTGCCCGGTATTTCATCAACCGGAACATCTACCTCGGCGCCTCGTACACCTACACGAAGCGCGACTCCAGCGGCACGTCGAAGCTCGACAGCTTCGACCGCAACCTCTTCCTGATCCGGCTCGGTGCGCAGATCTGACGCGCAACCGCAGCAGCAGAAAGGCCGAAGGCGGCGGGGCGACCCGCCGCCTTTTTCGTTAGCAAGAATTGCATTGATGATCCGAGGAAAAACCTATCGGCTGAATTGACTATAGTAGTGTTGCCTAAATAATCGAACGTTTTTCAGCCCCTTCCACCAGAGGGAACAAAGCCCCCAAACCGCTGTTTGCTCATCGCCGTCTGTGCCGCGGCACGACAGGATCAATGAGGGGCTTTCTCTATGGACGGAAGTGGAGCGGGCGTCACCGAAAATCCTTCGGCGCCGCAGTCGAGAGGAGCGCGATATGCTTTGCCGGCGTTGCCGTCCGTCGTCCGTGACCAGTTCGACGTTAGCGAGCTTTTGGCGATGCTGCGCCGCCGCCGCGGCATCATCCTCGGCTGCATGGTCGTCATCACGCTGCTGGCGACGCTGATCACCTTCCAACTGACCCCGAAATACACCGCCGACACGCAGCTTCTCCTCAACACGCGCAAGACCAACGTCATCGACCTCCAGGCAGTGGTCGGCGGGTTGCCGCCGGAAGCCGCGGCGGTCCGCTCCGAGATCGACGTCCTGCGTTCCCGCCAGCTCGCGGTGAAGGTGATCGACAAGCTCGGCCTCGTCGGCGACCCGAACTTCAACGACGCGTTGCGCGACCGCAGCGCGATCGAGGTCTGGATCGGCAACGCCGAGGCGGCGGTGACCAACTGGTTGGGCTCGCTGGGCGTCGGGCCGGCGGCCTCCAGTCGTGTATCGACGCCCGAGGAGGACCGGCAGGCGACGATGACGGGGCTCGTCGACAAGCTGCTCCACTATCTGGTCGTCTTCAACGACGGCCGCTCCTACACGCTCAACGTCACCTTCACCTCGCGCGACCCCGAGCTGTCGTCGCGCGTCGTCAACACCGTCGCCGACCTTTATTTGCTGGAGCAGCTTGAGGCGAAGTTCGACGCGACGCGACGCGCCAACCAGTGGCTGAACGAGCGCGTCATCGAGCTGCGGCAGAAAGTCCAGGCGTCCGAGGCCGCGGTGCAGCAGTACCGCGCCGAGCACAACCTCCAGAATGCCGACGTCCGGGGCACCACGGTGCCGCAGCAGCAGTTGAACGAAATCAACACGCAGCTCGGTCTCGCCGGCGCCGACCGGGCCCAAAAGGAGGCGCGCCTCCGGCAGTTCCAGGAGGCCGTCAAGAACGGCGTGCTGCACGCGAACGCGCCGGAGGTCCTGAACTCGCAGCTGATCACGCAGCTCCGCACACAGGAAACCGAGGTGGTCCGCAAGGAGGCCGAGCTGTCGGCCCGTTACGGCGACCGCTTTCCGGCGCTGATCAACGTCCGGGCCGAACTGCGCGACGTGCGGCGCCAGATCGCGCAGGAGGTCGACAAGATCGTCGGCAGCCTCGCCCAGGACGTGCAGACCGCCCGCATCCGGGAGCAGAGCCTGCAACAGAGCCTCGCCGATCTGCAGCAGCGCGCCTCGCAGAGCAACGAGGCCGAGGTCAAGCTGCGCGAACTGGATCGCGAGGCGCAGGCCAACCGCGCCCTCTACGAGAACTTCCTCAACCGCTTCAAGGAGACGGCGGAGGAGAGCGACATGCAGCAGCAGGCCGATGCCCGCATCATCGCCCGCGCCGACGTGCCGCTCGAACCGTCCTTCCCGAACAAGAAGCTGTTCGTCGCGCTGGCGCTGATCGGCTCGACGCTGCTCGGCGTGTTCATCGCCATCCTCGTCGAGCGGCTCGACGACGGCTTCCGCTCCGCCGAGCAGATCGAGCACTACACCAGCGTCTCCGGCCTCGGCCTCGTGCCGGCGGTGCCGAGCCGCACGCGGAGCGGCGCGACGCCCGAGGAGTACCTGATCCGCAAGCCGACATCGAGCTTCGCCGAATCGATCCGCTCGCTGCGCACCGCGATCCTCTACAGCCACGTCGACAAGCCGCCGCGCGCGCTCCTCATCACCTCGGCGGTGCCGGAGGAGGGGAAGTCGCTGCTCTCCGTGTCTCTCGCCCGCAGCTCGGCGATGGCGGGGCAGAAGGTGCTGCTGGTCGACGCCGACCTGCGGCGGCCGAAGATCTCGAAGATCCTCGGCGGCGACAACAAGGCGACGCTGGCCGACCTGTTCGCGGATCAGTGCACCGCCGAGGAGGTGCTGAACGTCGAGGAGTCGACCGGGATGCACTATATCTGCGCCCGGTCCGGGATGCCCAATCCGCAGGACCTCCTGGGCTCGCAGCACATGCGCGACTTCATCCGTTCGATCACCAGGCATTACGACCTCGTTGTGATCGACAGCCCGCCGGTGCTCGCCGCCTCCGATGCGCTGGTGCTGTCGCGGATCGTCGACGCCACCCTGTTCGTCGTGCGCTGGGAGCACACGCCGCGGCAGGTCGTCCTGGGCGCGCTGAGGCAGCTCCAGTCCGTCGGCGGCACGGTCGCCGGCGTGGTGCTGAGCCGCGTCAACGTGCGCAAGCACGTCAGGTTCGGCTACGGCGATTCCGGCTACTACTACGGGAAGTACAAGGAATATGCGGCGTCCTCATAGGGCCGCCGCGAGGGTTGGGATGCGCTGCCCGGAAAGACCCCGGACGGCACGGTCAGGCACGAATCGGTACTAACGCGCGGGGTTAGCGGAAGTTCATCGGCGCACCGCCCGAGGGTTGGGCGGTGCGGAACCTTTGCCGGAAAGGTGCCGTTGTTGGCTGTAATGCAAGCGGCCCACGCAAAGCGTTCTCCCGTCGTTCTTTTCGCTGCCTTTGGTTCGGAGCAGGGCCTTTCCCACAACTTTGAGCAGGGTCTTTCGGAGTACGGCCTTGATGACGGTGATGGACGGCACAGCCGCGGGGAAGCAACTCGCGGTGCTGAGAGCCAAGCGGAACGCCGACCGCCCCGTCTCCCTGGTGATCGTCGCCGGGGTGCTGCGCGCTGCTGACCTGCTGCTGATCGCGACTACCGCGATCCTGACGCATGCGCTGTATCTCAGCGACACTCCGTTCGCCGATCGCCACCTCTACTTCCTCGCGATGCTGATCGGCCTCTTCGCCGCCGGCACCGTGTTTCACGCCAACGGCCTCTATCAGATCCAGGGCCTCACCGCCGGCAGCCTCAAGCTCGGTAAGCTCGCCGCGAGCTGGAGCGTCGTGATGCTCGGGCTGATCGTCGTCGGCTTCCTGTTCAAGATCTCCTCCGAGTTCTCGCGGTTCTGGGTCGGCGTCTGGTTCGCTGCTGCGTTCGGCGGCATGGTCGCGATGCGGGGCGCGCTCTGCCTGGTGGCGCGCCGCTGGGTCGCGCAGGGGCGGCTCACCCGCAATATCGCGATCGTCGGCGGCGGCGAGCACGGCGAGCGGCTGATCGCGGCGCTGAGCCACGCCGGCGACGAGGGCGTCAACGTCATCGGCTTCTTCGACGACCGGCTCGACCGGACGCCGAGCGAGATCCACGGGGTGCCGAGGGTCGGCACGACCGACGACCTCGTCACCTACGCCCGCTACAACCGCGTCGATCAGATCGTCGTGGCCCTGCCCTGGGCGGCCGAGCAACGGGTGCTTCAGGTGCTGTGCCAATTGCGCTCGCTGCCGATCGACACCCATCTCGCGCCCGACCTCGTCGGCTTCCGGCTGACACGCGCCTGCTACACCCATCTGGGCGGCGTGCCGCTGCTCCACGTCTTCCGCCGGCCGCTCGCCGACTGGCATTCCGTCGTGAAGGCGGTCGAGGATCGGGCCCTGGCCGCGCTGCTGCTGCTGTTCTTCGCGCCGCTTTTCCTGCTGGCCGCGGTCGCGATCAAGCTCGACAGCCCCGGCCCGGTCTTCTTCCGGCAGAAGCGGTATGGGTTCAACAACCATCTGATCGGCGTCTGCAAGTTCCGCACGATGTACCATCATATGCGGGACGAGAAGGCGGAGCGCCTGGCGACGCGCAACGACCCGCGCGTCACCCGCGTCGGCGCCTTCCTGCGCCGGACCTCGATCGACGAGCTGCCGCAGCTCATCAACGTGCTGAAAGGCGAGATGTCGATCGTCGGCCCGCGGCCGCATGCGCTCTCGGCCAAGGCCGCCGACCGGCTCTACGAGGAGGTCGTGGCCGAATACGCCGCGCGGCATCGCGTCAAGCCGGGCATCACCGGCTGGGCGCAGGTGATGGGCTGGCGCGGCGAGACCGACACTGTCGAGAAGATCCAGAAGCGGGTCGAGCACGATCTGTACTACATCGAGAACTGGTCGCTGGCCTTCGACCTCAAGATCCTTGTCCTGACCTTCTTCGCGCTGTTGAAGACGGACAACGCTTACTGATGCGGCGGCGGCAATGAGTGGAGAACACGCGTCCAGCAGCGGCGGCGACATGCCCGCCCGCTATCCGCGTTACCGGCCGTCGCTGCCCGCGGCGGGAGCGGTTCCGCTGCCGGCGGCGCGTCATGTCGCGCTGCGCCACGCCGGGATGCTGGTGCTGCTCGTGGCCGTGACCTTCGGGCAGCGCCTCTGCTTTCCGTTCGGGTCGTTCCAGATTCCGCTCTCGGTCCCGGCCGCCTATTTCGCGGCGTTTCTCTTCCTGCTCTCGGGCGAGGGCCGGTTCGGCGCGGCGTCGCTGATGCTCTATGCGCTGTCCGTCGCGGGGCTGATCACGACGCTGTTCTTCGACAAGGCATACATCTCGCCCTTCTCGCTCTTCTACCTGATCGGCCTCTACGCGGTGTACGTCGTCTCGGTCGACCTGCCGCGCGAGGAGTGGCTGCGCTATCTGCGCATCTACCAGACTTTGATGGTCGTCCTGGCGGTGATCGCGCTGCTCCAGTTCGCCGGGCAGTTCGCCGGTGTCGACACGGCATGGTCGCTGTTCGCGAAGCTGCCGCAGCGGTTCGTGCTCGCCGGCTACAACACGCGGCCGACGCTCAGCTACGGCTCGACCTTTCTCAAGGCCAACGCCGAGTTCTTCCTGGAGCCGTCGTTCGTGTCGCAATACATGGCGGTCGCGATCATCCTGGAGCTGCTGTTCTTCAGCAACTGGAAGCGGATGGTGCTTTACGGGGCCGCGATCTTCGCGTCCTTCTCCGGCACCGGGATGCTGCTGCTCGCGCTGTTCGCCGTGGTCTCCGCGGTGAAGGCGCGGCGCTACGAGCTGTTCTATGCGCTGCCGGTGCTGCTCGTCTTCGTCTGGATCTTCCGCGACAACCCCTATGTCGCCGCGATCACCGGACGCGTCGGCGAGTTCGAGTACAACCAGTCCAGCGCCGCCATGCGCTTCATCGGTCCGAACCAGATCCTGTTCAGCGTGCTGGGGACCGACTTCTCGACCTTCCTCGTCGGCAAGGGGCCGGGCGCGGTCGACCGCCTCGTCGAACTGCGCGTCGGCATCGAATCCAATTATCCGGCGATCCACAAGCTGCTGCTCGAATACGGCGTCATTGGCACGCTGCCGTTCCTCGGCTTCCTGCTCCACGCCTTCTTCGCCGGCGCCCGCTCGCGCATCCTCGCGGCGGCGCTGTTCATGATGTACGCGATCCTCTCCGGCAGCCTGTTGCAGCCGCACACGATCTATCTCTTCTACGCGCTCTCGATCGCGCTGCCGGCGCGGCCGGTGGAGCGGCTCCGGGCGCATACTCCGGCATTCCCGGCAGCGCCGCCGCCGTCGTCCTACTATCCGGCGCGGGCGTGAGCCGAAGCCGTTGCCGATGCCGGAGCCGTTCCCGATGAAGGTCGCGGTCGTCGACCCGTCGCTCTTCACGATCCCCTACGACGGCGCGCTCTGCGACGCGCTGGCGGTGCAGGGGTGCGAGGTCGGGCTGTTCGGGCGGACGCTGCGCGGCACCGAATCCGCGGTCGGCGCGACGCCGATCCGGCCTTTCTTCTACCGCGTCAGCGAGCGGCTGCTGCACGGCCGCCTGCCGCCCGCCGCCTTCCGCCTCGCCAAGGGCGCCGAGCATGCGCTCGACATGCTGCGGCTGCGCCGCCACCTCGCGCGCCGCTTCCTGCCGGACGTGATCCATTTCCAGTGGGCGCCGCTGCCCGCGATCGATCGGCGCGTCGCCGCCGCCTTCCGCGGGGTCGCGCCGACCGTGCTGACCGTGCACGATTCCCGGCCGTTCAACGGCGCGCCGCCGAGCCGCCTCCAGCAGCTCGGCGCGACGACGCTGTTCGGCGCCTTCGATCACCTGATCGTCCATACCGAGGCGGCGCGCGGCCATCTGCTCGGCCAGGGGATCCCGGCCACGCGCGTCTCGGTGATTCCGCACGGGCTGCTGCCGACCGCCGCCGCTGGTCTCCGATCCAGGGCAGCGGGGCAGGGGAGCGGCGAGGGCGGCCGGCGGACGATCCTGCTGTTCGGAAAGGTCCGGCCCTACAAGGGGCTGGACGTGCTGGTCGAAGCCTATGCGCGGCTGCCGGCGGCGCTGCGCGACGCGGCGCGGCTCCGCATCGTCGGCGAGCCGCTGATGCCGCTGGACGCGATCCGTGCCCGCGTCGCCGAACTCGGTATCGGGCAGGACGTGGAGTGGGACCTGCGCTATGTCGGCGACGCCGAGATCGGCGCGATCCTCGACGCGGCGGACATCCTTGCCTTTCCGTATCGCGACATCGACGCCAGCGGCGTGCTGATGTCCGCCGTTCCGCACGGCAAGCCGGTCGTCGCCTCGTCGCTGGGCGTCTTCGCCGCGATGCTGAAGGACGGCGTGCACGGCCGCCTCGTCCCGCCGAACGACCCCGCCGCGCTCGCTGCCGCGCTGGCCTCCCTGATCGCCGACCCGGCGGCGGCGGCCCGGATGGGCGAGGCCGTCCGCGCGCTCGCCGGCGAGGTGCCTGGCTGGGACGACATCGCCGGCCGCACGATCGACCTCTACCGTGGCCTGATCGATCGCCGCCGGGTCGAACCGCCGGCTGAGGCGATTGCGCGGAGGCAGGCGATCGCCAACCGGACATGACCACGGCGCCGGACCGTTTCATCGGCGCGCGCCGCCAACTCGTCTTGCGTCGTGCTCTCAGGTCGTCGCCGAGCCTTGCCGACAGCCACCCGCAACCGTCGGTTGACATCCGCGTCATCGTCCCCGACAATTCGCCCATGCGCCGCTTTATCTCCGCCAAGTCGCGAAAAGACGGCCCCATCGGGGCCGGGAGATGCCGCTTGCGCTGAAATTACGACGCATGGATCGCCAATGGCCCCGCCGGTTCGGACGGGGCTTTTTTATTGTCCGCCCTTGCTCCGCGCCGGTCAGGCCGTCAACCGAGGAGCAGGATATGGACAAGACATCATTGTTATCGGCGCCGCTCGCCGGACTCTGGCTGCCGCTCGTCACGCCCTTTGCCGACGGAGCGCTCGACGAGGCGTCGCTGGCGCGCTTGGCTGCCCATTATGCGAAGGAGCCGATCGACGGCTTCATTCTCGCGGCCACCACAAGGGCGAGGGGCTGGTGCTCGACGACACCGAGACGGAGCGCGTCGTCGCCGTCGCCGCCGAAATCGTCGAGCGGCGCAAGCCGCTATTTCTTGGCCTCTGCGGCAGCGACACCCGCAAGCTCGCCGGACGCCTCGCGGCGACGGCGCGCTGGCCGATCGCGGGCTATCTCATCGCCTGCCCATATTATTCGCGACCGTCGCA
This sequence comes from Allostellaceae bacterium, assembly GCA_036403035.1. Classification (GTDB taxonomy): domain Bacteria; phylum Pseudomonadota; class Alphaproteobacteria; order ATCC43930; family CGMCC-115725; genus DASWRT01. Next base: position 6,491 of record DASWRT010000009.1, on the reverse strand, counting down.
GGAGGGCCTGTATCGGCATTTCGCGGCGCTCGCCGGCGAGACCGATCGGCCGATCCTGATCTACAACATTCCCTACCGCACCGGCGTCAATCTCCACAACGAGACGCTGCTCCGTCTCGCCGATCTGCCGACCATCGCCGGCGTCAAGGATTGCTGCGCCGACGGCGTGCAAAGCTTCGATCTGATCCGCCGCCGCAAGCCGGGCTTTACCGTCCTGACCGGCGAGGACGCGCTGTTCTATGGGGCGCTCGCGCAAGGCGCCGACGGCGGCGTCATCGCGGCCGCGCACATCGATCCCGCCGCCTTCGCGGCCATACGCGACGCCGTCCTTGCGGGACGGCTCGCTGAGGCGCGCGCCGGCTGGAACCACCTCGTCGATCTCGTCCGCCTGCTGTTCGCGGAACCCAATCCGGCCCCTATCAAGCATTGGCTGTGGCGACTTGCTCTCATCGCGTCGCCCGAACTGCGCCTGCCGATGACCGGAGTCAGCCCCAGACTTGCCGGAGAACTCGACCGCCTCATGACGGCGGCCCGACGCACCGCCGCCCACGGTAAGCACGGCACGGCGATCTCGTAGCACCCTGCAGGCAATGTCGACCTGATCGAGCTGCGGCTTTCGGTAAAGCGCCGACTGGGCGGAGCCGGCCGCAGCCGGCCGGGGAGGTTGCCGCTTCGCCACAGCGGCGGCTATGGTCGACGAGCATGTATGATCCCAACGGTCGGCCGTTGGTAAGCCTGAACAAACCTGAATCGGAGATCGGGGGGATTGGTTGGGGATCGGGGAGATATTGAAAATAGAAAGCTTTAACGCGAAGGACGCCACGGCTTCGCAAAGGGCGCGAAGGTTAAGTTTTTTACGCGCGCCAAAGGCGCGCAGTTATTCCCTTTGCGTCCTTCGCAAAGCCGTGGCGTCCTTCGCGTTAAAGCGTGATTTTTCTTTCTCCTCTTATCCCCCCGATCTCCAATCATCCCCCCGATCTCCTACTCTCGTTTTACTTCGGCGATGCGGAATGTTCCGCTCAGCTTTCCATCCCCGTGATCGACGGACTGACGGCGCGCGGGTCGCGCGTCGGCCAGCGCCCCGCGTCGACCTGCGCCAGGAAGTCGCCGATGAGGCGGTTGAACAGGTCCGGCGCCTCCAAGTTTATGCCATGCCCGCAATTGGGCATGACCGCCAGCGCCGCCGACGGGATGTTCCGCTTCATCAGGAGTCCGGGCGACAGGCACGGCCAGTCCTCGTCGCCGTGGAGAATCAGCGTCGGCACCGCCAGACGCCGCATGTCCTCGACGAGGTCGTAGAGCGAGGGCCGCTCCCGCTGGACGCCGAGCTGCGTGTTCGCCGATCCCAGCGCGGAGTGTTCGGCGAGCATCCGCTTGAACTCGGCGAAGCCGCGCGGGTCCTTGTTCTCGAACTGCACGCGCGTCGGGCCGTGCGCGTATTTCTCGGCGAAGCCGGTCATGCCCGCCGACATGATGAAGGCGGCGGTCGCCTCCGCCTCGGCGCGGAAGCGGTCGCGCTGATCCGGTTCCGCGCCGTACCCGCAGCCCGCGACGCAGAGCGACCGGGCGCGCGAGGGATGCCGGAACCCGAAATGCAGCGTGGCGAACCCGCCCATCGACAGGCCGACGACATGCGCCCGCTCGACGCCGAGATGGTCGAGCACCGACCTGATATCGTCGGCGGCGCGGTCCTGGGAATAGGCCGCCGGGCTCTCCGGCGCGTCGGAGGGCGGATAGCCCCGGGCGTTGAAGGCGATGCAGCGATAGCGCTGGCCGAAATGCCGCATCTGCGGCTCCCAGCTCCGGAAGTCGCCGGCGAACTCATGCACGAAGATCACCGGCGTCCCGGTTCCCGTTTCCTCAAAATACAGCCGGACTCCGTCTTCCGTCGTGGCGTGCGGCATGGCGCTTCCTCCTTCCCGCCTATCGTTGCGACGGGCAGCATAGCCGAACCGCGGCCGCTGTAGCGGATCGAGTGGCCTGGTCCGTCACCGCCGGTACGGCAATCCCATCGCATGGGCGGCGTAGTGCGCCTTGGCGTGCAGCCTGTGCCAGAGGCTCTCCGGACGCTCCGGGTCGAGCAGTTCGTGCTCGGCCAGATAATCCTCGGCGTCGTCGACGTGCGGCACCACGAAGGGGACCAGCGTCCGTCCCTCCGGCCGCCGCAGCCGCTCGATCGCGCCGATCAGCGAACCCGCGGTCGCGTCGAGCGCCGCCGCGACCTCCTCCGGCCGGACGCCGAGATGCTCCGCCAGCAGATCGTCGCGGAAGCCGGCGATCGTCCGCGCCAGTTCCGCCGCGCGCCCGTCGCCCTGCGCCGCCGCGTCGAGCGCGAGGTCGCACTCCGTGTCGAAGCCGAGCGAGCGGTTGTTGAGGTTGCTCGACCCGACCCGCAGCAGCCGGTCGTCGATCACCATCACCTTGGCGTGGACATAGATCGGCTCGCCGCCCGCCGTCTGGGGCGTGTAGATCGCGAACCGGCGATGTCGGTCGGCCTCGCGGATCATGTTGAGCAGCAGCGCCCGCGCCGAGCCCATCGCCTCCTCTTCGAGCCACCCCTCGGCGCTCAGCGGGTTGACGACGACGATCTCCGGCCCGTCCTCCTCTTTGAGCCGGCGGACGATCGCCTCGGCGATGCGGCGCGACGCGAAATACTGGCTCTCCAGATAGATTGTCCGCCGCGCCGCGCCGATCGCGGCGAGATACAGCGCCTCGATCTCGCGCGTCTGCGGCTGCTCCTCGAACTTCGGCGCGGTGCGCGCGATCGCGATCTCGACGTCGCGGATCGACGGTTTCAGCCGGTCGGGCCAGGGATCGCTTTCCGGATGCGCGTCGGGCGGCGGCGGAAGCTGCTCGCCCGTGGCGAACTTCCAGCGCATCCGCGCGAGCTCGCCGAGTGCCCGCGCCGCCTCGCCGTCGACCGCCGTCGTCGCGTCGTGCCACGCGCCGTAGCGGCTGCCGTCCGGCCGCTGCCGGTGCGGGTCGTCGTCCTTGTGGGCGCGGGTGTCCCAGCGGTCGAGCGTCATGTCGATGCCGCCGCAGAACGCTATCGCGTCGTCGATCACGATGATCTTCTGGTGGTGGCAGGCGCCCGGCGGATGCCGCCCGTCCAGCTCGATCCGGACGCGCGACGGCGTCGTCCAGTCGAACACCAGCAGCGAGGCCGGGCCGCGCAGCAGGCTCTTCAGCACGTCGAGGTTCCATTTCAGGATGTAGATCCTGAGGTCCGGCCGCGTGCGCGCGATCCAGCGGATGAACTCCCCGAGCTTGTCCGGCGGCGCTTCCCCCTCCGCCGCCGGGCCGGCCGCGACCTTGCCGTCCGGGTCGAGCTGGATGCGGATGTCGAAATCCCAGGCGATCAGCATGATGCTGCGCCGCGCCTTCAGCACCGCCGCCTTCACCACCGCGAAATACTCCGCCGCGTCGACGATCAGCGCGAGCCGGTCCGCCCGCGCCGTGCGCCAGCACGTCTCGCCGGGGCGCAGCAGCAGCGATCGCGGGTTGTCTTCGGTGGCGGCTGCGGCGGCGGCACCGTCGATCGCCTCCGCCACGGTCGCTTTTCGGGACGTATCCACCGGCTCTCCCAGCCTAAAGTTTCGGCACCACCTCGGTATCAACAGTCCGATGCCGGCCGGGTTTCGCAGCGCTGCCGCTGCCATGCCCTAAAGGAACATCAGCAGCACGCCTGTTGCCGTCAGCATGCCGGTCCACAGCATGTCGAAATTGATCCAGCCGCGGCGCAGGAACGCCAGCCCGAGCCAGTCATGCACGACGAGCGCGATCGCGCCGGTCACGAGCAGCGTCGCCAGCGTGTGCACGCCGACCGCGGCCAGTGAGATCCACAGCGATCCCGCGCCGAGCGTCGGCATGCCGCCGCCGCACAGCGGCATCAGCGCCGGGATCAGCATCAGCCCCGCGCCGTGCGCCGTCGCCATCAGGAACGACCAGACCGCGAGCCCGATCAGGCCGGTCGTCATGCCGACGCGGACGCGGTGCCGGTGGCCGTAGGTCCAGTGATAGACCGCCCAGGCGATCAGGACCGCGCCGGCGGCGATCCGCACCGCGCGCGGATCGACCGCGACGCCGAGGGCGATCACCGCCGCAGCGACGATCGCGACCGACAGCGCGTGCCCCAGCGCGATCGGCATCACCGAGACGAGCACGACCCGGCGGCTGCGCCGGTGCATGCCCAGCCCGGCCGCGAACAGCCACCCCATCGCCGGGTTGAGCCCATGGAACATGCCGAGCCCAGCAAGCACCAGCCACGGCCACGCCGTTGCGGCGGCGGCGGTCATCGCGCCTGTACCGGCCTCGCGCGGGTTGCCCCCACCCCGCCCCTCCCCCGCACGCGAGGGAGGGAGAGCATCGGCCACCTCTTAACACCCTCCCCCGCCTGCGGGGGAGGGACGGGGTGGGGGCAACCCACGCACGATCGGCTCACACCGCCTCCGACCTCGATCACAACCCGCGCCGCCCTCCCGGCTCACGGATAGCAGTACGAATCCGACGAGCAGTCGCCGCCCTCCAGCCGGACCTGATGCGGCCGGTGGCTCTTCGGCCATTCGACGAAGAAGTCCGGATCGAACGCGATCCCGCCCTCCGGCCCGGCGTCGAGCTTGACCATCCAGCCTTCGAGGCCGGCGGGGTAGAACTGCTCGTCGATCGCGCCGTAGAGCGAGTTGGTGAAGTAGACGCGCCGACCGTCGCGGCTGATCTCCACCATCTGCGGGCCGCCGGTGAGCTTGCCGTTCTTCGCCTTGGGGTGCGTCGCCTGCGAGACGATGCCGCCGATCCGGACCTTGCCCGTCTGCTTCGGCGACGCCGGGTCCGACACGTCGTACTGGAGCAGGTCGCCGGTGCCCCAGCAGGCGACGTAGAGGAACCGGTCGTCCATCGACAGATCGATGTCGGTGACGAGCGGCGGCACGGCCTTGAAATCCTTGAGAACCGGCGGCAGCAGGTCCGGGTCGGCCGGCTCCGCCGGGATCTCGATCACCTTCCGCACCGCCCACTTCGCGCCGTCGCGGTGCCACATCCAGATCGAGGAGGAGAGATCCTTGAGGCTGAGGACGGCGTTGACGAAGCCGTACGCCTTGGTCGGATCGTGCGCCGGGCGCAGCTCGAAGACGAGCTGGTACTCCTCGCCGAAATCGATCTCCTGAAGGTGCCGGCGCTTGTGCAGGTCCCAGAAATGCAGCTTGCGGCCGTACTTGCTGCCGAGCAGCATCTCCGGGATCAGCCCGTTCTCGAACGACGGCGGCGCGCCCCATTCGCTGGTGATCAGCGTGTCGTAGCCGAGATGCCACCACGCGTCGTAGGCGAGCTGCTGCGGGCCGCGGTCGATCTCCCAGCGCCCGCGCACCTCGAACGTCTCATGGTCCATCAGGAAGATGCCGCCCGGCGCCTGACCCTCCGCGTTGCCGAGCGCGGCGACATAGATACCCTCGGGCCCGCAATGCACCGTGTGCGGCCGCGTGTAGCCGGCCCGCTCCGCCACCTCGTTCGGCTCGACCACCTTGACGATCTTCGGATTTCTCGGGTCGGGCTTGGTGTCGATGATGTGGATGCGCGAGGAGCGCAGGCCCGGCACGACCAGATACCGCCGCTCGACATGCGGGTGCGGCGCGTTCGGGCAGAGGCAGGACGAGCACGCGTTCCAGCCGAAATGGTGCAGCTCGTCCCCGGCGTTCGGCATCGCCACCGTGCCGACGATCTGCGAATAGGTCGGCGACGCCTTGTCGACGTCGACGACGGAGATCGCGTCCGGCACGGCGCGCGTGGGATCGAAGCTCGCGACATAGGCGAGCCGCTCCGCCGGCGCCTTCATCGCCATGCGGGGCGAGGGGTAGAAACTCGGGTCCGGTGTCCAGGTAGAAGCCATGCGCCGATCCTCCTCCGGTCCTGGGTCGTTTGTTGGTCAAGCCCGCGCGGCACCGGAAGGACCGAGGCCGTTGGTGCAAGGCATGCCGCACCCGGCGGCCGCGCCGCACGGTTCGTCATAATGGAGATGGTCCGTCCGGAAGCTCGACGCCGCGGTGCGGCGGACGGGACGGCCGATGCCAGCGATGATCGAGCACCGTCGCGGCAGTCGCAAGGTTGTGCCTAAGGGTGCGCGACGCGCGGGCGGTGCGCAAGGTGTTTGGTCGTTCAGAAGTAGGGGATTGCCCCTGGAGAATGGGAGCGTTGATCGCGCCGGGCGATGATGCGGCTCTGCTGACGGCGCTGGGGCTCCGGTCGGAACGGCGATCATATGCCGGCACGAGGCGCATTCTCTTGCGCAGGTTTGGCCGCCGCTTGAATAGAATTTCAAAACTCGCCCTTAAGAGTGCCTTAAGCGGCGTCGGATAGACGTAGCGGCATGAGCATCGACGTACGCACGCTCTTGGTCGTGCATACCCTGGTTTCGTTGACGCTCGCGGTGCTGATGGTCGTTTTCTGGCGGGGGCACCGGAGCATGCCCGGGCTTGGTCACTGGGCGCTCGGGACCGTTT
>DASWRT010000008.1:0-2926 GCA_036403035.1 Allostellaceae bacterium | reverse complement strand
GTGCGAGCGCCACGGGAAGGTCGCGGCGTTGGCGAAGAACACCGACGCGTCGGCGTTGACCGGCGCGTCCGCCGGCCGGCACGCCGCCGCGCCCGGGAGCGAGGCGCGGATGATGTCGGGATCGACGCCGACATACACGTTCCGCGCGAGGACCGTGGCGACAGGTTCCGCGTTCTCCGGCGCGTCGCAGAAACGGCCGGCGCGCAACAAGGCGCGAAGCAGCGCACGCAGCCGGTCCGGCTGCGTTTCGGCGATGTCCTGACGGACGGCGAAGACCTTTTCCGGCCCGTGGTTCCAGATCCCGTGCGATGTCGCGACGGCGCGCCCGAGGCCCTCGCGCGCCGCGACTTCGCCCCACGGCGCTCCGGCACAGAACCCGTCGATCTCGCCGGCCCGCATCGCCTCTTCCGTCTGCGCCGGCGGCAGCACGGTGAGGACCACATCGCGATCCGGGTCGATGCCACCGGCGGCGAGCCAGTAGCGGAGAAGGAAGTTGTGCGTCGAATAGGTGTGGACGACCGCCAGCACCGGCTTCCTGCGATGCGGCCGCGCGGCGATGGCGGACGCGAAGCGCCGCGCGGTACGCAGCGGCTCGCCGATATCTGCATCTTCCGCGAGCACGGCGCTCGCCCAGGGCGCGGCAAGCGTGACGGTATTGCCGTTGAGGCTGATCGACGACGGCACGACGAGCGGCTCGGCACCGGTGCCGCCGCGAAGACCGAGGCCGATCGCGAGAGCGAGCGGCGGAAGCATGACCGCGCCGTCCAGCAGCCCGCAGCCGAGCTTGTCGGCAACGTTCGCCCATGACGGCTCGACCGAGAGCGTGGCATCCAGCCCCTCGGCGGCGAAGAAGCCGAATTCCCTGGCGATGACGAGCGGCGCGGCGTCGGTGAGGCGCAGCAGCCCGAGGCGGAGTACGGATGGGGAGGTCACGGACAACTCCGGGCATTCTATCAGGGCGACGGGCTATCGGAAGCAGCGGCCACGGTTCATTCCTCTGCATCCGCCGGCCGCTGCTCGGGCGACGGCATGCCCGCGAGCAGTTCCGCGGCGACGGCGGCGATCCGCTTGTTCTCGTTCATGGCCTTGCGCCGCAGCCATTGATAGGCTTCCGGCTCGCCGATCCGGCGCTGCTTCATCAGGATCGCCTTGGCCCGGTCGATGAGACCGCGCTCCATCAGCGACGCGTTCGCCTTCTCCAGATCGGCTTCGAGCCGCCGGTATCTCTGGAAGATCGCCACGGCGGCCATGACGATCGGCTTCACGTCCGGAAAGGACGCGTCGACGACGTTGTACGAGGACACGCCCGCCGCGATCGCCTCCTCCATGAAGGAGCGGTCGTCGCAATCGACGAACATGACGATCGGCCGCGGATTGGACGCGGTCACGCGCCGCAGATCGTCGAGGCCGTCGCGATCGGGGCGCGCCATGTCGACGATCACGACGTCGGGCGCCTCGACAGCGACCGCGTCGTGGATGCTTCCGCCGGCCGGGACGCGCACGATGGTCGCGTTTCCGAGTTCGGCGAGGCTGCTCTCGACGCACGCCGCACGCGTCGCGTCGGAGTCGGCGAGCAGAACCTTCAAGGTCATCCGTGATAGCGCGCCGTTCGTTTACCGCAAAGCAACAACATCAGCCCGGCAAGCAAGCCCGATGCCACTTTGCGGCGCCCGGCGCGCCGTCAGCCGCTTTCTTCCGGGATCTCCAGATCGAGGATCGCAGAGCTGAGGCACTTGCCGTGCGCGTCCAGTGCAAGCGACCGGGTGACGCCGCCGCCGAGGGCGCGACGCATGACGAAGTTCAGGGCGCCGATGCCGGGGAGCGCGTAGCGGACCACCTCGCCGTGAACGAGATCGGAGAAGTGTTCCCGAACGCGCTCGGCCGTCACGTGCCTCTCGATCAGCGGATAGTCCGCCGGATCGTAGGCGATGACCGAGATGTTCGAGGTATCGCCCTTGTCCCCGGTCCGGGAATGGGCGATCTCGTGCAGACGGCGTGCCATCTCAGCTCTCCAGGAAATGGACGGCGTGCCGGACCAGGGCGCGCGGCATCAGGGTCGAGCCCATCGCGATGACTTCCCTGGCGGACTTCGTAACGCCGCCGCCCGCGGCGGGTCCGTTCGTGTAGAGCGTCTCCACTTCGTTGCCGATGCGGACCGCTTCCCTGAGGCTGTCGGTGCGGCCGGCGACGCGGACCCGCACCTCGGCGGACTCATTGCCCGTCGCGGACAGCTTCGGCCCGAGGATGGAATCGACCCCGATCAGGTCGCAGCGGATCTCCCGGCACTGCACGCCGGTCAGCTTCAGGCGCTCGGCGACGATCTCCAGCGCGAGGCGGCCGCGCGCGACCGCTCCGGGGCCGGCATAGGAGATCTGCCCCTCGCCGACATAGCCATCGACATAGCCGACGGACACCTTCAACGTGTTGGGCTGAGCCTGCCCGGCCCCGCCCGCGACCCGGACCCGGTCCGGTCCGACCTCAGTCATCGCGACGTGCGAGAAATCGGCGACGACGTCCGGCTGGAGATAGCGGGCAGGATCGTGGATCTCGTAGAGGAGCTGCTCCTTGCAGGTCGCCGCGGTCACCGCCCCGCCGGAGCCCGGAACCTTGGTGATCACCACCGTGCCGTCCTCGGCCGCCTCGCCGATCGGGAAGCCGAGGCGAGCCAGATCGGCGACGTCCTTGCAGCCGGGATCGGCGAAGTAGCCGCCGGTGATCTGTCCCGCGCATTCGAGCAGATGGCCGGCGACCGTGCCGCGTCCCAGCATCGCCCAGTCCTCCCAGGACCAGCCGAACTCGTGGATCTGCGGCGCCAGGAAGAGCGCCGGATCGGCGACGCGTCCGGTGAGCACGACATCCGCCCCGCCGGCCAGCGCCTCGACGATCGGCCGTGCGCCGAGATAGGCGTTCGCGGAGACGAGCCGGT
>DASWRT010000007.1:0-20008 GCA_036403035.1 Allostellaceae bacterium | reverse complement strand
GATCCTGGCGCGTCGTGCCGTAGACGACGTTGAACTCCGTCTGGCCATGGCGGATCAGGATCATCCGCGGCCCCACCGGCTGCCGTCGCCGCTGCGCGGCAGGTCGCCGCCCCTGCCGCCGCGGACCTCGTGGTACTCGCCCTCGATGACCGGCGGCCCGCCCGCGCCGCCGCCGGGACGGCGCGGGAACGGCGCGCCGGCACGGCGCACCACGAGGTCGACGTGGTGCGACAGCCAGCGGAAGAGAACCTGCCGCACCGCGGGCACGAGCAGCGCCAGCGCGACCGCGTCGCTCAGGAACCCCGGCAGGATCAGCAGCAACCCCGCGAGGACCAGGCAGGCGTCGTCGAACAGCGGCCCCGCGGGAAGCTCGCCGCGGTCGAGCGCGTCGCGGCATCGGCGGAGGATCGCGAGCCCGCGCTCGCGCACCAGCTTGACTCCGATGATCGTCGCAAGGATCAGCAGCAGGATCGTCGCGAGGGCGCCGATCGCCGCGCCGACCTTGATGAAGACCGCAAGCTCCAGCAGCGGCAAGGCGACGACTGCAACCCGCAGGAGGACACCCATGCTTGTCCTTTCCAGACCGTAGGCCTATCTACGTGACACCGGCGCTCGCGATCCATAGGCTGATCGAGGGACGTCGACGGCTAAACCCGGGAGAGAGACAGTCACCCAAGGGCGACTGTCGGGCCTTGATACCATGAGCGACGGCTTCCAGTTTTTCGACATCATCCTGTTCGCCATGGTTGCGGCGTTCCTCGTCCTGCGGCTGCGCAGCGTCCTGGGACGCCGGACCGGGACCGAGCAGCGGCGCGACCTGTTCCCGCCCCGCCCGCCCGAAGCGGCGCCGACCGACAACGTGGTGAGCCTCGTCGACCGGAACAAGGCAGGCGCCGGTTCCGGCCCTGCCCCGGCGGATGGCGGCCCGCTGCCGCTGGCGGCGCAGCTCGATTCGGTGCGGAGCGCCGATCCTTCGTTCGAGGAGACCGGCTTCCTGCGCGGCGCCCGCGGCGCGTTCGAGATCATCGTGACCGCCTTCGCGGCCGGCAATACGGCGACGCTGCGTCCGCTCCTCAGCGACGACGTGTACGAGCGCTTCGCCGAGGCGATCCGCGCCCGCACGGCGGCCGGCGAGACGCAGGAGACGAAGCTGGCGGCGATCGACGCGGCCGACATCGTCGAGGCGCGCACGAGTGGCGGCATCGTGCTGGTCACAGTGCGGTTAGCCTCCGACCAGACCAACGTGACCCGCGGGCGCGACGGCGCGGTGGTCGACGGCGACCCGGACAAGACTGTCGAGCGGACGGACTTCTGGACCTTCGCGCGCGACCCGCGTTCTTCCGATCCCAACTGGCAGCTCGTGGCGACCCGCAGCGGCTGACGCTGCTTCCGCGTCGGGCGAATTGTGTTTGAATTCGGAGCCGTCTCGCGCGGCTTCTTCCCCCCACCCCTGACCCTCCCCCGCAAGGGGGGAGGGAGAAGATGTTGCGCTCCGTCCTGCTCCCTCCCCCCTTGCGGGGGAGGGGCGGGGTGGGGGAACCCGGCACGATGCCGGGCTCCTTCGCTTCAAGCTCGATCGCAACCCGGGCCGGCGCTTGCCGTGCGCCGCTTCCTCCCGGTGTTGCTATTCCTTCTCGTCGCGGCGGTGATCACTGCCTGTACCCCGACGCCCAAGCCGCCGCTCCCCGACCGTCTGGTGCTGACTCCGGTGGGTTTCGACCGGCTTCCCGGCTGGACCGAGGACGATCACGGCGCGGCCTGGGCCGTGTTCCGGCGCTCCTGCGCGGCGCTGGCCGGACGCGACGATGCCGAGCCGTTCGGACCGGACAGCGCTGGCGGCGGCACGGCGGCTACCGGCACCGTGGCCGACTGGCGGCCGGCGTGCGCCGCCGCCGACGCGGCGACCTCGGCTTCCGCGCGGTCGTTCTTCGAGACCGCTTTCCAGCCTTTCTCCGCCGCGAACAACGACCGCCGCGCGGGTCTCTTCACCGGCTATTACGAGCCTGAACTGCGCGGTTCCCGCCGCTCCGGCGGCGCCTATGCCACGCCGCTGCTGCGTCGGCCGCCGGATCTCGTGTCGGTCGATCTCGGCCGGTTCCGCCCGGCGTGGAAGGGCGAACGCACCGCGGGCCGGGTCGTCGACGGGGTGCTGGCGCCCTATCCGAGCCGCGCCGAGATCTCGGCCGGAGCGCTCGCCGGGTGCGGTCTCGAACTGGTCTGGATCGACGATCCGGTCGATGCCTTCTTCCTGCAGATCCAGGGGTCGGGCCGGGTCGTGCTCGCCGACGGCGGCGCGATGCAGGTCGGGTTCGACGGCCAGAACGGCCATCCCTACGTGCCGATTGGGCGCATCCTTGCCGAGCGGGGCGAGTTGCCGCGCGACGGCGTCACGATGCAGTCGATCCGCCGCTGGCTTGCCGACCATCCCGACCGGATCGCCGCCCTCCTCGCGCAGAACCCGTCCTATGTCTTCTTCCGCGAGCTGCCTTTCGCCGAGAACCCGATCGGCACGCAGGGCGTCGAGCTGACGCCTGGCCGCAGCCTCGCCGTCGACCGCGGCTTCGTGCCGCTCGGCGTGCCGCTCTGGCTCGACCTCGCCGACGCGCCCGACGGGCGCCGGCAGCGCCTCGTCATCGCCCAGGACACCGGCGGCGCGATCCGCGGGCCGGTGCGCGGCGATCTTTTCTGGGGCCACGGCGACGAGGCGGCGGCGCATGCGGGGATGATGCGGACGCAGGGGGAATATTACCTGTTGCTGCCGCGTTCTCTGGTTGACCGACTAGCCTTGGAGACGACCGGGTTTTCGGTTTATTAACCATACGGCGGATAAAGCATGGACCGGATGGCGGCGCCAGCGCCGCATCAGGAGACAAGAACATGAGGAAGCATCTTACGGTTGTAGCCTTGCTGCTGCCGCTCGCTGCATGCGTCGCGCCAGGCTATGGCGGCGGCGGCGGTTACGGCGGTGGATACGACAGCAGCTACGGAGGCGCCCCCTATGGCGGCCGCTCCGCGCCGGGCGAGATCGGCGTGAACAAGACGACCGGCGGCGCGCTGGTCGGCGCCGGTCTCGGCGGCCTCGCCGGCTCGCAGATCGGCCACGGCTCGGGCAAGCTCGCGGCGACCGCGATCGGCGTGCTGCTCGGCGGCCTCGCCGGCGGCTCCGTGGGCTCATCGCTCGACCGCGCCGACCTTCAATATGCGCAGCAGACGCAGCAGCGCGCGTTCGAGGCGGTGCCATCCGGCCAGACGGTTGCGTGGCAGAACCCCGATTCCGGGAACGCCGGCACCTATACGCCGCGTCCGGCCTATCAGACGTCGACCGGCCAGTATTGCCGCGAGTTCCAGCAAACGATCACCGTTGGCGGCCAGACGCAGGAAGGCTTCGGCACCGCCTGCCGCCAGCCGGACGGCAGCTGGAAGATCGTCCAGCAGTAATACCAACGGCCGTTGAGCTTGACTCATCGGCCGTTGGTTGAGCCCGTGCGGCGTTTGAGCAAAACCCGCTCGGCATCGGTCAACGACCGAGGCCGACGGTATAAGTCCGACGGCCGTTGAGCGCCTGTCTCAGCGGCCGTAATGGGTGATGCCGACGCCGCCGGCTCCGCCGCGGCGTCGCAGCGCTCTCCGAGCAATGCGTCGACGGCTATCGGGCGCGAGATATTGCCTCAGCATGACCCTCGGCCTGAAGGGCGGTCGCGGGACTATGCAGGCCCCGTTTCCGGAACGCAGTTCGCTTCGCATTCGACGTCATGAGGTATGGTTGCGAGGTCGACGTAGTTTTCGAGCCATTCGCCGGTCACGCTGACCAATTTGTCGAACGCATCGTGCGGGGGTACTTCGAACTTGTAGGTAACGCCCGCCTGCGCCATTGCTGCGGCAACGTGCGCGGCAAGCTTCCGGGCGAATGATTCTATGGCGAGGTTGCTGCCGCGATCGTTCATGATGTCCTTATCTGTATCTATTCGTTTTGCTCTTTGCGCATCCGCGTTATCCGAATGCCCGCATGAAGGCGACCCGCGAGGACATGCGCAGGAAAGTCCTCACGAAGCCGAATCACTTCCACATATCACCGCTCTTTCATCGTTCCGGCGGCTTTGCGGCGAGCTGGGCGAGAAGTGAACGGCGTTCATCGAACGCCTTGGAACTGATTTGTTGTCATTGGCTTGCTTTCGTCCGTGAGCTCATGGCGCAATACGTGCTTCAGGACCTTGCCGGCGGCGTTGCGGGGCAGCGCATCGCGCACGAGCAGCCGCTTCGGGAGCTTGAAGCCGGCGAGGTGCGGGCGGGCGAAGGATTGCAGATCGGCGAGATCCACCGATTGTCCCGGCCGCAGGACGACGACCGCGGTCACGGCCTCGCCCCAGAAATCGTCCGGCAGGCCGATCACGGCGGCGTCGGCAACGGCGGGGTGCTTGAGGATGACGTTCTCGACTTCGGCCGGATAGACGTTCTCGCCGCCGCTCTTCACCATGTCCTTCAGGCGATCACGGATGAACAGGTAGCCGTCCTGGTCCAGATAGCCGGCGTCGCCGGTGTGGAACCATCCGTCCCGGATCGCGGCGGCAGTCTCCTGGGGCCGCCGCCAATACCCCGCCATGGTTTGGGGCCCGCGATAGATCACCTCGCCGACCTCGCCGGGCGGCAGCCGCGCCCCATCGGCATCGATGACGGCCACCTCGCCCGAGGGAAAAGGCCGCCCGCACGAGAGAAGGCGGCGGCCCGCGGCGATCTCGTCCGGCGGCAGATACGTGAACATCCCCGTGGTCTCGGTGAGGCCGTAGACGTGGATGAGTTCGGCCGACGGCAGAACGGCGCGCGCGCGGCGGATCAATTCCTCCGGCATCGGCGACGCGCCGAAACACAGAGTGCGCAGTGACGATGCGTCGCGCGGCTGCTGTTCGAGCGCGGTGACGACCATGCGGATCACCGCCGGCACGAGCAGCGTCTTCGTGGCGCCATGCGCCGCGATGGCATCGATGATCTGGTCCGGCACGACCTCCGGCAGCAGCACGATCTTTGCGCCGGACGCGAGCGCGAACACCGCCCAGTCGGCTGCGGCGATGTGAAAGAGGGGCAGGCACACGAGAGCGACATCTCGGTCGGTAAAGCCGCCGAGATGCACAGTCCCTTCCGCCGCAAGCGCGATCAGGTTTGCCTGCGTAATCATCGCGCCCTTGGGGCGTCCCGTCGTGCCCGAAGTGTAGAGCTGCATCACGATGGTGGACGGTGCCGCCGGGGCCGGCGCCCGCGCAGGGTGCGTGGTTGCGCAGAAGGCCTCCAGCTCGGCCATGTCGAGGACCGTCCTACGGTCGCCCGCGTACGTGGTCCGGGCATTCCGGTGGGTGTCGTCGCAGAACAGGAGGCTGGGCTCCGCGTCCTGAAGGATGAACGCGACCTCCGCCGGTGAAAGTCGGACATTGATCGGCACCAAAACCAGCCCGAGACGCGCGCAGGCAAGCAGGAGGTCGAAAAACCACGGGCCGTTGCGCGCCAGCAGCGCCACGCGGTCCCCGGTGCGCAGGCCCATATTGGACAAGGTCTGCGCCAGGGCTTCGGCGCGACGCCGCAGGTCGGCGTAGCTCCGGTCGACCGCGTTCGGGTAGACGACGGCGATGGCGTCATCCCTCTTGTCGGCTTGGCGGGCGAAGAGGTCCCAGAAGGTGCTGCCGACGTCGGCGGCGCTGCACGAATTCGATGACATCGGTCGACTGTTTCCCTGTTCAATGTGCGCGATCTATTGTTTCCCTGCCTGGCGACTTGCCGCCAGCGACGAGCGTCACGCCTGAGCGCCTCTTGCTTGCGGACTCCTTTGCGGTCGATCTATTCGGCGAACACGCGCGCGATGGTGCCGATTGAGCAGTAGATCACGTCGCGGTACCACCCGGTGGACAGGAACATGCCATTGGCCACTCTGCTTTCGGTTGCCACCCGTCCCCTTTCCGCCCCGGTCTCGACGTCGAACACGACGATTTCGTCGAACCCGTTCCGGAAGTCATTGACGGCGACCTCGCCGGTATCGAGGAAAAGCACGAGCTGCATCGATACCCGACAGGGGCGCGTCCACAACGTCTCGAAGCGGGCGCCCCCAAGATACCGGAGTGCCCCCAGGCGGCCGTTGCCGGTGTCGAAGGCGATCGCGATCTTGCGGATCGGATCGAAAGCCGGCGGGCTGAAGATCGAGCCGAAGGGCAGCCCGAACGGTTCCAGAACCGCTGCGCGCCTCGGATCGGCCAAGTCGATCCGGTGCAGCTTCTGGGGGCTGGACGCAAGGCCGCTGAAGACGGAGCCGCGAGGCGGTCGCCGGGCGCCGAACGGGCGCGTCCCGAAGATCACGGCGTTCGCCTCGTTGTCGCCGTTGTCGAGGAACCAGCATCCGCCGTCGGACAGGCAGGAATCCCACGAGAAGGACTGCTCGTCGTCGGCGAGGGTGCGGTACCGGGGCTGCCATGTCTGATCGATGGACAGCCTGCCGTCGGCGTAACGGTACCGATAGAAGTGATGGCTTCCCGGAACGTAGATGAACTGTCCATCGGTCGTCGTATCCATCGCGATCCGGCCCATGGAATTCTCCGGGATGGCGACTTCAGGGCCGATTTGTTCGAGCCTTTCCGGGTCCAGGATCACGAAGGTCGAGGCGCGGCCGGCATCCCGCTCGATGTTTTTCATCACGAGGCGGCCGTCAGCCATGACCAGGAAGCTGTTGTAGGCCGAGTCCCGAGGCAGCCTCTTCTCGGCAACGACGCCGCAGTCCGGATCGAGCTTGAAGCAGCGATTCCCGTTGTTGAAATAGAGGAAGCCGTTTTCGTGGGCGGCGATCCCGCCGCACCAGGTATGACCCCCGGACGGGAGACGTGGCGACCGGCGGATCGTCTCGAGGGTCACGGGGTCGATCAGCTCGACGCCGCCGTACTTCTCCGCGGAGTTGATGTGATTGTTGTAGAGCAGAAAAATTTCCCCCGGCGCGCGCTGGACCGCCATGACGTTCCATTCGCCATTATGGCGCGACCGCTGTCCGAGCGTGCTCCCCGACGATAGGCCGAGCCCCTTGGATCGAGGCGCCTTCTGCCGTCGCGGTCCACCGCATTCGGCTGGCCACGGGCTGTCGTAGTAGCCGGGTACCGGACGTGCGCTGTCGAGTTCCGTCAATGCCATCTCCGAGTGTTTTCCTATAAGGCAACTATTTTGCCGTTGAGTCAAACGTAAAGATAATAGAGGGTTAAACCCTGAAAGGGAGAACGATATGCGGTGGGGTGATCGGCTGCCGAGCCAGAGCGAACTTTATGATCTCAAGAAGGCGGAAATCGTGCGCGCCGCGACACAGTTCTTCAGCCGTTCCGGCTATCACGGGACGTCCCTGGTGGATGTCGGCGTCGCGCTCGGCGTGACGAAGCAGGCGCTCTATTATTACTTCAAAGACAAGCAGACATTGCTCCATGCATGCGCGGTTGCAGCGCATCAGGGTACCTTGGACATCCTCGCAGAGGAGAACGGCCGGCCGACCAGGAACGGACGGGAAGCGCTCGCACGCGTTTTGCAGCGCTACGCAGTCCACGCAGCCAACGGTCACTTGCAGTTCATCATGTTCCTGGACAGCGGGATCCTGCGGCCGGAACATCTGGCCGAAGTGCTGCGCCTGCGCGACGATTTCGACGCCGGGATAAGACGCATGATCGAGGCCGGAATCGCCGACGGATCGCTGCGCCCCGGGAATCCGAAGATGATGTCGTTCGCGGTGCTGGGCGCCGTGAACTGGATCTCCCGCTGGTATCGGCCGGAAGGCCCTTTGTCGATCGAGGAGGTCGCTGCCGCCATCGTCGACTTCGCGCTCCAAGGCATCGCGACGTCCGAACCGTCGGCATCTCCAGAGCGCTGATTGCCGGCGGGGGCCGTCAAGTTGACGGTCGTGGGTGAGAAGCGAGAGGGAACCGTGCAATGGGCGTGATCGTCGGCGCTCTGGCGGCTGCCGCTCCCGCACTCCCGTGAGGAGCAGCCTTCCTGGACAGCTCCCATCCGTCGTTGGAGCCCCTCTGGGTCAAGCGTCAGCCGGCGTCCGTCAACGGCGTCGGGGTCGGCACGCACGGCATGCTTTTTCTGCACGTGTCACCGCCTGGACCGCGATCGTTCTGCTGCCAACTCTGGCGCTCCATCGGTTCCTTCAGTTACCGCGGTGGATTCGGTGCCTCCCCGCCATGGCCGCCCAACCTTGACCAGCAGCGGCATCAAGACGGCGACGGCAATCAACGTACAGACGATCGCGGCCCCCGTCGGTATATCGACGAGGGCCGAGGCGACGAGGCCGAGCGCATAGCCGATCAGGCCGATCGCGTAGGCGGCGCCGAGGCGCGCCCGCGCCGGGAAATTGCGTGCGGCGAGCGCCGGAACGATCAGCGAGGAGAAAACGAGATAAACCCCGACGAGCTGCACCGAGGCGGTCACGGTGACGGCGAACACGGCATAGAACAGCCCCCGCCGCCGCCGAAGATCACCGACGTACAGAATTGCGAGCACGGCGGCATAGAGGATTGCCACTGGAACGAGCTGGGGCGGCTCGACCCACAGGATCTGTCCGACCAGCAAGTCTTTCAGGTGCTCGGCGCCGTGCGCGTCGAACCCGAGCAGGATAAGCTCGGCGCTGGCTGCGAAGACGAACACGACGCCTATCACCGCCTCCTGCATGACGGCGAAGCGCTCCTCGCTCCAGATCAGGAAGGCGGCGCCGATCAGCGCCGCCGCCACCGCGCTCATCTGCACGGCCCAGACGCTTTCCTCCCAGCCGAGGAAATGCGCCAGCAGAACGCCGAGCCCGGCGACCTGCGCGATCGCGAGATCGATGAAGACGATCCCGCGGTCGAGAACCATCCGTCCGAGCGGCACGTGCGTCGCGAGGACGAGCAGCCCCGCCAGGAACGGAACCAGCAGGAGATCGATGTGGAGATCAGCCATGCGTCTGCCCCAAGCCCGTCAGCAGACGCCGGATAGTGTCATCGAAGAGCCCGAACAGATCCTGCGCCTGCTCCGTGCCGCCGACGGTGAACGGCAGCATCACCGCGGGCACGCCGGTCTTCTCCGAGACGAACTGCGGCGGGCGCGGATCCTGATAGGCGGCGTAGACGATCTCGCGTGCGTTCTTGCGCGGGATCTCGTCGACCAGTTGACCGAGATAGGCCGCGCCCGGCGGGACGCCGGGCTTCGGCTCGATCGTCGCTGCTTCGTTCATGCCGAGCCACGTGAAGAGATAGATCCACTCTTTGTGGAATACGACGGCATTGGTGCCTTTAAGCGGTGCCGCCGTCGCCTGCCATTGCCGGGTCGCCGCATCCCAGCGCGCGAGGAACGCCTCTTGCCGCTGCGCGTACGCCGAAGCCCGCGACGGATCGAGTTGTGCCAAGCGCTGCCCGAGGGCGACCGCGACGGCGCGGATGTTGACCGGGCTCGTCTGGATGTGCGGGTTGCCGGCGGCGTGGACGTCGCCTTCGGCGCGGTCGAGCCGGGTCGGTATCTCGAGCAGCCGCACATATTCCGTTGCGGTGAAAAAGCCCGGCTGCCCCGGCTGCACGCGCGGGTTGGCGGCTTGGCGCAGCAGCACCGGCAGCCAGCCGATCTCCAGCTCGGCGCCGGTGCAGACTACGAGGTCGGCCGCCCGAAGCCGCGAGATCAGCGCCGGACGAGCCTGGATCTGGTGTGGATCCTGCCGCGCCGTCGTTGCGGAAAAAACGCTGACGTCGCCGCCGCCGAGTTCCTTGGCGAGCGCGCCCCACTCGGGCTCGCAGGCGAAGACGGTAAGCGCCGCTTGGGCCGAGCCGGTCCCAAGCGACAGCAGGGCCGAAACGGTCAGCACCAAAACTTTCTTTCTCATCGATTTGCCCTCAGAAGGCGTGGGCGCCGTGGGCGCCGAGGCTGACAGTGTATTGGAGCAAGAACTGGTGATCGGTCTTCGGGCGTGATTCGTCGAGGTTGTACTGCGCGCGGAAACGGCCGAATTCGCTCGTGTAATACGTGAGCGCTACGCTTTCGCGGCTCGCGCCATGCCCGAACGTGTCGAGCACGCTGCCGGGCGTCACTGCCTCGCCGTCATTGTTGACGCGCACCTCGTCGTGGCGGAGGCCGATTTGCCATTGCGGCATGAACTGGTACACCGCCTGAAGATACCAGCCCTGCCCGCCGCTCGTGTAATTGCCGCTGTTGAAGAGCCCGTTCTCGTTGCGGAAGAAATACTCGCCTTGCAGCTTGAGGTTGGTGTCGACCGGGTTGCCGCCCGGCGCCCACTTGTAGACGCCGTCCAGGATCGTGACGTTGCTGCGGCCACGAAAAGCATCGCCATTGTCGGAGAGGCGGTCCTGCGCTTTCGCGCGGAGGTGCGACACGCCGACCCGGTACGAGGCCGATTCGCCGATGTCGTCGCCGATATGGGCAAAGCCTGAGTATGCGCCGGCGACGCGTCCGCCGCCGCCGGCCGGATACGCGTCGCCGCGGAACACCTCGCTGCCGAATTCGAGAAAGAACGGCGTCGGCGCGAGCCACCGGACCTGCACGCCGTCGTCGTCGTACTGCGTGTTGAGGAAGGCGCGGTACGGCAACGCCGTGTCGACGAAGTCCCACACATGGGCATGCTGCTCGTTCATGTAGCCGATGCCCGAGAAGAACCGGCCGCCTCTGACGGTGAAGCCGTACGGCAGACCGGTCGTCTGGAAGAAAGCCTCCTCGACCGAGACGTCGCCCGTACGCTCGACGGCGATGGTCGCGTTGCCGTAGAGGTACGGGTCGATATTCGCCGAGAAATTCAGCTCCGTTTCGCCGAGCGCGAAGCCGCGGAGGCCGGGACCGGCATCGGGGCCGAGCGGTACGCCGGGGATCTTGTAGCTGTCCGGGTTCTGCGAGAAATAGCCGAACCGGCCGTCGAGGACGGCGCCGATCGCCGGGTTGAAGCCGGATCCGCCGGCACTCGGCGCTCCGCCGGAAGCGAGGTAGCCGGACGACGCTGGACCGGCGATGGCCGCGGGTGGAGCGGGCTCTGCGATCGCTGCCGGTGTCGGTGGCGCATGCTGCGCGGCCTCCACCGCTGCCTTCTGTGCCTCCGACGCACTGTTTTCGGCCGCTTTGAGACGCTGCTCCATTTGCTGCAAACGGGACTCGTAGTCGCGCTGCAATTTCTGGAACTGCGCGTCGTACTGCCGCTTCATGTCCTGCATCTCGCGCCGTAGCGCTTGCAGGTCCTGCGCGGGCGCCGGGGTCGCCAGCAGGCCGGCGAACAGCACGGATGCGGCTCCGCAGACCAACGCGCGGTTCCGGCGATGCCTCAACAGCGCACCTGCTGTGCCGGACAGAACCATGTTTGCGGAAACAGGGATTGGTGAACGAGCGGGATCCCTCGCGGAGAGGGCCGCCTTCTGAAGAGCGTCCATAGGATGGCTTCCATCGCTTGAGAATGACGACTCGCGCCGGCTGCCGCGTCGCGTCGCGCCGACGGCATGTCCGGCCGGTTCTTCGGTCGGCGATCTCAGGCGAAGGAGGGCGGTGCGCGTGTCCGGAAGAGGAAATATTCGGGCGGGGAAAACTCGAACGCGTCGGCTTCGACGAACCCCGCAGTTTCGAGGAGAGCCGGTGCCGGCGGCACACGGACAGGGTCCGGAAGGATCAGAGTCCCGGCTTGGTGGACGACGAGACAGAGGAGGCAATGATCCTCGTCCGGTGTCGTCGGGCTGTTCTCCGGTCCCAGCGGCGAACCGGCACCACGCTCAACCAGAACGGGCGCGCTGTTGTCGAGCCGGAGGACGATCGGGTGGACGTGCGCGAACGACAGCGCAATCTGCATCAGCAGACCGGTCAGGGCAGCCCAAGCGGCCCGGCGTCGCCATGTCACGAGTCCGGTGGTCACAAACCCTCGTACTCCTTCGAGGGATCCGGCATGGGCCCAACCTGAGGGAAGCCCATGTAAGCCGCTATCCCCTAGTAGCGTTACAATATAACATACCTTCGGCGTGGCAAGCTCCGATTGCGGGCGCCGGTGACATCGATGTCGAACACGCGATCCCTTCGGCCCGCGACTGACCATTCGATGCAACTGCTGCTATCGTCCGGCACCCCTGTTGCCGCGCGATGATGCGCGCTATCTAGGCTCCATGCTGATCCGGAGCCGTTAGCGCAGCGCATGCTCGTCCTGTTCACGATCGTCCTCATCGACCTCATCGGGTTCGGTCTCGTGATCCCGCTGCTGCCGTTCTACGCGGAGCGGTTCGGGGCCTCGCCGGACGTCGTGACGATGGTGCTTGCGACCTACTCGCTGGCGCAGCTCTTCGCCGCGCCGGTCTGGGGGCGGCTCAGCGACCGGCACGGGCGGCGGCCGATCCTGCTGGTGAGCCTCGCCGGCTCCGCCCTTTCCTATCTGTGGCTCGGCTTCGCGACGCATCTCTGGATGCTGTTCGCGGCGCGGGCGCTCGCCGGCCTTTGCGCCGGCAACATCGCCGCAGCGCAGGCATACGTCGCCGACGTGACGGCGCCGGAGAACCGCGCCAAGGGCATGGGCATGATCGGGGCGGCGTTCGGGCTTGGCTTCATCATCGGGCCGGCGGTCGGCGGTGCGCTCGCCGGACACGACCCGAACGCGCCCGCCGTATCCATCCCCGCCTTCCTCGGCGCCGCGATGTCGGCGCTGGCCTTCGTCGGTACCGTCTTCGTCCTGAAGGAGAGCCTGCCGGCGGAGCGGCGCGGCAAGCCGTCGAGCCGCCGCAGCCGTGTCGCCGCCATCCTCTCGGCCATCGGCCGTCCGGACCTGCGGCTGCTGCTCGGCCTCTACTTCATCATCATCTTCGCCTTCGCCGGCATGGAGACGACCTTCGCGCTATGGGCGGCCCGCCAGTTCGGCTGGGGTCCGGCGCAGGTCGGCTATGTCTTCGCCTATGTCGGGGTGCTCTCGGCGGCGATGCAGGGCGGGCTGATCGGGCGCCTGACGACGCGCTTCGGCGAGCGGCGGGTGCTCGTCGCCGGCCTTGCCGCGATCTGCATCGGGCTCGCCGCCCTGCCCGTCTCGACCGTGCTCGCGGCGCTGCTGCTGTCGACGGCCTGCCTCGCGGTCGGCATGGGCATGACGCAGCCCTCGATCAATGCGCTGATCTCGCGGCAGGCGGGCGCGCATGAGCAGGGCGAGGTGATGGGCGTGTCGCAGTCGCTCGGCAGCCTCGCCCGGATCCTCGGGCCGGCTTTCGCCGGCATCTGCTTCGCCAATATCGGGCGGAACTCGCCCTACGTTGCCGGCGCGGTCCTGATGGCTTTCGCCGTCGCGCTGGCGGTGCATCTCGTCCGCGGCACCGCTGCCGTGGCGGCAGGATACGATATGGCGCCGAAGACGCGGCACGCCCCGTGACGTCCGACCGCCGGCCGTCCCGGAGCGCGAGCGCAGCATCTTCGCCGTCCGAGGCCGCCGCCCTCCGTCCGAAGGGCACGATCCGCCAGGAGTTCAAGAGCCTCGTCCGCCTCGCGCCCTATCTCTGGCCGCGCGACCTGCCGGGGCTGCGTCTCCGCGTACTGCTGGCCGTCGTCTTCCTGTTGTTGGCGAAGGCGGTCAACGTCTACATCCCGCTCCTCTACAAGCACGCGGTCGACGCGCTCTCGCCGCATGCCGGCGGCATCGGGCCGGCGGTGCTGCCGGTCGCTATGATCGTCGCCTACGGGCTGACGCGGATCGGCGCGCAGGGCTTCGGCGAGCTGCGCGACGCCGTCTTCTCGCGCGTCGAGCAGCATGCGGTGCGCCTCGTCGGACTGACGACGTTCCGCCACCTGCACCGGCTCTCGCTGCGCTTCCACCTGGAGCGGCAGACCGGCGGCCTGTCGCGCTCGATCGAGCGCGGCATCCGCAGCATCGAGTTCCTGCTTTCCTTCCTGCTGTTCAACGTCGTCCCGACATGGCTGGAGATCCTGTTCGTCTGCGGCGTGCTCTGGCACCTCTACGACGCGGCGATCGCGCTGGTGACGTTGTGCACGATCGTCGTCTACGTCGCCTACACGATCGGCGTCACCGACTGGCGGGTGAAGTTCCGCCGCGAGATGAACGAGCGCGACAGCGAGGCCAACACGAAGGCGGTCGACAGCCTGCTCAACTTCGAGACGGTCAAGTACTTCGCCAACGAGGAGCACGAGGCGCGGCGCTTCGACGTCGCGCTGCGCGCCTACGAGCGCGCGGCCGTGAAGAGCCAGACGACGCTGTCGATGCTGAACGTGGGGCAGGGCGCGATCATCGCCTGCGGCCTCATCGCGGTGATGCTGCTGGCCGGGCGCGGCGTCGTCTCCGGCACGATGACCGTCGGCGACTTCGTGCTGGTCAACACCTACATGATCCAGCTCTACATGCCGCTCAACGTGCTCGGCATGGTCTACCGCAACATCAAGCAGTCGCTGACCGATCTGGAGAAGATGTTCGCGCTGCTCGACGTGAACGCCGAGATCCAGGACAAGCCCGGCGCGCAGCCGCTCCGCGCGGTCGGCGGCGCGGGGATCGTCTTCGACGGCGTGCAGTTCGGCTACGATCCGCGCCGCGGCATCCTGCACGGCGTCTCGTTCGAGGTGCCGCCGGGCCGCACCGTCGCGATCGTCGGTCCGAGCGGCAGCGGCAAGTCGACGATCGCGCGCCTGCTCTTCCGCTTCTACGACGTGGATTCCGGTGCGATCCGCATCGATGGGCAGGATCTGCGCGACGTGACGCAGGACAGCCTGCGCCGCGCGATCGGCGTCGTGCCGCAGGACACGGTGCTGTTCAACGACACCATCCGCTACAACATCGCCTACGGCCGGCCGGAGGCGACGCAGGCGGAGATCGAGCGCGCCGCCCACCTCGCCCGCATCCACGACTTCATCGCGGCGCTCCCCGACGGCTACGACGCCAAGGTCGGCGAGCGCGGGCTGAAGCTCTCCGGCGGCGAGAAGCAGCGCGTCGCGATCGCGCGGGTGATCCTGAAGGCGCCGCGCATCCTGGTCTTCGACGAGGCGACCTCGGCGCTCGACACGAAGACCGAGCGCGAGATCCAGGCGAGCCTCGACGAGGTCTCGGCCGACCGCACCACGCTGGTCGTCGCGCACCGCCTCTCCACCGTCGTCGACGCCGACGAGATCCTGGTGCTCGACGGCGGCCGCATCGTCGAGCGCGGGCGCCATCCCGACCTGCTCGCCCGCGGCGGCGCCTACGCCGCGATGTGGGCGCGGCAGCAGGAGGCGGCGGAGCACGCGGCGGCGCTCCAGGCCGCGGCGGCGGCGGCTCCCGAGATGGTGGCGGAGTAGCGGCGGCGTTTCCGCTCCGGTTCCGGGCCGGTCGAAAATCTTCGTTGCGGCGTGAAACCAAATGGTCGCGACGGTGTTTCCTGCGCGACCACAGATCTACTCCCGGTTTGTCCTCGAACCGGTTCAGCTTCCGAAGACCAGAGATAGAGGGTCGCAGCGCGTCGATGCCCATTGCCGCGAGAGGTTGGCGATGCCGCGGATTTGCAAAGTTCTCATCGTGGAAGACCATGACGGCATCCGTTTGCTGTTGGGGGACGTTTTCGACGGCGCCGGTTATCGCTTCACCCTCGTCGCCGAGGGCTCGGCGATGCGCGAGGCGCTGGAGAACGCCGATTTCGATGTGGTCTTGATTGACGTCTCGCTGCGCAACGGCGAGGACGGGTTCGCGTTGGCGAAGCATGCCGCGGATGCAGGGTGCGGCGTCATCCTCACCACCGCCGACCACGGGCATTTCGAGATGGTCGAGCGGTCCGGCCATCGCTATATCCTCAAGCCCTTTATGGTCGACTCGCTGCTGACGGTTGTCGATGAAGTGCTGAAGGAGACGGCAGCCCGTTGCACGCGCCGTGCGCGTCGCCACGGCGAGGCAGCCGGCCGGCGCGCCTGAAACGCCCCCTGCCCTCCTTCCGCCCCCGTACCTTCCGCGGCGCCGATCTGCTATCTCCGGCGGCATGACGCAGCTCTCGGACGATGAAACGACGGCGGCGCTGGCGGAGGCGGTTCGCGCCGGCAGCCGCCGCGCGCTCGCCCGCGCCATCACCCTCGTGGAGTCGACGCGCCCCGACCACCGGCGCTCGGCCGAGGCGCTAGTGGAAATTCTGCTGCCGGCTGCCGGCGACAGCGTCCGCATCGGCATCTCCGGCGTGCCCGGCGTCGGCAAGTCGACCTTCATCGAAGCCTTCGGGCTGCACGTGATCGGCGAGGGGCACCGCGTCGCGGTGCTGGCGATCGATCCGTCCTCGAAGCGCGGCGGCGGCTCGATCCTCGGCGACAAGACGCGGATGACCGAGCTGTCGCGGCACCGCTCCGCCTATATCCGCCCCTCCCCGGCCGGCGCCACGCTGGGCGGCGTCGCGCGGCGGACGCGCGAGGTGATGCTGCTCTGCGAGGCGGCCGGCTTCGACGTGATCGTGATCGAGACGGTGGGCGTCGGCCAGTCCGAGACCGCGGTGGCCGACATGGTCGACATGTTCCTGCTGCTGCTGCTGCCGGGCGGCGGCGACGAGCTGCAAGGCATCAAGAAGGGCATCGTCGAGATCGCCGACCTGATCGTCGTCAACAAGGCGGACGGCGATTTCGCGACGGCCGCGCGCCAGGCCGTCGCCGACTACCGCAGCGCGCTGCGCTTGCTGCGCCGCCTGACGCCGGACTGGACGACCGAGGTGATGGCGGCCTCCGCGATGACCGGCACGGGGATCGCCGAGGTGTGGCGGACGGTCGAGCGGCACCGCGACGCCCTGCTCGGCTCCGGCGCCCGCGACCGCCGCCGCGCCGAGCAGGCGCGCACCGCCCTCTGGGCCGAACTGGGCGAGACCCTGCTCGACGCCTTCCGCGAGCATCCCGAGATCGCCGGCCGCCTGCCCGATGCCGAGGCGCGGGTGATGCACGGCGAGACGACCCCGGGCGCCGCCGCCCGCGACCTCCTGAGCCGGTTCCTGCCGGCTGCCGCTTCCCCTCGCCCCAGCGGGGAGAGGGATATTGAGAAGGGCACGCGTCGGCACGGCTCCGCTTGACGCGACCACCGCCTCTGCCCTAGAAAGCGGCCTTTCGCGACGCCCCGGCGGCGTCCGCGGGCGAAATTCCTTTGTTTCGGGGTTTGTCATGGCGAGAAGGTGCTCGATCACGGGCAAGGGCGTGCAGGTCGGCAACAACGTCAGCCACGCCAACAACAAGACCAAGCGCCGGTTCTTGCCGAACCTGCAGGTCACGGCGCTGCTGTCCGACGTGCTGAACATGCCGGTGCGGCTGCGCCTGTCGGCCAACGCGATCCGCACGATCGAGCACAATGGCGGTCTCGACGCCTTCCTGCTCGGCACGCCGGACCGCAAGCTCCCGGCCGAGGCGCGCCGGCTGAAGCGCCGCATCGAGAAGGCCGCCGCCCGCAAGGGCGTCGAAGGCGCCGAAGCGGCGGCCTGACCCGCCTGTCCTGAAAGCGCGTGCCCCCGCCGCCTTTCGCCGGCGCGGGGGCGCAGCGCCGGTCCGACCCGGACCCTCCGAGCCGCGCCACGCGGCTTTTTGCTGTCCGCTCCCCGCCCCTCCTCTCCCGCCGTGCGTCTGATTCACGTCGAGGAGGCGCGCCCTCGGAAGTGATGTCCTGACCTCCGTCATTACCGGCGAGGGAGGAACGTCATGAAGAGCGATGCGGTACTCAAGCAGGACGTGGACGAGGAGCTTGCCTGGAATCCGGCCCTCGATCCGTCCCACATCGGCGTGATCGCCGAGCGCGCGGCGTGGTCGGCGCCGGGCGTCACCGATGTCGAGGGCGAAATCGCGCTGTCGCGGCCTTGACCGCCACCGGCCGGCGCGGCAAAGGTTGAGGCTCTTATACCGTCGGCCTCGGTCGTTGACCGATGCCGAGCGGGTTTTGCTCAGACGCCGCACGGGCTCAACCAACGGCCGATGAGTCAAGCTCAACGGCCGTTGGTATTACTCCGCTGCCGCCGCCCTCCGCGAGAGACGTACATTGGCCGCTTCCCGATCGCCGCTGCCGCGCTGGCGCAGACCGCTGACGCTGACCGCGTCTGCGCTTGCCGTCGTCGCGCTGACGATGCTTCTGTTCCTGTCCGCGGCCCCGGGCGCCGCGGGCGAGGAGCTTCTCAAGGCCGACCGCGTCGTCGTGCTGAAATCGCAGCGCGAGTTGCGGCTGATGCGCGGCGCCGCGGTGCTGCGCAGCTTCCAGATCGCGCTCGGTTCGCATCCGCAGGGCCCCAAGCTGCGGCGCGGCGACGGCCGCACGCCCGAGGGGCTTTATGTCGTCGACGGACGGAACCCGCGCAGCGCCTATCACCGCTCGCTGCACCTCTCCTATCCGAACGAGCAGGATCGCGCCCGCGCCCGCGCCGCCGGCTTCAACCCCGGCGACCACATGTACATTCACGGCATGCCGAACCGCTACGGCCGCTTCGACCCGGTGCGCTTCTTCCGCGACTGGACGGACGGCTGCATCGCCGTCGGCAGCGTCGCGATCGAGGAGATCTGGGCCCGCGTCGACGACGGCACGCCGGTCGAGATCAGGCCCTGAAGGTTTCTGTCACGCCACCGCCGTAAGCGAGGCGTCCACCGCCGCTGCCAGCGTGTCCTGCCGGATCGGCTTCAGGAGCAGCTTGCTGCCGGGCTCCGGCGTTTCCTCCTGGGCGAGGTCCGGGTACCCGGTGACGTACAGGATCCGGAGCAGCGGCCGGCGCTGGTGCGCCATCCGCGCCAGCGCGAATCCGTGCACCGGCATCTTCACGTCGGTCAGCAGCAGGTCGATGGTCTGGCTCGTATCGTCCAGCACATCGAGCGCCAAGGTGAAATCGCACGCTTCGATCGTGTCGTACCCGGCATCCCGCAGCATCTCCGCCAGGACGCGGCAGCACGCGGCGTCGTCGTCGACCACGAGAATCGTCCTCCGGCGCGGCGGCACCGCCGCCGCTGCCGACGCGGGTCGGGTGGTGGATTCCGGGTTGCTGGACGACATGCTCGCGGACTCCGTCGGCGGGCGGACGCGAGGGGCCCGGCCGAAACACGCCGCAATGTTATATGCTGATATATCGCCTTGGAAGAGGGAGGTTTATTGCGGGCGCCCGCACTCGCTGGTTGCGCGCTTTCCGCCGCGGGGGCCGCGGCCGTCAGCCGGATTGCGATCGAGTTCGGAAAACGGAAATCGGCATTACGCCGGGTTCCCCCGCCCAACCCTTCCCCGTGAAGGGGGAGGGCTTTGATGCCGTTCAGCTTTTCTCCCTCCCCCCTTGCGGGGAGGGCCGGGGTGGGGGAACCCGCGTGACATCTCTCCAAACCAGAAAGTGATCCGATCCGGACGTCTTGAGATCGCTCTTACTCTGCCGCGCCGCCCCCGGTGGGTTTCCGCCGGATGTTGCGTGCAGCGCAGGCGCTCCGTTTTCCGCGGTACCGGCGTTCGAGGACGGCGATGCGCGCCGTGAGGCGCAGGAAGATCGCGACGCCGAGCGGCACGCTGCGGACGCCGCTGAACCACTTCCACACGTCGCCGTGCCTATAGGCGGTGCCGCCGACGCGGTTCAGCTCGGCGATGAAGTCGCTCAGGCTCCATCCGAGGAGGCGGATGATCCGTTTCGCGCGCTGTGGGGTCATGAAGCAAACCTGTGGAATGTGGACTGGCGGCACGGGGCAGGGTAGGGCGGAAGACCGTTACCGCGTGCCGCCGCCGTCGCAACCGTCCGGCGGATGCGAATCGGCCTGCCGGCGGATCTCCTCGACAACCCGCCGCCACAGCGCCGCGGCGTCCGGCGCGCCGTCCCGCTCCAGCCGCTCTGCCTGGAGCCGTGCCCGCCGTTCGGCGGCGGCTGCGGCGGTGCGGCCGCTTTCTCCCGGCGCGCTGCTACTGCCGGCGATCATTGCGGCCGCGGCCCGGACGATGTCGGCCGTTCGGATGTCGCGGTCGCCGCCGGTCATCGCTGCACCCGGTAGGGGCGGCCGGCCGTCCCGGTTGCCGCGCCGGGTTCCGTAGCCTCTTCCCCCTCGACGTCCGTGCCGGCCGCCTCGCTTTCCAGCTCCTCCG
>DASWRT010000006.1:0-16372 GCA_036403035.1 Allostellaceae bacterium | reverse complement strand
GGAGGGAATCGTTCCTCCAGCCGGTCGAACGTTAAACGCCGCCAAGGTGCAATCGGCATTCCGGCAGCCCCTGGCGACCCCCAGCCGGCGCTGCTAACGTCGAAATCGACAACTTGCGATTCTTCATCGACCGGAGTTCCGCCGCCATGACAGTTCGCACCCAGCCGCTCTTCACCTTGACCCTGACCGTCGCCCCGGCGCAGCCGCTCGGGCGGACGCCGGCCGGCGAACGCCGCGTCGTCGCCGTGCTGGGCGGCAGCTTCGAAGGAGAACGGCTGCGCGGGACCGTCGAGCCGGGCGGCAGCGACTGGATCATGGTGAAGCCGGACGGCGCGCTTCACCTCGACGTCCGGCTCGTCCTGAAGACGCAGGACGGCGCGCTCGTCGGCATGACCTATCGCGGTATCCGGCACGGCCCGGCGGAGATCATCGAGCGGGTGAACCGCGGCGAGGCGGTCGATCCGTCCAGCTATTACTTCAGGGCGATGGTGGCCTTCGAGACCGGCTCCCAGACGTATGCCTGGCTCAACAACATCGCCGCCGTCGCCACCGGGAGCCGCCGGCCGGAAGGACCGATCTACGAAGTCTACGAAGTGCTCTGACCGTCCCCCGCCCGTCCGCGAGGCGCGGCCTCAGAACACCGAAAGGATGTTCTTGAGGCCGTTCTCGCCGACTTCCAGGTCGAAGATCGACGGCCCCATGCCGCTATAGGCGGCGGAGTTCCGGCCGCCCTGGTACGCTTGAATCCGCGTCGGCGCGTTCGGATCGGGCGGTCTCACGGCGACGCCGGTGCGGTCGCGCCGGAACAGCTCCTCCGGGAAGCGCAGCGCGGCGAACCGCTCTGACGGGTAGACCCAGGCGTTGAAGTGGAACTGTCCGCCGCGGCACGCGGCGACGACCCAGTAGAAGCCGTCTGATGGCAGGTTGAGACCGGCGGGAGCGGGAGCGTCGAAGCCGCTGTCGTCGAGCGCGCGGTCGATCGCGGCGACGTCGGCGGGCGACAGCGGGATGCTGCCCCGCTTGCCGGCCCACGGCGCCAGCGGGTCGTCGAGCCTGAAATTGAGGAGGTTTTCCGGAAAGATGACGCGGCTGCCGAGAATCGGCGGGCCGCCGGGATTGGCAGGCGGCAACAGTTCGTAAATCCGCACCTGTTCGCCCCAGCGCGCGTTGTAGACGAACCGCACACGTTCCGGGGCGCCGGGACCGCAGTCGCGGCGCATATCGGTGCCGTTGAGGAAATTGAACCAGCCCAGGCTGCGGCCGACCGGGTTCCAGCTGTTGCCGGTGCCGGTGCAACCGCCGAGCGCGGCGGCGGCGGCGGCGAGGGCGGCCATCGCGGCCAGCGTCCGGCGGCGCCAAACCATTAGACGTGTCCGACGATCACGCGCTGCATCGACGGCGGCAGGTCGTGCCATTCGCTGCGGGCGAATCCGGCAGCGGCGAGCATCGCGGCGAGTTCGGCGCAGGTATAGGCGTCGCCATGCGTGGTCGTCGCCAGCATCGTGAAGGCGAACATCGCCGGCATGGGCGGCGCGATGCGGTCGTCGTCGGGCGCGAACTCCAGGATCGCGGCACGGCCGCCGGGCGCGAGCGCCGCGCGTACCCGGCGCAGCAGCCCGACGCACGTGGCCCGGTCGAAATGATGCAGGAAGTTCGTCAGCAGGACGAGGTCGTAGCCGCCGCCGAGATCCGTGTCGAAGGCGCTGCCGGGGAGGCGGTCGAAGCGGTCGGCGAGCCCGGCCGCCGCGGCGTTCCCGGCCGCGACCTCAAGCACCGCGGGCCAGTCGAGGGCGGTGATCTCGGCGTGCGGGTTGCGTCTGGCGAGAGCAATGCCGAACAGGCCGTGCCCCGCGGCAATGTCGAGGATCCGCAGCCTCGGCGCCGGTGCCTCGGCGGTGAGCCGGTCGGCAAGCAGCTCCGCCGGCATCGCCATCATCGGCGCCATGGCGCGTGCGAACTTGACCCAGACGGGGTTCTCCGGCGCGACCGTCCCGCCGTCGGCCGCGGTCGAGCCGCCATGCCGGACATAGGCGGCCGGATCGTGCAGGAAAATGTCGAGCATTTCCGGCGAGGCGAGGAAGGTGACGGTGTCCGCGATGCAGGCCGGCGAGCGCCGGTCGAGGAATGCGGCGCTGTCCGCAGTGAGGCCGTAGCCGTCGCTGTCCTTCGTCAGGAAGCCTGCGACGACGAGGTAGTCGGCGAGGATGCGGACGCCGCGCTCGGCCGCGCCGCAGCGTACCGCCAGCGCATCGGCCGTCCGGCTGCCGCTGCCGATCGCGGTGAACACGTCGAGGTCGACGGCAGCCTTGATCGCGGCGGTCCGGTGATAGCCGGACAGCGCCTCCATGAAGAGGAGAGGGGAGGGGTTTCCGTCGGCCGGACGAGGATCAGCCATCAGCGCGCACTCCGGAAAGCATCCGAGACAGTCCGTCGTGCAGGATGCTACGCGAGCCCGCCGCCGCCGTCAGCCCTTCCCCCCGGGCGATGTCCGCCGAGGGGGACGATGCTCAGCAGCGATACCGGGCGGTATACGTCGAATAGCTTAGATGAGCATTGTCCTTGTTCGGACGGATCGAGCCGCAGACCTTGCCCATGGCCCGATCGGCGCCGGCTTCGAGACGGTCCGGGTCGTAGGTCGGATCCGGAGCAAGGAAGGGGCTCATCGTCGCGCGGACATCGTACCCGCCATCCGTCTTGGCGTACTGCACGGTGACGAGGCGGCCTTCGACGGTTTCCTGAGCCGTCGGCGCGCCCGCCCATTTGCTCGCGCAGCCGGCGGCCAGCACGACGGTCAGCAGGGCGAGGGCGACACGGCGCCGGGTGAGCCGCCGGGCATCGTCGGCATGCGGCATGTCGGGGCGGATCTTTCGTTCGGGTTGCACGGCCTTCGTCCTACCATTGCGGCCGGGCGTGCCTCCAGCGCGAAATAGGGCGACGGGAGGACGGACAGCGTTCGACGGGTGCGGGCGCGGCGGCGTCCATCATTCGTTTACCATGTCCTGTTATGCACTCGGGAAACGAACCGTACCGCACGGATAGAACCTTGACCGAGCGAAACACCAAGGCCGCCGCAATCGACCGTCACGTCGGCATCCGCCTGCGCACGCTGCGAATCATGGCAGGTTTGACCCAGCGCGAGGTCGCCCACATGCTGGGGTGCACCGATCGGCAGATCGACGGCTACGAGCATGGCGCAAAACGCCTCTCGGCCGGCCGGCTGCTCGAGGTCGCTCGCATCCTCGGCGTCACGATCGAGGATCTGTTCCAGGGCATAGACGCCGAGTTGCAGTCCCCGGCGTTGCACCCCTGCCCGGTCGAACTGCCGGCGATGCTGCCGGTATCTTCCGATGCGCCAGCATCGGCGCCGGTTCCGATGCCGCACCTGCACACGCTCCATACTCTCACGCGGGCGCTCGATACGACGCACTGAGCGGTTGCTGCTGCCGCTATCGCGGCAGCGGCATGGTGCGCCGCAAGAAAGTCACGGCCAGACAAGACGGTTCTGACGTGATCGCCTGAACCGTTGCGGGGTTGGAACGTTCAACTCTCCGGTGCCGCCGAGGGAGGGTTCACGAACATGCCGCCGACCGTCGCAAAGCGGGCGATCGACGTTGATCGCCACGTGGCAGCGCGCATCCGCGAGCGCCGGGTGATGCTTGGCATTACCCAGCAGGAGTTGGCGGACCGGGTCGGGATCACCTACCAGCAGTTGCATAAGTACGAGCGCGCGATCAACCGCGTCACCGCCGGACGCCTCGTCGAGATCGCGAAGGCGCTCAATACGGAGCCCTCCTACTTCTTCGAAGGGCTCGGCGAAACCGAGATGCCGACCGACGTGCGGCAGCGCATGGCGCTGGAGATCGCCCGCAACGCCGCGCAGATGGACGAACGCCACCTTGAGGCCCTGGCGGCGATCACGCGCGCGCTCGCCAGCGAGCATTGATCCGTTGTGCCGCAGGGCCGGACTTCTCGAAAGGCTGACGGACTGCCGATAACGGCGGAGCGCGCCCGTCCTGCCTACCGTCTGCATAGGTGCCCTGCCGCCGCGCGGCGGCGGCATTAACACGCGGTTCACCATAACGGCTTACCACCCGCTCCGCCGCCGGCATCCCCCGGCGGCTGACAGAACGGGTAGGTATATTGCTGGTTTTCCCATTGCACCTTCCGGCGCACATCGTCGCCGTCCTGGCCTCGCGGGCCGCCGCCGCCGCCGACGGGTCGCCGTTGACCCTGGCGAATCTGTGCGGCGCCGCCGCCGTGACGCTCGGCTGCGCCTGGCCCTTCCTCGGCGGCCGCCGTGCGATCCTGCTCTGCCAGTCGGTCGGCGCGGCGTCGTTCTGCCTGCACTTCCTGCTGCTCGGATCGGGCACCGGCGCCGTCATGTGCGCGGTGTCGCTGGTCCAAGCGCTCGCCGCGACATGGAGAGTCCGTCACGCCGTGCTCGTCACGATTTTCGCGCTCACCGTCGCGGTCGCCGGATGGTTGACCTGGGCGACGTGGCATGGCGTTCCGTCGGTCTGCGCTACTGTCGGGCTGCTGTTCGCGACCTTCGGCCGGCTGCTGCGGGACGGGCAGCGCATGCGGTACGCATTCTTCGGCAGTTCCACGGCATGGGTCGGGCACAATCTGCTGATGGGCTCGGCGTTCGGCCTCGCCTGCGATACGTTGACCTTGACGAGCCTTGCGGTCGGCCTGCGGAAGCATCGCCGGAGAGGCGATGCCTTCCGCAATGCCGACGCCGCATTCGTTCCGTGCCAGCCACAACCGGCGAACGGCCGGGAGGAGTCCGGACAGCGCCGCCAAGTGGCGTGACGGAGGCGGGACGGCGCTACCGTCAGCGTACGGCAGGCGAGACGTTCATCTCGGCTGCGCTGCCGGCGACCAAGAGACTTGCGACAAGCCGCTAAGCCGGTGCGGGAACTTCTCGCCACATGTTCCCGCCATGGTTCCCATTCATGATCCGTTAAGCATTTTTTCCGATGGTTGTACAACTTATCGGATCTCGCCGTGACGTTGCTGACCCGCCTCCTCCTGTTGATGGCTCTGGCCGTCGCTCCGTGCGTGGCCGCGCTGATCCACGATGCCGCCGACAACAGCCGGTTGCGGGAGTCGGAGAGCCGCGCCGCCGTGCTGAGCGACGCGCGCCTGCTCGCGGCCGGGGTCGAGCGGATTGTCGACAACGGCAAGCAGCTCGTGCTGTCGCTCGCCGAAATGCCGGAGGTCCGCCGGCTCGACAAGGCGTCCTGCGCCGGTCTGATGCGGCGCCTTGCGGCCCGCTTTCCCGGTTATCCGACGATCGCCGCCTACGATCGTGAAGGCCGCGCCGCCTGTGCGGACGACGGCGTTCCGGCTGCCGCTGACGCCGATGCCGGCTGGTTCCGCAACGCGCTCGCCGGTGACGGCGCCGTCGTCGGGACGACGGCGGTTGACGCCGCCGGCCGCCGCGCCGTCCCGATTGCCCAGGCGCTGCGCGACGATACGGGCACGGTGACCGGCGTCGTCGCGGTGATGCTCGACCCCGGCGATTTCGACCGGCTGCTGATCGAGAAGCCGATGTCGGCGAAGGCCACGGCCGTCATCGCCGATCGCCACGGGCTCGTCCTCGCCGCGACCTGGAGGAGCGGCGAGCAGACCGGACAGGCGCTGCCGCCGGCCCGCCTGCTGTCGCAGATCGAGGCGCCGGCCGCCGGGATCCGGGAGATCGCCGGAGACGGCGGCGCTGCCCTGATCGTCGGTTTCGTTCCGCCGGCAGCGACGGCGGCAAATTCATTCTTCATCGGCGTCGGCATGCCGAAGGGCTCCTTGCTTTCCGAGATCACGGAAATGAGGGGCCGGGAGGGCGCGATCGTCGCGCTCGGGCTGCTGCTCGTCTGGTTTGCGACGTGGTGGATGGGACGCCGCTTCATCAAGCAGCCGATCGATGCGCTCGTCGCGACGGCGACGCGATGGCAGCAAGGCGACATCGCCGCGCATGTCGAGGAGCTGTCGGGCAACGCCGAGATCCGCCAGCTCGCGGGTGCGTTCAACGGCATGTCGCGCGCCCTGCGGACGCGCGAGCGGGAGCTGATGGCGGCGAAAGAGGTGGCGCTTGCAGCCCGCGAGCAGGCGGTTGCCGCCCGCGATCAGGCGGAGACCGCGCGCGGGCAGGCCATCGCCGCGCTGGAAGAGGCCGAGTCCGCTAACCGGACGAAGTCCGAGTTCCTCGCCAACATGAGCCACGAGCTGCGCACGCCGCTCAACGCAATCATCGGCTTCTCGCAAATCATGCGCGAAGGGATGTTCGGCGTGGTCGAGAACCAGCGCTACGCCGGGTACGTCGCCGACATCCACCGCAGCGGGGAACATCTGCTGGCGCTGGTCAACGATATCCTGGACATCTCGAAGGTCGAGGCGGGGCGGCTGGAGCTGGCGCTCGACTTCGTCGACCTCGCCGCGCTGATCCGCGTCTGCATCGACACCGTCGCGGGCCGGGCGCGCGAAGGGCAGGTCGCGGTGGTCTGCGACACGCCGGCCGACCTGCCGCCGATCGTCGCCGACGAGATCAGGCTGAAGCAGATCCTGCTGAACCTGCTTTCGAACGCCGTGAAGTTCACCAATGCCGACGGTCAGGTCTGCGTCGCGGTGTCGAGCGGACCCGACGGGACCGAGATCCGCGTCCGCGACAGCGGAATCGGCATGCGTCCCGACGAGATCGAGATCGCGATGCAGCCGTTCCGGCAGCTCGACGGCTCGCTTGCGCGGAAGTACGAAGGCACCGGCCTCGGCCTGCCGTTGACCAAATGCCTCGTCGAGCTGCATGGCGGGACGCTGGACATCGCCAGTGCGCCCGGCGCCGGAACCACCGTGACGGTCTGGCTGCCGGCGCTGCTGCGGGCCGCCGCGATGGCGGCCGAGTAGGGCAGGGCAGGCCGGTCAGGGCCGAGAGGAAATAGAAGCTCCTCTCACCGCAGAAAGCGCGGAGGATCGCAGAGCGATTTGCTGCGCGCGTTCCGCACGAGAGGAATCGTATCTCTGCGTCCTCTGCGGTTCCCTGCGTCCTCTGCGGTAAGAATTTGTTCCCTGATGAGCCCTTAGCAGCCGCTGCCGCTATTGGGCAACCTGATCCTGGCCTTGCTCCGCCGGATCGGCGACCTTGTAGCCGCGGCCCCAGATCGTCTGGACATAGTTCTTGCCGGTGGCGTCCTGCAGCTTCTT
This sequence comes from Allostellaceae bacterium, assembly GCA_036403035.1. Taxonomy (GTDB): domain Bacteria; phylum Pseudomonadota; class Alphaproteobacteria; order ATCC43930; family CGMCC-115725; genus DASWRT01. The sequence continues at coordinate 9,178 of DASWRT010000006.1, read as the reverse complement.
GCGGAGCTTGCAGATGAAGACGTCGACGATCTTCGGCTCCGGCTCGTCCATGCCGCCGTAGAGGTGGTTCAGGAACGCCTCCTTGGTCACGACGGTGCCCTTGCGCAGCGCCATCAGCTCCAGAATGCCGAACTCCTTGGCCGTCAGCGGGATCCGCTGCCGGTCGACCTCGACGGTTTTCTGCTCAAGGTCGACCGTGAGGTCGCCGATCTCGATCGCCGAGCGGTCATGCCCCTTCGAGCGCCTTACGATGGCGCGGATGCGCGCGATCAACTCGCGCTTATCGAACGGCTTCGTCAGGAAGTCGTCGGCGCCGTAGCCGAGCGCCTTGATCCGGTCGTCGACGCCGCCGAGGCCGGAAAGGATCAGCACCGGCGTCCGCACCTTCGACAGGCGGAGTCGCCGAAGCACCTCGTACCCGTCGATGTCCGGCAGCATCAGGTCGAGGAGGATGATGTCGTGGTCGTAAAGCTTGCCGATCTCCAGCGCGTCCTCGCCGACATCGGAGAGATCCACGACGAACCCCTCGGATCTAAGCATCAACTCCAGGGACTTCGCCGTACCGGCGTCGTCCTCGACGATCAGAACGCGCATTTCAACTCCTACCCAGGCCATCTACGGGCAGACGGATGAATGCGCCTGTCCGAACGGACGTTAACATCCATTAAACATGACCATCTGGACTGGTTGCGCAAGTTAACTTTTCACTTGATTTAACGTTCATGCTTCATCACGCACCGCGATTTCATGCGTGATTTCGGCGACTCGGGCAAGCATTGCGGTTGCCGAACAGTACTTCTCGGTCGAGAGCTGCACCGCCCGCTCAACCTTGGCGCGGGCGAGGCCGCGGCCGGTGACGACGAACCGAAGATGAATCCGGGTGAAGATCTTCGGGTCGGTTTCGGCACGCGCCGCCTCGATCTCGACGACGCAGTCTTCGACCGGATCGCGCCCCTTGCGCAGGATGTGCACGACGTCGAACGCGGTGCAGCCGCCGAGGCCGAGGAGCAGCATCTCCATCGGCCGCACGCCCAGGTTGCGGCCGCCGAAATCGGGCGAACCGTCCATCACGACGGCATGTCCGCTGCCGGACTCGCCGACGAACATGACGTCCTGCACCCATTTGATCCTCGCCTTCATGGCGTGTGCTCCTCGCCGGCCGGAGATCGCGGCGCGCGGCCGGAACGAAGGCGCCGCCGCTCGGCTACGAATGCACCGATCTCGTGCCAGGGCGCAACATCCCAGTAGCTGCGGGCGCGGCCGGACGGCGACGGCACGACGAAGACGCTGATGCCGTCGCCGATCCGCTCCGGCTGGGCGCCGTAGCCGACATCGCGCCGGCCGAGGAACCCGCGGGCCGCGGTCTTGCTGTCGAAGGCGATCGCGGCAGGACGGTACAGCTCGATCTTGCTGCGCAACGAGTCGGCGTCGAACGCATCCCGGCTCAACTCGGCGTCGCTGCCGAACTCGTACTTGCACAGGTCGGTGAGGCCGATCCGGTAGCGTAGCACCTCGCGATACTGCGCCGGGCGGAGCAGCACCGGCGTCAGCCCGGTCTCGAACAGCGTGCGCCAGAACAGATTGCCCGGATGCGCGTAGTAGGCGGCGGCCTCCTTCGAGGCGCGGCTGGGCGCGGTGCCGCAGAGCACGAGATCGAGCCCGTGGTCGAGCACGTCCGGAAGAATCATCGATCGCCGATACCAGTCACCGCGATGAAGCTGTCCCGCACCGCTCCCTCGTCAGGGCTGCGACAGCCCGCCGCCGTTCCCGCCCTTCACGAACAGGCGGAGCGGACGCTTGCGGACGTCGCGGAACTCGGGCTCGCCGCCGCCGCCGCGCCCGTTCGGGTCGACGAGCGGGTCCAGGCGCTCGCCGCGGAGCGCCGGACCGGCGGTGTCGGGGATCAGCAGCGGCTCCCGGTCGCCATCGAACGGCTCCGGCGCCCGGACGCTTGCGACCGCCGCCGGGACGGCCGGCGGCTGAGTCCAGACGGGGGCGGGGGCCACCGCAGCCACCGCCATTGCGGCAGCGCCGGAAGGAAGCCCGTTGGGCGTCGCCGGTGGAAGTGCGGCGAACGCGGCGAACGCCTTCGCCGCGCGCTGATACCGGGCGGCGGCATCATTGATCGCGGCCTGCACGCGGGGAAGGTCGGCGGCATCGCCGAGCGAATCGAGGATCTCGGCGGCGAGGATGCCGCCGCCGCTGCCTCGCGCCGGCAGGTCGCCGGGAACGAGCACCTCGTTCGGTCCTTTCCGCAACAGCATCGGCAGCAGCGACGCTGTCGCCTCCAGCGCATCCCGCGCCTCGACGAGTTCGCGTTCGACCCGCCCGCGCGCCTGCTGCACGGCGGCTGTGACGATCTGCTCTACCTTGCCGGTCACCGTCGAGCCGTCCGCCTCCGCCCACGCCGAGAGGACGGCCCTTACATCCTGGGGGAGATGCAGCGAAATGGCACTTGTCGTCACGTCGGGAGACTCCGGAAAGGAAGAGCGGTCGGCTCGCGGCCGGCACACGCGGTACGAGCTTTGCGCGGGTGCATGATCGCGCGGAACGATGGCGACGAATTATGGCGCGAATGCGGATGGACGACGGCTCCGCGGGCCGGGCCGGATCAGAGCATCGCTCGGAAGCCGCCCTCGGCATTCTCGTCGGCGTAGATCGTCGCGATGCCGTTCGCGTCGGCGTAGCGTCGCGCCCAGTCGAGCGCCGCCGCGAGGTCGGCCGCATCGTGGTACACATCCTGCCAGGCGAACCGCCCGTCGGCTTCCCGCCAGCAATGCGTGACGAAGCTGGCGTGCCCGCTCGGCGCACCGCTCGCAGGGACGGTGGTAACGACGAGGCAGGGCAGGCTGAGCGCGTCCGCATGCTCGGCACGAAGCCCGCCGGCCAGCGGATAGCGTTCGACGTCGGTCATGGACTTCACCACAGGGCTGCCGGTTCCGATGCCGTCAACGACGGATTGCGGCAAAACTCCCGCCGACGGGCCCGACGCGGGGCTTCCGTTCATTGTACCTTGCCTCGGCGCTGATTTTTGGGGAAAACCCGCCCTTCTGTTATGCCGGAGTTGCCATGAACCGTTCGATCCTTCCCGTCCGCCGGCATTGCCGCCCGATCCTCGCCGCCGTGGCCGCTGCCGTCGCGCTGACATGCCAGGGCGCCGCACCCGCACCCGCGGCAGTGGCGGCCGAGAGCGCCAAAACGCCGATAGAGACGGAACAGGACAAGCTTGCAGGCTACTTCAAGACATTGGCGGATGCGTACGGCCTTACCGCCGAGCTGGAACGGCGCTGCAAGACAGCTCCGAAGGTCGTTGCCGAAATGCGGGACAACCTGCTGAAGAGCGGCCAGACGCTCCAGCGAGAGGCGCGAACGAAGGTTTCGCTGAAGGACATCGCCGCGACCGGCTTCGACAACGGCATGAAACGCGGCCGCGATCTCGACTGCACCGACGAGTCGTTCGCCCTGGCGCACGACGCCCGGCAGCTCATGACGATGCGGGTCAACGAGACGATCGCCCGAATCAACGACCTCTTCCGGCAGCAGAAGCAGCAAAATTCGCCCGCGGCGCCGAAGCGTTGAGCGCGCCGATCGCCCGAAAGTAGAGAATTTCCGCCGCCGCGCCGTCTTCGCCGCGCGTCTCCGCCCGGCTAACATTCGGCTCCGACGGACGCACCGGCCCCTCCGGCCATCCTTCAATCACCGGACTTGGAGAACGAGAATGTCGCAGGCGCACGACAGGCTTAACAAGGCGATCGAGGTGCTGGCGACCGGCGAGGGCCGGGTCAAGGAACGCCTTGGCGATGCGCTGGCGATGATTGCGACCGTCGAGCCGGCCGACTTCCCGGAGGAGCCGTTGCGTACCCGGTTCGCGACGTTCCTGGAGGAGTTGCGGCTCGACCGCGCGCACGGCTCCGGACTGACCACACAGGCCACGGTCGACCGCCTCTCCCGTGATGCGGCAGCGCATGCGGCGCAGCGCCTCCTCGATCTCGGCTACACGCTCCGGCTCGTCCGCGCCGACGCAGGCGCCGACGCCCGGCACTGACCCCGAGCGGCGGCCCCGGCCGCCGCTGCGGAGACGGAGCGGTCCGCCTTGCCGCGTATCTGCCGCGGTTGCGGCGCCGGGCATGCCGCCGGACGGAGGCGGGAGGGTCAAGCCGTCCTGCCGAAAGGTCGTGCCGCAGGCCATCCCAAAGAGCGATGGCACCAGGGACCGATCCTTGCAATAAATTGCTGCCGCAAATGTGCCTGGCGCAACTAACCGGAAGACCTGTGGCGTTCGGGAAAACTCAACATCTGCCGATCGAATTCCGAGTAGACATGTCCTCCGGGTCAGTGCAAATTGCAGGTATGCAGCAATCCATGCCGAGGATACTCGTGGTCGACGACGACGAGGGGGTTCGAGAACTCGCCGTCTCGGTGCTGGAGAATCTCGGATATTTGGTTGTAAGCGCAAAAGACGGCACGGAGGCTTTGTCGATACTGGACAAGGAGGGGCCGGTCGACCTGTTGTTCACCGATATCGTGATGCCCGGCAGCCTTAGCGGCTATGCGCTGGCCCGCCGTGCCAAGGCGATGTGCCCGGAGATCAAGGTTCTGTATACGACCGGCTACTCCGCCAGCGTCCTCGACGAAGTCGGCGTGCTTGGCGCGACGCTCAACAAGCCGTACCGGCCGTCGCAGCTCGCCGCTGAACTGGAAGCGGCGCTCCGCGCCTGACCGGCTCGGCGCCCGGCCGTTCGGGTCCGACCGGCCGCGCACGGGGCGGTCCCGCACGACATAAAGGAATATTGCAGCGTTCCGCCGCAGATGTCGTATTCTCTTAGCGTCAGCCGGGAGGACGGGCGGCGATTTGCGCCATTGCGGCGAGATCGCCCCCGACGGCGGCGGCGGAGCGATCTCCGCCCGACGATCCAAGCACCTTGCGGCGATCGGCCGCCGAGCGCAGTCAGGCCTCGTCCGACCGGCGCCTTCGGAATTTGGGGGAACGGCAGCAAGGGAGGACAGGCATGCGGCGGCGATTGTTCTGTTTCGGCATGACTCTTGTCGGTCTGACGGCGGCAGCGGGCACGGCACGTGCCGATCAGAATCCGTCCGCCAAGGACGCGTATCTCTATATCGTCTGGCCCAATAACGGTGACGTCGTCAAAAGCCCGTTCTGGTGCCGGTTCGGCTTGCGCAACATGGGGGTCGCTCCCGCCGGCGTCAAAAAGGAGAACACCGGCCACCATCATCTCCTGATCGATGTCGACGGGCCTGTCGATCCGAACGAGCCGATTCCGGCCGACAGGAAGCACCTGCATTTCGGGGGCGGACAGACCGAGGCGCGGATCGAGCTGCCGCCCGGCAAGCACACCCTGCAACTGGTGATGGGCGACGAGGAGCACCGGCTGCACAACCCGCCGGTCATGTCGAAGAAGATAACGATCACCGTTCGCCAGTAGGCGCGCGGGAGAGCAACTCCCTTGCGCAGGCGCGAACCTGATCGCATGATTGCAATTATAAGGACATTTCGGGGGTAATCCGGCTTCGCCGGACACGACGAGGGGAGGCGCTCGCGTGTCTGTTGGGCTCTGTTTTCGTGCCTGTTCCGTCTTACGTGCGGCGGCCCGGCCGTGGTCGGCCGCGCCCGTCCGTTCGACATGGCGGCGCAGGCGATGCGGCATCGCCGGGGCGGCGCTCTTGGGGGTAGCCGTCGCGCTGTGGGGGGCGACGGGAGTCGGCGCGCAGACCCTGCCGCAGCAGGGCGATACCGTCCATCTCGGCGTCACGACCTGCGGCGGCAGCACCTGCCACGGCGCGGCGGAGCCGAGCCGGAACTCGAACGTGATGCAGAACGAGGCGAAGGTCTGGGCGGAGAAGGACAAGCACGCGCAGGCCTACAAGGCGCTGCTCACGCCGCGTTCGGTCGCGATCGCCCGGAAGCTCGGCCTGTCGAACGCGAGCACGGCGGAGATGTGCCTCAACTGCCATGCCGACAACGTTGCCGAGGGGCGGCGCGGACGGCAGTTCGATCTCGCCAGCGGCGTCAGTTGCGACGCCTGCCACGGCGGCGGCGCACCCTGGCTCGGCACCCATATCTCCGGCGGCACCCACGAGGACAACATCAAGGCCGGCCTCTATCCGACGAACGAGCCGGTCGCCCGTGCAAAGCTCTGCCTTTCCTGCCACATCGGGAGCCAGGCGGGAAAGTTCGCCAGCCACCGCATCATGGGCGCCGGGCATCCGCGCATGCCCTTCGAACTCGCCACCTTCACCGCCAAGCAGCCGGCCCACTATATCGTCGATGACGACTACGTGCAGCGCAAAGGCCGGCCGAACGGGATCCAGACTTGGGCCATCGGACAGGCGCTGCAACTCGACGAGTTGATGCGCGCCTATCTCGACCCGCAGCGGAACCATCCCGGACCGTTCCCGGAGCTGGTGTTCTTCGACTGCGCGTCTTGCCATCACCTGATGAGCCAGCCGCGCTGGGAGCCGCGCGCCTCGTCGGCTCGGCTGGGTCCGGGCGTCCTGATCTTCAACGACGCGAATGCGTTGATGCTGCAGTTCCTTGCCGACCGCGTCGACCCGCCGCTCGGCAAGGCGCTGGCGGACGCGAGGCAGGGGCTGGAGCGCTCGGTGTACGAGGGACGCGATGCGAGCCTCAAGCAGGCGACGAAGCTGCGGGAACTGAGCGGGCAGCTGGTCGACGCGTTCGCCCGCCGCCAGTTCGGCGCCGAGGATCTGCGGGCGCTCGCCGCCGCGGTGATCGCGGCCGGGATCGAGCGGAACGAGTACGCGGAACAATCCGCCGCCGAACAGGCCACGCTGGCGCTCGCGGCGCTTTCGCAGGCCATGAAGGATCTCGGCGCGACGAGCGACGCCGAGAACCGGAGCGCCGCGGCGGCGCTGGCGAAGATGACGGAAGCGACGGCGCGGGAGAGCGCCTTCAGGCCAGACGTATTCGTCGCGGCGCTTCGCGAGTTCAGGCAGCGCGTGCCTCTGGCGATGCGCTGAGCGGCCTGCCCGGCGGGCCGGGCGACGAACCACTGGGAGGGCGCCATGGCAATCGATGTGCATAGCGAGGTCAGAGGGCGCGGTCCGATGCTTCTCATCGCGATCGCGGTGCTCGGGTGGCTGCTGGCGGCCATTTCCGTATGGTATGCCCTCGTCATCGAGGGCGGTCGGGAAGGGCGGCTCGAAGCCGAGAATCAGCGGCTGATACAGGATACGAGCCAGCAGCGGCAGAGCATGGCGCGCGCCGGAGAACTGCAGCAGCAGGCCGACGCCGCCCAGGCCGCCCTGAATCAGGCCATGGCCGATCGCAGCGAGGTCGCCCAGCTCCTCGCGTCCACGCAGGCCGAACTGCAGCTCGCGCAGCAGACGCTGGCGCGGGTGAAGGGTGAGGTCGGGGAACAGCAGGCGCAGCTGGCCGGATTGCAGGATGCGGCCGGCAAGATCGCGCCGCAAGCCGCCGCCGCGAAATCCACGATCGACGACCTCGACGCCCAGGTCGCCAGCCGCACGCAGGAGCTGACGGATGCGGCCGCCAAGCTCGATGCCGTTCGTCAGCAGGAGGCTGAACTGCGCCGCGACATGGCCCAGGTCATACACGATATCGACGATCGCCGGAGCGAATTCTCCTGGTTCGAGGAGCATGCGCAGGAGGCGCGCGCCGCCTATGCCGAGGCGCAGCAGCAGCTTGAGCAGACGCAGCAGCAACTTGCCCGCGCGACCACCGACGCCCAACCGTCTCCGGTCGCCCAGCAGTCTCCAGCCGCCCAGCCATCTCCGGCTACGCAGCCGCCGGCTCCGGCCGCAACCGAAGCCTCGCCGCCGCCGGCGGTCGCGGCGGTCGCGGGAACCTCCCGTTCCGTCGTTGCTGCCGCGAAATCCGGTGCGGCCGACGCTGCCGACGCTACCCGGCCCGGATCGACGTTCAGCGACTGCGAGCTATGCCCCGAGATGGTCGTCGTGCCGGCCGGCGGCTTCGAAATGGGTGCGCGAAACCTCACCGCAGCCGAGCGGCCGATGCACCACGTCGCGATCCACCACTCATTCGGTGTCGGCAAGTACGAGGTCACGTTCGCGGAATGGGACGCCTGCGTGGAAGACGGCGGATGCAAGCTTCGCCCGGATGACCGCGGCTGGGGACGCGGGACTCGTCCGGTCACCGGCGTGAGCTGGCAGGACGCGGCGGACTATGCCGGGTGGCTGTCCCGGAAGTCCGGCCATGCATACCGGCTGCCGAGCGAGGCGGAATGGGAGTATGCCGCGCGGGCCGGCAGCAAGACCGCTTATTGGTGGGGCGAGGATATGATCCGCGGCCGCGCCAACTGCGCCGGATGCGGGAGCGAGTTCGACGGGAAGAAGACCGCGCCGGCCGACGCCTTCCCGCCGAACGCGTTCGGGCTCTACAACATGCTCGGCAACGCCGCCGAATGGGTCGCCGATTGCTGGACCGCGTCCTATAACGGTGCGCCGAGCGACGGCTCCGCCTGGACGAGGGATCGCTGCAGCGAGCGCGTGCTGCGCGGCGGCGCGTTCAACCAGGACTCCGACTACGTGCACGCCGCCGCGCGGTTCAAGTACGACGCCGGCGTGCGCTATTACGCGAACGGGTTCCGCCTCGTGCGGGAATTGCAGTAGCTCCGCGACGGACGATCTCGACGCCGCTTCCGGCGGATGCGGTCGGTGAACATGGACGGGCCGGATCTTCGGGTCCGGCGGACATGACCGACCGCGCCGGAACGGCATGCATGGCGCGCTGCCGGGCGGCGGCTTCGGAATGGATCTCGGTGTCCAAGCCGGAGCCGTCATGCCGATGCCGGTGAGCCGGATCCGGAAATAGCCGACCCCACACCCCTGACAGATCTGTTCAGCTGCGGCGCATGGGACGGCGCCGCCACCACCCCGCGCGCCGCCCTTTTGCCGTTTCCGAAGCGATCGACCGTCGGCACGAAAGCCGTCGGATCAATCATTAACCGCCGATACTTCCGTATATGCAGCTCTGAATATGCCGAGTTTCACGAAGTAAAGATTTCTTACCTTACTATAACAAAAATTTATTGACTACTAATCAAGAGAACTGATCGATTTTGAATTACACACTTTTGGATATAATCACTATCATGGAAAAACAGAATGTTTGGGGCCACCCATCCTCAGCGCGTGCGGCGCTCGGCTCAGTGGCGAG
>DASWRT010000005.1:0-1781 GCA_036403035.1 Allostellaceae bacterium | reverse complement strand
CCATCGACGAGGCGCCGCAGTCGACGAGGAATGTCGTCGAGGACGCCGATACGAAGAAGCAGGTGTTGAACCGCCCGCCGCTCCCGAACGCGTCGCCGCTGCCAAGAAACCGCACCCTCATCCGCACGCCCTTTCCCGTCTCGTATCGAGATCCCGTAGCTGCTCATCCGGCAGGGACGTGATCCAGTAGGTCGTTGACGATCGACGCGGATCGTGATTCCACCATGGCATGGTTTCGCCGCCTGATCTGAGCACGCTGACCGAGGCTGAGAAAGACGCGCTGATCCTGGCGCTGTGGGCGCAGGTGCAGGCGCTGACGGCGCGCGTGGCGGCGTTGGCGGCGTTGGAGGCGCGGCTGAAGGAGCCGCCGAAGACACCGGACAACTCCGGCCTGCCGCCCTCCAAGGGGCAGAAAGCGAACCGCCCGAAGGGGGAGAAGCGCAGCGGCCCACGCCAGGGCAGCGTCGGACGCCAGGGCGGCGGTCGCCGGCTCGCGGAGGACCCGGACCAGTTTGTCGTCGCCCGGGCCGCGGCCTGCGCGCACTGTCATGCGCCACTCGGGGCGGACGATCACGTCCTGCACGCCCGTTACGACAAGATCGACCTGCCGCCGGTCCGCCCTGTGGTGACGCGGGTGGAGCGCTATCTCGGCCGCTGCCCGCGCTGCGGCGCGGCGAGCCTGGCGCCGGCGCCGGTCGGCCTGGAGGAAGGTTCGCCGTTTTCTGCATCCGTGCAAGCGGCCGCCCTGTATCTGCGTTTCATCCACGCCCTCGGCTATCGACGGCTGACCCGGCTGTTCGGGCACCTGTTCGCGTTCCCGATCAGCGAAGGCGCATTGGACGCGATGTTCCGCCGGGCCAAGCCGTCGTTCGACGGCGAGGCCGACGCGATCCTTGCCCGCCTGCGCCGGGCGCGCGTCATCGGCTCGGACGAGACCACGGTGCGGGTCAATGGCCGGACGCACTGGAACTGGGTGTTCCAGAACGAGCAGGTCGTGATCCACGTCATCCGGCCGACACGGAGCCGCGCCGTGGTGCAGGAAGTCCTGGGCGGCCATCGCCCGCAGATCTGGGTCTCCGACCTGTTCGGGGCGCAACGCGGCAACCATGCCGACGAGTGGCAGGTCTGTCTGGCGCACCAATTGCGGGATCTCCGCTACGCGATCGAGGCGGGCGATGACGTGTTCGCGCCGCGCCTGAAAGCACTACTGCTGCGCGCCGTCCTGCTCGCCCGACGACGGTTCGACCTGAAGGAAAGCACCCGCCTCGAATACCGGCGCCGCTTGGAGCGGGACCTGACAGCGATCTTGGCGCTGCAGCCGAGCAATCGCCATGGCCAGCGCCTACAAAAGCGCTATCGCAAGGTGCGCAACGGGCTGTTCACCTTCCTGACGCATCCCACGGTGCCGCCGGACAATAATGGCTCGGAGCGGGAACTACGGCCGATGGCGACGTACCGCAAGGTCACCGGCGGCTTCCGATCCGACTGGGGCCCGCACCTCTGCGCCGCCGTCAAATCCGTCGTCGGCACCGCCGCCCGGCAAGGCATCGATGCCTATCACGCCATCCACGCCGTCCTATCCGGCGCAACCGTGCTCAGTCCGGGTTGAGCACGTACGAAGAGCCATCCGGAGCATCAGCAGCGGCAGTCTGCCGCCGCGACGGCTTCCATAAACGAAGGTGTGATCGAGATGATGCGGTACGACATCGAGGTCGTCCGGACGTGCAATAGAACGAGGTGAGAGGCGCCGTTACCATCGAGAGCGTCAGCAGGTGTTCGCG
>DASWRT010000004.1:0-2642 GCA_036403035.1 Allostellaceae bacterium | reverse complement strand
CGCTGCGGTGCAGCGCGGCGCGGCGGAACGCGGCGACCACCCCGGACACCGTGAAGACGTTGCCGTAGATCCGCTGCGCCCGCTTGATGAGCCCGACGATCGAGGAGAACTCGCCGACCTGGATGCGGCCGAGCAGGGTGGAGCGGGTGCGGATGCGCGGATTGCCGGTAACCGCGCCGACGCGCGGGTTCCTCACCAGCGGCCGCACCAGCCATGCCGTCGCGTTCGGGTGCAGGATCGCGTCGCCGTCGATGCAGACGAGGTACTCGGCCCGTGCGGCGAGCGCCCCCATCCGCAGCGCCATCGCCTTGCCCTGGTTCTTCGCGAGATGCACGACGCGGAGCATCGGGTATGTCGCGGTTAGTCCGTCGAGGATCGCCCCGGTCCGGTCGCGCGACCCGTCGTCGATCGCGATGATCTCGAAGTGCGGGTAGTTCTGCGCCGCCATCCCGGCGATCGTCTCCGCGACGTTGTCCGCCTCGTTGAAGCAGGGCACGAGGATCGCGACGAAGGGCGGATCGTCGATTTCCGGCGGCGTGTCCGGCGGCGGACTGTGCCGCTCCCAATGGAAATAGAAGTAGGTGCCGCCGACGATCCAGATCAGCGACATGAACAGCGGGTAGAGGAAGACGAACTCCAGCAGCGCATCGGTCGCCTTCGCCACGTAGACGATGACGATGATCAGGAGCGGTCCGATGAAATGCTCGCTCATGGCCGGTACGGGTGCAGCTGGAGCGAGAATTCCCGGCGCACCGTGCGGAGGTCGGGCCGCCCGGCGATGAAGTCGTCGGGGTAGTAGCCGAAATTGAGCGCGCCCAGGCGGGAGAGGAGCCGCATCTGCCCGGCAAGCGTCGCCGCGTCGACCGGGCGGGCGCCGCCGCTGCCGCCGCCCTGCCGCCGCCAATCGGCCGCTTGCAGTTCGAAGACGGTGCGCTTCAGCCCGTCCGGGTGCGCCGCGACGGCGGCGACCAGCCGCCGCAGCCACGCCTCGGCGCTCCGCCCCGACGGCACGTTTTCCATCAGCGGCATCGCCATCACGGCGGCGAAGTCATAGGCGGCGAGGAAGCGGTCGAGATCCTGCGCGAACCACTCCTCGCTCTGCGGCTCCAGGATCGGCCGCGCGTAGATGTTGCGCGCCGTCCGGAGCGGCGAGCGGAAGCGCCGCACCCGCTCGGCGATGTCACGGGTGAAATCGATCAGCGCGTCGGTCTTGAGCCGGGACCAGCGCGCGCGGAGCGCCGGATCGCCGCGAATCGCCCCGATCGAGGCGGGCAGGCCGGCGCTGGTATAGGCGGCGAGCGCCGGGGCGCTTGCATCCTCGAAGTCGGACAGCACCGCGTCGTCGTGGAACAGCAGCCCCTGGAACGATGCGTAGCGGGCGAGGTCCTCGTAGATGTCGAGGACGATGCGCCGCGCCTCCGGGTCGAACGGCGAGAGGCGAGGGTAGGTCCGCCGGTCCGGCTCGCTGCGGGCAGCCCCGCCGCCGGGCGGAATTGCCCAGGCGAGTACCGGCGCGACTCTCTCGCCGAGATCGAAGGCGAGCACCGGCATCCACGCATAGACCTCGACGCGGGCGCGCGTCCGGAGCTGCCATGCGGCACGATTGAACAGGTCGGCGCGGACCGGCAGGTACCGGTTCGGGAAATACACCTCGCGCGCAACGCCGGACCCGTCCGGATCGGCGAACGCCTGGAGGTAGACGGTGCCGGCGCCGAGATCGGCGACGCGCTGCACCAGCGCGTCGAGGTTGCGCTCCTGCTGCGCCGGGTCGGGGTCGTAGACGTAATCGAGGTCGACCTGCACCACCCGCTGCGGCCGCCCCTCGCCGAGGTGGTGGATTTCCTGCACGAACTGGTCGAGGTCGGGGTCGGCGTTGACGAGGTGGCGCGGCGCCGCGGCGAGGTCGGCGACCGATGCCGGCGCGTCGGTCAGCGTCAGCGTCACCGGCATGCCGCCCTGCTCGCGCGCGATCGAGAGCGCCGTCGCGTTGTGCTCGCCGTAAGGCCAGACCATGACGCGCGGACGGCGTCCGGTCCGGCGGTCGAGCAGCGCCGAGATCGCCGCCATGTCGGCGCCGAGGCGGCGCTCGTAGGCGGCGTCGCTCTCGTACTGGCCGGTCGCCGCGTCATAGCGGTGCGTCGCCGCCGCCGGCTCGGCGTTGCCTTGCGGGTTCGCCGGGAGGCCGGCGTGCATCTCCTCGCTGTGCGCCGCGATCTCGACGAGGCCCGACGCCGCGACCTCCCTCACCTGATCCCAGGTCAGGAACGCGTCGCGCGGCGCTGACCCGTCGCCGTAGCGCACCTCCGCGCCCGGCTTGCCCTCCATCCACGAACCGACGAGCGCCAGGACCGCGGGATACTCGAACGCCTTCAGGATCGGGAAGGCGCGGGTGTAGAAGCTCTCGTAGCCGTCGTCGAAGGTCAGCAGGACCGGCTTCGCGGGCAGCGCCGCCCGGCCGTCGTGCGCGGCGAGGATCTGGTCGACCGAGACGGGGTGGTATCCGTTCGCCTGGAGCCATGCGAACTGCTCGACCAGCTTCGCCGTCGTCACGCCGACATAGGTCTGGTCCGGCTCGCGGTCCTCGACATTGTGGTAGCAGAGCGCGAGCAGCGCGGTTCCCGGCGGCGGCGCTGACGCCCCCA
>DASWRT010000003.1:0-6140 GCA_036403035.1 Allostellaceae bacterium | reverse complement strand
CGCCGCGCTGCACCGCAGCGGGTACTGGAACCTCGACATGGTGACCGAGGACATCGACGTGTCCTGGATGCTCCAGCTCGACCACTGGTCGATCCAGTACGAGCCGAACGCGATCTGCTGGATCCTGATGCCCGAGACCTTCAAGGGCCTCTGGCGGCAGCGGCTGCGGTGGGCGCAGGGCGGCGCCGAGGTCTTCCTGAAGCACGTCCGCCGGATCTGGACGTGGCGCCGCCGGCGCATGTGGATGATGATCCTCGAATTCTACCTCAGCGTGTCCTGGGCGTACGCCCTCGCCCTCTCGGTCGTGCTGTGGGCGGTCGGCCTGTTCGTCGACCTGCCGCCGGGCCTGTATGTGCCGACGATCCTCCCGCCGTCCTATTGCGGCATCCTGCTCGCAATCATCTGCCTCGTGCAGTTCTCGCTCAGCCTGGTGATCGAGTCGCGCTACGAGCGCGGCCTACCGCGCATGCTGTTCTGGACGATCTGGTATCCGATGGCGTTCTGGACGATCGCGCTGGCGACGACGCTCGTCGGCTTTCCGCGTGCGCTGTTCAAGCGCCGCGGCAAGCGCGCCGTCTGGATCAGCCCCGACAGAGGATTCCGGTCATTCTCCCGCCGGAGCTGATCATCGAGGCGCCGCGGAGCCGGCCGCTCTGGGCGCGGGCGCGCGACTTCTTGCTGACGCTGCTGATGTGGCTCGCCTTCCTCTATCTGCTGCGCGAACTGTTCCTGTTCCTGCACGGCACGGCTGCATGGCTGGCGTTCGGCGCCGATGCGCCGGATTTCCTGCGGCACTGGTGGGTCATGCAGGACCTGGGCGCCTATGCCGTCACCGGCGCCGTCAACGGCGCCATGCTGATCGGCTGGGCGCTGTACAACCAGATCCGCTTCCGCGGCAAGGAGCGGCGGAAGTCCGTGGCGCCGCTGGCGCTGAAGGACCTCCAGGCGATGTACGGGTTCTCGGTCGCCGAGATCGCGACATGGCAGACCGCGCGCATCGTCGTGATCGAGCACGAGCCGGACGGACGCATCCGGTCGGTCGAGACGAGGCCGGCGTCGGAAGGCGCGGGTGACGCCGAGAGCAGTACTTCGGTCGGCTGAGGCGCAACTTTCCTTTTCTGCCAATACCGGAAAAGATTTCGCAAGCAAGTGCCGCATCGCTGCGCCGTGTATGAAAACCCGCCAGAGAGATGCACCAGCACTCGAACATCCAAGGACTTCGGTTTAGCGCTCGATGAGAGCACACCGACCGGCAGGTATTTTCAATTACTTCGCGAGAAAATACTGTCGAGCGCCTCAAATAACAATCAAATACGGTTCTATTTCCCGGCGATGCGAAGCCGGAAATCCTGCCCGAGCGCCATGTCGTCGAACCGCGTTCCGTGCAGGCCGCCGATGACGGCGGCGGCGACGCAGAGCACCAGCGCCGCACGGCGGACGCCTCCCGCCGGGAATGCAGGCTCCCGCCCGTTGCGGGACAATGCGGCGGCGAACAGCCAAGCGCAGGCGCCGCCGATCAGCGCTCCGCCGGCTATGTCGACGGCGAAATGCCATGCCAGGACCCACACCGAGGCGGCGATCAGGATCGCGAGCGCGACGAGCAGCACCGCAACCGCCGCAAGCGCGGCGCGGCCGGCACCGGCCGCCCCCGCGCGGGCGCGCCACGTCAGGACGGCCAAGCCGCCGTAAAAGGCCGCGCCGAGACCGGCATGTCCGCTCGGGAAGGCGGCGGCGCGGACGCGCAGCCCGGCGCCCATCTCGATATCGAAATAGCCGATGCGCGTCTTCAGCGCGTAGATCGCGACGGCGCAGAGACCGAGCGAGGCAAGCCAAGCCGTCGCGTCGCGGCGCCGCCGCTGCATGATCAGCACGATTGCGACGGAAGCCGCCGCCGGTGCGAGGATCGCGAGGTCGCCGAAATTCGCGACGCCGTTCCAGAGGAAGCCGGCGCCGCCGTCGAGAAGGTGCATGCTTTCGTCTCTTCGGCGCGCCCTCGTCGGACGCGCCGTTTATGTGAGCGTCATGTTGCCTGGATGAGTGATGCGCTTAACCGTAGGGGCGCCGCTTGCGGCGCCCGCGGGCCTTCGGCGGAACGGAATTCCGCCTGCCGCCAGCCGGATCGGAGGTCCGGCGAGAGGCGGCCCGAGGGCCGCCCCTACGTTAGACGGGCTCAACGCAGCGTAACTTCCGTTAACTCCTTACCAGTGACCGAAGAAGATCACCGCCATCAGCACGAGGATGCCGGCCCAGACGCTCCGCGCGAGTCCCTGCTCGATGCGGAACGACTCGGTCTGCCCCGGAGCCGGCGGCCAGAAGCGGTAGCGGATCAGGAACCATGCCGGCGGACCGATCGTCCACGCGACGAACAGCAGCTTGCCGAGAGCGCGCCGGTGGCCCGCCCCGGCGCCGCCCGCGACGACGTAGAACAGCACCGCACCGGTCGCCAGCACCGCCGCCGTCCAGAGCAGCAGTTCCAGCTTCCTGACCCCGCCGCTGCCGCCGCCGTCGGCGCGGACATCCCCTCCGAAATTCGTGTCGATCGCCATATCCCCTCCCCCCAGGGAAATGCCGCCGCCCGCGCCGCCGATGACGGACGGCCCGGCGGCAGCCCGCGCGAGAATAGCATATCCCGAAGCGTCGTCGCGCCCTGGTTTGGCGACGTCAGGACAGGGCGGCGAGCGTCGCCCTCAGGCCGTCCGGCAGGAGGGTTTCGGCGACGACGCCGAGATGCCGGTTCATCGCGGAAGGCGACCCCAGCGAGGTGCGGATCTCGCCGTTGCGCGGCGGGCACCATTCGATCTCCGGCGCGACCCCGCACAGTTCGCCGACGGTGCGCGCGAGATCGAGCACGGAGGTCTCGCGGCCGGTGCAGACGTTGAACACGGACGGCTCGGCGGGACGGCGCTCCATCGCCGCGACGAGCGCGCGGACGACGTCGCCGACATAGACGAAGTCGCGGGTCTGCCTGCCGTCGCCGAAAATCCTGATCGGCTGCCGCGCCTTGATGCGGTCGCAGAAGATCGAGATCACGCCCGAATAGGGCGACGCCGGGTCCTGGCGCGGCCCGTAGACGTTGAAGAAGCGCATCCCGACGCTCGGCACGCCATGCACGACCGCGCCGACCCGCGCATGCAGCTCGCAGCCGAGCTTGTCGGCGCCGTAGGCGGAGAGCGGCCGCACCGGCGCCGATTCGTCGATCGGCACGGTCGCCGGATCGCCATAGACCGCCGCCGAGGAGGCGTAGACGACCGGCACCGGGCCCGATCCCGGCGGCGCCGACGCCGCCGACACCGTCCGCGCGGCATCGAACACGGCAATCGCGCCGGTGAGGTTGGTGCGGTGCGTGCCGAGCCAGTCCCGGTTGCCCTTCTCGACCGAGGCGACCGCGGCGAGGTGGAAGCACCCGTCCGTCCCCGCGATGGCGTCCCGCACCGACGCCGGATCGGCGACATCGCCGACGATCAGCTCGGCTTGCGGCGGCAGGTTGGCCCGCTTGCCGGTCGAGAGATCGTCGAGCACGCGCACGCGATCCCCACGCGCGAGCAGCGCCTCGCAGAGATGCGAGCCGATGAAGCCGGCGCCGCCGGTGACGAGAAAAGTGCGCATGGTTCGGTACTCCAAGCGACCGAGACGACGGTGCCGTTCTAGCCGGGGGAGGGTTAAGGGTCGATGACGGAGATCATACTCGACGCTCGCACGCCCGCGACGCGCGCACGGAACGGGGAGAATGCGGGCGCCCCTACAGTTATGATGTAGGCTGAAGCGCTCCACTTACCGCTAACGTAGGGGCGTCCCTTGGGGCGCCCGCACGCTGCATAACGGCATACAACTACTGCGTGTGATGCTGTAATATTCCGCAATGCATACGCAACGCCGGCTGCGCCTGAAGGAGTACGATTATTCGGCGCCCGGCGCTTATTTCGTGACGGTCTGCGTGACGGGAAGACGTTGCCTGTTGGGAACCGTCGTCGACGGCCGCATGGTCGTGAACGACATCGGCATCATGGTTGAGCGGCAATGGCTCGATCTGCCGGCGCGGTTCCCGGCTCTCTCGCTCGATGCATACGTCGTAATGCCGAATCACCTGCATGGAATCGTTGTAATCGAACTCGGCGGGCCAAGCCTTGTCAGTGCCGTGGGCGCGTTTAAAAGTCTTTCCAGCCGGCTGTTCCAAATTGCCAGCGACCAAAAGCATCCGTTATGGCAGCGCAGCTTTCACGACCATGCGCTCCGGAACGAGCAGGCGCTGGCGGCCCTCCGCGAGTACATCGTCAACAATCCGGCGAAATGGCACCTCGACCGGGAAAACCCGGCCTATCGGTGAGATTTCGGATACAGCAACGGTGCCGAGAGTGCGGGCGCCCCAAGGGGCGCCCCTACAGTTAATGGAGTTTCGATTTGGCTTTCGTATCCTTCGCGCGCGTCAGGGCGAAAGTTGCCGCAACGGCCCTTGATCCGCAGCGAAATTGCTCGTGTTCAGCACCTGGATCCCGGCGGTGTGGTCGCCGTTGAACGGCGTTTCCGTATTCGCGCATTTCGCTTTCGCCGCGTCGTCCGGCGAGTTGAACCACAAGCCGAGATGGAAAGTGTGGACCGGCGCGGTCGGCGGATTACTGGTCGCGTCCGGAAATTGCCCGCCGGGATGAACGTCAGGCGCCGGCGCGGTGCCGGGAGCCACGATGAACGTTTCGCTGCTGAACCGGCCGATGAACATTGCGGCGCCTCGGCCGCTGTCGTCCGTTTCGATGTCCCCCTGATACCATGCCAAGCCGAACGGCGCGGTCGGCACCTGGATCACGAAGAAGTCGAAGTCCGTGTTCGGCGGCAAGCCTTCGACGGTCACGAGCAATTGTTCCGCAGGGCCGAACGAAACGACGCGTACATGGCCGCGGGCTCGGGGCAGGCAGCTGGCAGCACCCGCCGAGGGAACCATGTCGAACAGGATGAATTGCGGAGCAGCAGTAACGTCGGTCGGTGCGACAGAAAGACCGGCAAAGACCAACGACGACGTCAGAAGAGCAGATTTAATCCCCATGAGCGACCTCCCTTTAACCGGATGACATTCGCTTCTCTCCAAGTTGCTTCGGATGATGAGATATTCGCATCGTCAACCGTAGTTCATGCCAACCGCACAGAAAATAATCTTTAAATACCTATATTGATGGATTGACAGCTTTGTATATTTGCTTCCGGGAGCACCCCATCGGCTCTTCAGCACGGCCTTGCGCCTGCTTTCCCCCCTCCCGCTCGGTCACGCATCCGCCTATAACGCGCACCGGCGATGACGTTCCTGGGATGGCTTCAATGCGCGGGATGCTGGTGATCACCGGCGGGGCGGGCTTCATCGGCTCGAACCTCGTCGCGGCGCTGGAGGCGCGCGGAGAGGCTGCCGACCTCGTCGTCTGCGACCGGCTGGAGAGCGGCGACAAATGGCGCAACATCGCCAAGCGCGAACTGGCGGCGATCGTGCCGCCGGAGGAGCTGCTCGCCTTCCTCGACGCGCACGCGGGCGGCGGCGGCGTGCGCGCTGTGTTCCATCTCGGCGCCATCTCGTCGACGACGGAGACCGACGCCGATCTCATCGTCCGGACGAACTTCACGCTGTCGCTGGCGCTGTGGGACTGGTGCGCGGCGCACGACGCGCCGTTCCTCTACGCGTCCTCGGCGGCGACCTACGGCGGCGGCGAGGCCGGGTTCGCGGACGCCGACGATACCGCCTCGCTCGTGCGGCTCCGGCCGCTTAACGCCTACGGCTGGTCGAAGCATCTGTTCGACCGGCGCGTCGCGCGGCTGGTCGAACGCAACGCGCCGCGGCCGCCGCAATGGGCCGGCGCCAAGTTCTTCAACGTGTACGGGCCGAACGAGTACCACAAGGGGTCGATGAAGAGCGTCGTCGCGCAGCTCTTCCCGCGCGCCCGCGACGGCGAGCCGGCGCGGCTCTTCCGCTCGCACCGGCCCGACGTGCCGGACGGCGGGCAGATGCGCGACTTCGTCCATGTCGACGACGTCGTCGACATGATGCTGTGGCTCTACGACCACCCGTCGGTCAGCGGCATCTTCAACATGGGGAGCGGCAAGGCGCGCAGCTTCGCCGACCTCGCCCGCGCGGTCTATCGCGCGCTCGGCCACGCGCCCAAGCT
>DASWRT010000002.1:0-6566 GCA_036403035.1 Allostellaceae bacterium | reverse complement strand
CCGCCGCCGCCGTTGCCGGTGATCGCCCTGCCCTGCGCCTCGGCAAGGATCCCGGACACCTTGCGGCCGCCGACCAGCACGTCGTTCGGCCATTTGTAGCCGAGCCGCGCCGAGCCCGGCAGAAGCGGCGTCAACGCGTCGCCCACCGCCAGCGCCGCGACGAAACCGATCTCGGCGGCGCGTGCCGCCGGACAGTCCGGCCGCAGGACCGTCGAGCAGTAGAGATTGCCCGGCGGCGACGCCCAGACCCGGCCGGTGCGCCCGTGCCCCTGCGTCTGCTCCAGCGCCCAGACGACGGTACCGTGCGCGGCGCCGTCATCGCGCGCCAGCCGCTTCGCCTCGTCGTTGGTGCTGCCGAGCCGGTCGTACGAGAGGAGCCGGAAGGACGGCGGGAGGCGCGGCGGCGGCGCTCCGCTCATGGCGCGACTGCCGCTGCCGGCCCCGGTCAGCCCGCGAACAGCGCCGCCGCGGCGGCTTCCGCGCCGCTCACCACGTACGACGGCAGGATGCCGAGGAACAGCATCGCGACGGCGGTGACGAAGAGGACCGCCTTCATCTCGACGCCGACCGGCCGGTCGAAGGCGCCGGTCGGCTCGTCGAAATACATCAGCTTGACGATCCGCAGGTAGTAGTACGCGCCGACGACGCTGGTGAGGACGCCGATGATCGCCAGCGTGACCAGCCCGGCGTTGATCGCCGCCAGGAAGACGTAGAGCTTCGAGAAGAAGCCGGCGAGCGGCGGGATGCCAGCCATCGAGAACATGAAGATCGCCATCGCCAGCGCCGTCGCCGGCTGCGTCCGCGACAGGCCGGCGAGGTCGTCGATCCGCTCCACCATCTTGCCGTCGCGGCGCATGCAGAGGATGACCGCGAACGTGCCGACATTCATGAACAGGTAGATGGCCATGTAGATCAGGATGCCGCGGATCCCGTTCTCGTTGCCCGCGGCGAGCCCGATCAGCGCGTAGCCGATATGGCCGATCGAGCTGTAGGCCATCAGCCGCTTGATGTTCTGCTGGTTGATCGCGGCGAAAGAGCCGAGGATCATCGAGGCCATCGAGATGAACTGGATGATCTGCTGCCACTCATGGGTGAGCCCGCCGAACGCCTCGACCATGACGCGGACGAACAGCGAGATCGCCGCGATCTTCGGCGCGACGGCGAAGAACGCCGTCACCGGCGTCGGCGCGCCCTCGTAGACGTCCGGCGTCCACATGTGGAACGGCACGGCGGAGACCTTGAAGGCGATGCCGACCGAGACGAACACGATGCCGACCAGGAGACCGATCGACGCGGTGCCGTGCAGCGTCTGCGCCAGCGTCTCGAAGCTGGTGGTGCCGGTGAAGCCGTACACCATCGAGCAGCCGTAGAGCATCATGCCCGAGGACAGCGCGCCGAGGACGAAGTACTTCAGCCCGGCCTCGGTCGACTTCGCGTTGTCGCGGCGGAAGGCGGCGACGACGTAGAGCGCGAGGCTCTGCAGCTCCAGCCCGAGATAGAGCGCGATCAGGTCGTGCGCCGATATCATCATCATCATGCCCGTCGTCGCGAGCAGAATCAGGACGGGGAACTCCGGACGGGCGATCCCCTCGCGCTCGTTGTAACCCATGGACATGATGATCGACACGGCCGAGCCGATCAGCACGAGCACCTTCATGAAGAGCCCGAAGCCGTCGGTGATGAACATGCCGTTGAAGGTGATCTGGCGGCTGCCGCCGCCATGGCTCCAGGCGATGAGCAACGCGACGAGGAGCGCCGCGACGGCGAGCCAGGACACCTCGCGTACCGAGCGGTCGCCGCGGAACACGCCGAGCATCAGCAGCGCCAGCGCGGCGCAGACCAGGAACAGCTCCGGCAGCGCCGGCGTGATGTCGGGTAAGGTATGGACGGGGGGCATGGACGGGTCCGGCTTAGCGTGCTGCGGCGACGGTCGCGGCCGCGGGCGATTCCGCGGCGGCGTGCTGCGGGAGGGCCGCCGCCGCGGCGGCCTTCTGTTTGGCGGTCTCGATGTGCTCGACGAGGTTCGCGACCGACGGCTGTATCGGCTTCAGGAAGGAGCTGGGATAGACGCCCATCCACAGCACCAGCACGACCAGCGGCGCGAACACGGCGATCTCGCGCGGGCTCATGTCGAGCATGCCGCGCAGGTCGTCGCGGGTGATCGTGCCGAAGATGATGCGCCGGTAGAGGAACAGCATGTAGGCCGCGCCGAGGATCAGGCCGAGCGCCGCCAGGGCGCAGAACGTGGTGCTGACCTGGAAGCTGCCGATCAGCACCAGGAATTCGCCGACGAACCCGCTCGTGCCCGGCAGGCCGACCGAGGCCAGCATGAACAGCATGAACACGAGGGCGTATTTCGGCATCTGGTTGGCGAGGCCGCCGTAGCGCGCGATCTCGCGGGTGTGCAGCCGGTCGTAGACGACGCCGACGCAGAGGAACAGCGCCCCCGAGACGATGCCGTGGCTCAGCATCTGGAACACTGCGCCCTGAAGGCTCTCCTCGGTGATCGCGAAGGTGCCGAGCGTCACGAAGCCCATGTGCGCGATCGACGAATAGGCGATCAGCTTCTTCATGTCGGTCTGCGCCAGCGCGACCAGCGAGGTGTAGATCACCGCGACGACGCTGAGCGTGAAGACGAAGGGCGTGAAGTAGGTCGAGGCCAGCGGGAACATCGGCAGCGAGAAGCGCAGGAACCCGTAGCCGCCCATCTTCAGCAGCACGCCCGCCAGGATCACCGAGCCAGCGGTCGGCGCCTCGACGTGCGCGTCGGGCAGCCACGTGTGCACCGGCCACATCGGCACCTTCACCGCGAAGGACGCGAAGAAGGCGAGCCACAGCCAGTTCTGCAACCCAGCCGGGAAGTCGAAGTCCATCGCCGTCGGGATGTCGGTGCTGCCGGTCTGTAAGTAGATCGCCAGGATGGCGAGCAGCATCAGCACGGAGCCGAGCAGCGTGTAGAGGAAGAACTTGAACGCGGCGTAGACCCGCCGCTGTCCGCCCCACACCCCGATGATGAGGAACATCGGGATCAGCACGCCCTCGAAGAACATGTAGAAGGTGATGAGGTCGAGCGCGCAGAACATGCCGACCATCAGCGTCTCGAGGACGAGGAAGGCGATCATGTACTCGCGGACGCGGACCTGCACCGACTCCCAGCTCGCCAGCACGCAGATCGGCGTCAGCAGCGTCGAGAGCAGGACGAAGAACAGCGAAATGCCGTCGACGCCCATGTGATAGGTGATGCTGAAGGACGGGATCCACTCCGCCCGCTCCTCGAACTGGAAGTCCTTCGACGAGGCGTCGAAGCCGAACCAGATGAAGAGCGACAGGACGAAGACGATCAGCGACGTCCACAGCGCGATGTAGCGGGCGTTTCGCGCGACCGCTGCCGGCTCGCCGCGCAGGATCAGGATCCATGCGGCGCCGACCAGCGGCAGGAAGGTGGTGAGGGAAAGGATCGGCATCGTTCGTTCAGCCCACCGGCCGGAGCAGGTACCAGGACACGAGGATCACCACGCCGATCAGCATCGCGAAGGCGTAGTGGTAGAGGTAGCCGGTCTGAAGCCGGCTCGCCCGGACCGACAGGTTGCGGGTCGCGGCGGCCAGCCCGTCCGGGCCGAGCCCGTCGATGATCATGCCGTCGCCCTGCTTCCAGAGTTCATAGCCGAGCAGACGCGCCGGGCGGACGAAGATCCGGTCGTAAAGCTCGTCGAAGTACCACTTGTTCAGCAGGAACAGGTACAGCCCGCGCAATCGTGTCGTGACGATGCCCGGCAGTTCCGGCCGGAACATGTAGAAGACATAGGCGGTCGCGATGCCGCCCAGCCCGGCGATCAGCGGCAGGATCGAGATGATGAACGGGACGTGATGCGCGCCCTCGACGCTGTCGTGCTCGGGCAGGACAAGGATCGCCTCGCGCCAGAACTCGCCGCGGGCATGGCCGACGAAATAGTTGTAGCCGATGAGACCCGCGAACATGGCGCCGGCCGCGAGCACATAAAGCGGGACCAGCATCGAATTCGGCGATTCGTGCACGTGGTGCATCACCTCATGGTCAGCGCGCGGCTCGCCATGGAACGTCATGATCAAGAGGCGCCACGAGTAGAACGCCGTCAGGAACGCCGCGAAGACGCCAAGCCAATAGGCGTAGTGTCCGACGAAGCTGTGCGACGCCCAGGCAGCCTCCAGAATGGCGTCCTTCGAGTAGTAGCCGGCGAAGATCGGAATGCCGGCGAGCGCAAGGCTGCCGATCCACATCAGCACGTAGGTCCGCGGGATCAGCCGCCAAAGGCCGCCCATCTTGCGCATGTCCTGTTCGCCGGACATCGCGTGGATCACCGACCCGGCGCAGAGGAACAGCAGCGCCTTGAAGAAGGCGTGCGTGAACAGGTGGAACATCGCCGCCGAGTAGGCCGAGACGCCGGCCGCGAAGAACATGTAGCCGAGCTGGCTGCACGTCGAATAGGCGATGACGCGCTTGATGTCGTTCTGCGCCATGCCGATGCTGGCGGCGAAGATCGCGGTCGTTCCGCCGATCACGGCGACGACGCCCAGCGCGGTCGGCGCGTACTCGAACAGCGGCGAGAGCCGCGCCACCATGAACACGCCGGCCGTCACCATCGTCGCGGCGTGGATCAGCGCCGACACCGGCGTCGGGCCCTCCATCGCGTCCGGCAGCCAGGTGTGCAGGCCGAGCTGCGCCGACTTGCCCATCGCGCCGATGAACAGGAGGATGCAGGCGACCGTCAGCGCGTCGAACTGGACGCCGAGGAACTCCATGCCGTTGCCGACGGCGTTCGGCGCGCCGTCGAACACGGTGTCGAATTGGAGCGTCCCGAAGATCAGGTAGATTGCGAAGATGCCGAGGGCGAAGCCCCAGTCGCCGACGCGGTTGACGACGAATGCCTTGATCGAGGCGTCGTTGGCGCTCTTGCGGTCGTACCAGAAGCCGATCAGCAGATAGGAGGCGAGGCCGACGCCCTCCCAGCCGAAGAACATCTGCACGAAATTGTCGGCCGTCACCAGCATCAGCATGAAGAAGGTGAACAGGCTCAGGTACGACATGAAGCGCGGGATCGACGCGTCGTGCGCCATGTACCCGATCGAGTATACGTGGACCATCGCCGAGACGACGGTGACGACGATGAGCATGACGGCGCTCAGCGTGTCGAGCCGCAGCGCCCAGTTGATCTGGAGGTCGCCGGATTCGATCCAGGTCAGGAGCTGGACCGTGTGGTTGTGCTCGTGCAGCGCGACGCTGACGAAAGTGGCGATACCGAGCACCGCCGAGATCAGCATCGCGCCGCAGGTTACGAGCTGGGCGCCGCGGTCGCCGATCTGGCGGCCGAAGAAGCCGGCGATGAACGACGCCAGGAGCGGCAGGAAGACGACGGCGACGATCACGACGGTTCAGCCCTTCATCAGGTTGATGTCTTCGACCGCGATGGAGCCGCGGTTGCGGAAGTAGACGACCAGGATCGCGAGGCCGATCGCCGCCTCGGCGGCGGCCACCGTCAGGACGAACATCGCGAAGATCTGCCCGACGAGGTCGTGCAGGGCGGTCGAGAAGGCGACGAAATTGATGTTGACGGCGAGCAGCATCAGCTCGACCGACATCAGGATGATGATGACGTTCTTCCGGTTGAGGAAGATGCCGAAGATGCCGAGCGTGAACAGGATCGCCGCGACGACGAGGTAGTGTTCGAGACCGATGACCATGATGGGATCAGACCCCCTTCCCCGTCGGAACCTTGACCACCGCCACCGCATCCTGCCGGCGGCGGTTGAGCTGCGCCCGGATGTTCTGGTGCCGCACGCCCTCGCGCGACCGCAGCGTCAGCACGATCGCGCCGATCATCGCGATCAGCAGGATCACGCCCGCCGCCTGGAAGGCGTAGACATACTGCGTATAGAGGATCTGGCCGAGCGCGTGCGTGTTGGTGACCTGGTCCGGCTGCGGGATCGCCGCCGCAAGGCTGCTCGCGGCCTGCGGCGCGACCGCCCAGATGCTGAACACGAATACCAGCTCGGCCAGCAGCGCCAGCCCGATCAGGGCGCCGATCGGCAGGTATTGCAGGAAACCGTGCCGCAGCTCGACGAAATTGATGTCGAGCATCATCACGACGAACAGGAACAGCACGGCGACCGCGCCGACATAGACGATGACCAGGATCATCGCCAGGAACTCGGCGCCCATCAGCACGAACAGGCCCGCCGCGTTGAAGAAGGCGAGGATGAGGTAGAGCACCGAATGCACGGGGTTGCGGGCCGAGATCACCATGACCCCGGACGCGATCGCGACCGCGGCGAACAGGTAGAAGGCCACCGCCTGGATCAGCATCGACGTCGTCCCTGCGCGTTTGCCGCCGCCCAGCCGTCGCGCCGGGCGGCGTTGTTCATGTCCGTCCGGCTCACCGGTACACCGCGTCGAGCGCAAGCTTCTGGTTGAGCACGGCCTCCCACTGGTCGCCGTTCGCGAGCAGCTTCTCCTTGTCGTAGAAGAGTTCCTCGCGGGTCTCCGTGGCGAATTCGAGGTTCGGTCCCTCGACGATCGCATCCACCGGGCA
>DASWRT010000001.1:0-8319 GCA_036403035.1 Allostellaceae bacterium | reverse complement strand
CGGCCGCCGGATTGCGTGCATCGGCGCCGGGCCGGCGTCGCTGACCGTGGCCCGCGACCTCGCCCCGCTTGGCTACGAGGTGACGGTGTACGACGGCGAAGCCAAGGCCGGCGGCTTCATCCGCACCCAGATCCCGCGCTTCCGGCTGCCGGAGTCGGTGATCGACGAGGAAGTCGGCTACATCGCCGGGTTGGGCTACGAGCCGCGATTCGGCCAGCGAATCGACAGCCTCAAGGCGCTGCTCACCGAAGGCTACGACGCGATCTTCGTCGGCTCGGGCGCACCGCGCGGCCGCGACCTCGAGATCCCCGGCCGCCAGGAAGCCGTCGCCAACATCCACATCGGCATCGACTGGCTGTCGAGCGTCTCGTTCGGCCACATCGAGAAGATCGGCAAGCGCGTCATCGTGCTCGGCGGCGGCAACACGGCGATGGATTGCTGCCGCTCGTCGCGCCGCCTTGGCGGCGAGGAAGTGCACGTCGTCGTGCGCAGCGGCTTCGACGAGATGAAAGCGTCCCCCTGGGAGAAGGAGGACGCGATGCATGAGGGCATCCCGATCCACAACTTCCTCGTGCCCAAAGAGTTCACGCACGAGGGCGGGCGCCTGACCGGAGTCCTGTTCGAGAAGGTCGCGGCAAAGGTCGACGAGAAGGGCCGCCGGCAGCTCAAGCCGACCGGCGAGCCGGACGTGCACATGGCGTGCGACGACGTGCTGATCGCGGTCGGCCAGGAGAACGCCTTCCCCTGGATCGAGCGCGACGTCGGCATCGAGTTCGACCGCTGGGGCCTGCCGGTCGTCGACCCGAAGACGATGCAGTCGACGCTGCCGCGGGTTTTCTTCGGCGGCGACGCCGCCTTCGGCCCGAAGAACATCATCTGGGCCGTGGCGCACGGGCACGAGGCGGCGGTCTCGATAGACCGCTGCTGCCGGGGCGAGGACGTACGCGACCGGCCGTCGCCGCTCACGAACCTCGTCAGCCAGAAGATGGGCATTCACGAGTGGAGCTACGACAACGCGGTCTCCGTCGACCTGCGGTTCAAGGTGCCGATGCGCGAGACCGCGATCGCGCTCCGCGACATCAAGGTCGAGGTCGAACTCGGCTTCGACACGCGCCTCGCCTACCTTGAGGCGCAGCGCTGCCTCAATTGCGACGTGCAGACCGTCTTCACCGACAAGCTCTGCATCGAGTGCGACGCCTGCGTCGACATCTGCCCGGTGGACTGCATCACCTTCACCGAGAACGGCGAGGAAGGCGACCTGCGCCTGCGCCTCAAGGCGCCGGCCGAGAACCTCGCCCAGGATCTTTATGTCTCGGACCCGCTCAAGACGGGCCGTATCATGGCCAAGGACGAGGACGTGTGTCTGCACTGCGGGTTGTGCGCGGAGCGGTGCCCGACCGGCGCGTGGGACATGCGCAAGTTCTTGTACGAAACGACACAGGCCGGGGCGGCATGCCGCAGATGATCCAACGCACCAACGACTTCGTCGTCAAATTCGCGAACGTCAACGGCTCCGGTTCGGCCAGCGCGAACCAGCTCTTCGCGAAATCGATCCTGCGCATGGGCGTGCCCGTCAGCTCGCGCAACATCTTCCCGTCGAACATCCAGGGGCTGCCGACCTGGTACGAGGTGCGGGTCTCCGAGGCCGGCCATCTCGGCCGGCGCGGCGGCGTCGACCTGATGGTCGCGATGAACCCGCAGACCTGGGAGAAGGACGTCGCCAGCATCGATCCCGGCGGCTATCTTTTCTACGACTCGACGAAGCCGCGGCAGGCCTCCGAGTTCCGGGACGACATCGCCTCCATCGGCATGCCGCTCACCGAAATCTGCAACCGCGAGTACGACGACGCGCGGCAGCGGCAGCTCTTCAAGAACATCATCTATGTCGGCGCGCTCTCGGCGCTGCTCGGCATCGACGAGGCCGAGATCGAGCGGCTGCTGGGCGAGCAGTTCAGGGGCAAGGACAAGCTGATCGCGCCGAACGTGCACGCGATGCAGCTCGGGCGCGACTACGCGAACGCGCATCTCGGCGGGCCGATCGGGCTGCGCGTGCGCCGCGCCGAGGCCGTCGGCGACAGCATCTTCATCGACGGCAACAGCGCCGCGGCCCTCGGCGCCGTCTACGGCGGCGCGACCGTCGCCGCGTGGTATCCGATCACGCCCTCGACCTCGCTGGCCGAAGCGTTCCAGCGCTACTGCCGCAAGTTCCGCACCGACCCCGACACCGGCAAGGGCCGGTACGCCATCGTGCAGGCAGAGGACGAGCTGGCCTCGATCGGCATGGTGATCGGCGCCGGCTGGAACGGCGCGCGCGCCTTCACCACGACCTCCGGGCCGGGCATCTCGCTGATGTCCGAGTTCTTCGGCTTGGCCTATTTCGCCGAGATCCCGGCGGTGATCTTCGACGTGCAGCGCGGCGGCCCGTCCACCGGCATGCCGACGCGGACGCAGCAATCCGACATCCTCGCCTGCGCCTACGCGTCCCACGGCGACACCAAGCACGTGCTCCTCTTCCCCGAGGACCCGCACGAGTGCTTCGAGTTCGGCGCGCTCGCCTTCGACCTCGCCGACCGGCTCCAGACGCCGATCTTCGTGATGCTCGACCTCGACATCGGGATGAACGACTGGCTGACCCGGCCCTTTGCATGGGACAACGCGCGGCGGCTGGACCGCGGCAAGGTGATGACTGCCGAGGAGCTTGAAGCCGGCCGCGACTTCGGCCGCTATCTCGACGTCGACAGCGACGGCATCCCGTACCGCACTTATCCCGGCACGCATCCGAGCCGCGGCGCCTACTTCAACCGCGGCACCAGCAAGGACCGCTACGCGAAGTACACGGAGGAGGGCGGCGCCTACGTCGACAACATGCAGCGGCTCCTGCGCAAGTTCGACACGGCGAAGGAGTTGGCGCCGAAGCCGATCCTGCGCGAGGCGGCGCAGCCGACGCGCTTCGGCGCGATCTATTTCGGATCGACGAGCCCGGCCATGGACGAGGCGATGACGGCGATCGAGGCGCAGGGCGTGCACCTCGACACGCTGCGCGTCCGCGCCTTCCCGTTCCACGACAAGGTGATCGACTTCATCACGGCGCACGATCAGGTCTTCGTCATCGAGCAGAACCGCGACGCGCAGCTGCGCATGCTGCTGGTCAACGAGGGCGCGATCGACCCGGCGCGGCTCATCTCGGTGCTGCACTACGACGGCACGCCGATCACCGCGCGCTTCATCATCGGCGAGATCGGCGAGCGCCTCGCGGCGCTCAACGTCGTCCCGCTCCGGAAAATGGTTCCATGACCTATCTCGCGAAACCGAAGCTCCATCACCCGAAGCTGCCGGTCAACCAGCTCGGCTACACGCGGCGCGACTACGAGGGCGCGGTGTCGACGCTGTGCGCCGGCTGCGGCCACGATTCGATCAGCGCGGCGATCGTGCAGGCGTGCTTCGAACTGTCGCTGCCGCCGCACCGCATCGCGAAGCTCTCGGGCATCGGCTGTTCCTCGAAGACGCCGACCTACTTTCTCGGCGCGTCGCACGGCTTCAACAGCGTGCACGGGCGCATGCCCTCGGTGCTGACCGGCGCCAACCTCGCCAACCGGGACCTGATCTATCTCGGCGTCTCCGGCGACGGCGATTCCGCCTCGATCGGGCTGGGGCAGTTCGCCCACAGCATCCGCCGCGGCGTGAACATGGTCTATATCGTCGAGAACAACGGCGTTTACGGCCTGACCAAGGGCCAGTTCTCGGCGACCGCCGACCGCGGCTCGAAGAGCAAGCGCGGCGCCGTCAACACCGATGCGCCGATCGACCTCGTCGGCATGGCGTTGCAGCTCGGCGCCACCTTCGTCGCCCGTAGCTTCTCCGGCGACAAGACGCAGCTCGTGCCGCTGCTGAAGGCGGCGCTGACGCATCGCGGCGCGGCGTTCATCGACTGCCTCTCGCCCTGCGTCGCGTTCAACAACCATCCCGGCTCGACCAAGAGTTTCGACTACGTCCGCGAGCACAACGAGGCCGTCAACCGGCTCGACGTGATGGTCCCGCGCGAGGAGATCACCGCCGACTACGCGCCGGGCGCGTTGGAGGACGTGATTCAGCACGACGGCTCGGTGCTGCGCCTGCGCAAGCTCGCCGCGACCTACGATCCGCATGACCGCGTCGCCGCGATGACCTACATGCAGCAGCGGCAGTCGATGGGCGAGATCGTCACCGGGCTGCTCTATGTCGACCCGGAGCCGGAAGACCTGCACGCCTATCTCAATACCGTCGAGACGCCGCTCAACGCCCTGAACGACACGGATCTCTGTCCGGGCGCCGACGCCCTGGAAAAGCTCAACGCCTCGCTGCGGTAAGGCGGATTCCGCGTGAGTTCGGAGGCGCTCGACGCAGCAGCCTACCCGGCTCTCTCTCCCGCACGCGGTCTCGGACTGAATTAAGAAACGCTCGAACCACCAAGAGCACCAAGATGATCTTTCAGCGCGCGCAGCGCGCCGGATTTCCTTGGTGCCTTGGTGGTTCGAGCGTTGTTTTTCCGCTTACGGCAGGCGAGCTCAATCGCCGGATTGAACGCCGGGGAACCCGCGCGATGCCGGGCTTACCGTTCCGAACACAATCGCAATCAGATTTGAAACTGTGGGCTGGCAGGAAGAATGCCACTGCGTCGGCGGACGGAGGCGTTCGCCCGTGGGTCAGTGCGTGGTCGAGGGCAGGTCGGCGGCTGTTTCGGCTGCGGCCGGAGCGTCGACGTCGCCGGATGCTTCGGCCGTGACAGTCTCGCTGTCGAGTTGCGTCGCCTGCTGCTCGTAACGCTTCGCCAGCGCATAAAGCTGGTGCCTTGTATCCGCGCAATTCGTCTGATTTGCGAGCCGGCGACAGATCGATGCCTGCGTGCGGAAACTGTAGCTGTTCATTCCGTGCGCTGCGGTTGTTCTTCATTAACGTTGTTTTAACCCTAAGTGGCGCGCGGAGTCCTGGCAATAACGCCTTTGCCGATGCGCGAATAATCGCGCTGCGTGAGTCATTATTGCAACAGGGAGTGGTATCGCTTTGAAAGATCGTGAAATGCCAAGGGATATGGCCTGAAACTCTTTCCCGGACGCCGGGCGAAACATGTCGGCTGGGCGGCAATTCTGTCGCAGCGATGCCGCTCGTCCGAGCGGTATGCAGCGCCGCCAGCGCAATCTCAGCCGTCGAAGCTCAGCAGGCTCGGCGCCTTCTCCATGACTTCGAGCAGGATCAGCTCGGCGGTCTCGACGTCCATCTCGATATCGGCGCCGAGCTTGCCGGCATGCTTCGGCAGCTTCAGCTTCTCCTTCGTCTCGTGCAGCAGGCGCAGCTCGCCCGCGAACAGCTCGCGGATCCCGAGCGGCAGCAGCGGGATCGCCGAAAGCGCGAACAGGATCTGCACGCTCGCCCGCACCAGAAGGCCGAGCATCGCCCGCTCCAGCTCGTCCAGCCGCTCGCTCATCGCTTCCGGGCAGTGGCGGCCGAGCCGGGCGATGCGTCCCTCGACCACCGCGAGCATCGCCTGGAATTCCGTCGTCTTGTTGCGCAGCGCGTAGTAGGGCTCGAACGCGTGGTGCCCGATCCCGTCGCGGGCACGTTCCGCCGCTTCCTCGGTCTCGTCGATCAGCCGCGCGAGGGCGTCGAGAAACCGCGCGACGTCGCGCGTCAACGCGACCTGGGCAGGGTCCTTTTGCTCGGCCAGTGCCATCGCTGTCTTACGGGTCGCTCGGGCGGAGCATCTCAGCCGGCGGCGGCGGCGGGCTGCTGCTGCTGCGGCACGATGACCGCGCGCCGGCGCGCGACGAGATCGCCGCGCTCGTCGCCCGTCAGTGCGCGCAGCGCGGCCGCGGCGGCGTCGATCTGCGCCGCCACGGCGCCGTTCTCGGGGGCATCGCGCAGCTCGCCGAGCAGCCTGTCCGCCCGCCGTTCCAGCTCCTGGCCGAGATCCGCGATTGCGGCGCGTGCGCCGACGGCGAAGCCGTGCCGTTCGCCGTGATGCACGAGGCTGGTCAGGAAGCGGCAGGCCGACTGCGCCGTCGCAACCGCCTCGCCGGTGGGTTGGTAGTCGAGGTCCGGCCCGCCGGTGCCGGCGCCGCCCTGACGGCGGAACCGGCTGCCGGAAGGACGGGCGGCGGCGAGCGGCGCGATGCCGAGCACCGCCGCTTCGAGCGGCTCCAGCCGGCTGCGCTCGAACGCGTGCTGCATCATGCGCCGGGCGCTCATGATGCCCTGTCCCCAGGGCGAATCCCGGTGGAAGTTCAATTCGCTCAGCAATCCCCGGCTCAGCGTCGCGAACCTGCCGATGATCTCCCCGAGCCGCTCGACGTCGACCGATCCGGCATTGTCGCGCGAGCGCGGCGCGCGGGCGTCCGCCTCGGCGGCGATCCGGCGCAGATCGTCGACCAGCCGGTCCGCGACGACGGCGACCTCGGTATCGTGCATGATCCGGTCGTCGCGCTGCAGCGTCAGCGCCGTCGGCAGCCGCAGGACCTGCCACGGGCTGACCAGCCGATTGAGCAGCGCGAGCGCGAGCAGGTGGCTCGCGCCCGGCATGTCCTCGGCGAGCTTCTTGTATTCGTCCTTGGCGACGGTCACGAGGTACGGGGTGAAGTCGGCGATCGTCCGGCCGGTGGCGTCCAGCTGGTGCTCCCGCGCCGCCGCGTCGAGAATGCGGCGCATTGCGCCGAGTAGCGGTTCGGCGACGTGCAGGATCGCGGCGATCTGCTCGAGGTGCGGCCGGGTGGGGGGATGGCGGACGATCGTGGAGACCGCGTCCGGAACGGCCCGGCGCTGCCGCAGCGTTTCGATCAGCCGCTCGGTCCAGTCGCAGGCCGCCGCGCGGGCCGCCACGGCGACCTCCTCGACGGTGGCGGGATCATCTTCGCCGCCACGGCGTGCAAGGTCGCCTTCGAGAATGCGAAGCCGGTCCGGATCGACCGTGCCGACCGCTTCCCACCACGGGCGCAGCAGCCGGCGCGGCACCAGTCCGGCGACCGGCTGTTCCAGCTCTTCGTCGGTCAGGAAGTGCTCGATGACATCGCACACGAGGCGGCATAGGCTCGGCGCGCGTGCGATGTCGGCGGTGCGGACCTGCAACGCGCCGAGCAGATAGTCGGTCGGCAGCGTCTGGTCGCCGCCGTCGCGCAGCGCGACCAGCATCTGCGCGAGCACGCGCGCCCGATCCGCGGGAAGCGACCGCAGGAACGCCGCAAGGCGCTCCTGCTTCCCACCCGCCGTGCCCAAATCCTGCATCGCGCCCGCCACCGAAGAGCTGCCCGCCGCTCCCTCCGCCGTCCGCCGGAAGGTGGGTGGGCAAGGGAAGACCGATCCTCTATGGTTCGCTCTTCGCCTTAAAGAATTCTAAAATGCCCGCGAACGAGCCCGACCCCTAAGAGTCTATCGGGGCGGGTTCCAAGCGTAGTGGAGCGCCATGCCTGACCATCACGTGCTGTCCTCCGCCCCCGAGACCTGTCACTGGGGCTTCTTCGACGCCGCCCTGCCGCCGGTGCTGACGGTCCGCTCCGGCGAAACCGTCACGGTCGAGTCCGTCTCGGGAGGCCGCGAGCATCTGCCGCCACCGGGCGACGGGCAGTTCGAGGTGCTGCCGGACCACCGGGCGATCCATGCCGCACTGTCGCCGCGGATGCCGGGGCACATCCTGACCGGGCCGGTCGCCGTCGACGGCGCCGCGCCGGGCGACGTGCTGATGGTCGAGATCCTATCCGTCGAGTGCCGCCAGAACTGGGGCTGGACCGCGATCCGGCCGCTGGCCGGCGCGCTGCCGGAGGATTTCCCGATAAGGAAGATCTGGCACAGCGCGATCGACCGGCAGCGCGGCGCGGCGACGCTGCCCTGGGGCGGCGAGATCGCGCTGTCGCCGTTCTTCGGCGTGATGGGCGTGGCCCCGCCGCCGGTCTACGGCGCCGTCACGTCGATCGTGCCGCGCGAGTTCGGCGGCAACATCGACTGCAAGGAGCTGGTCGCCGGGGCGACGCTCTACCTCCCGGTCTGGACGGCGGGAGCCTTGTTCTCGGTCGGCGACGGCCACGGCGTGCAGGGCGACGGCGAGGTCTGCCTCACCGCGCTGGAGACCGCGCTGTCCGGCACGTTCCGGCTGACGCTGCGCAAGGACCTGCACGGCCGCCTGACGCTGCCGCGCGCCGAGACTCCGACGCACTACATCACAATGGGTTTCGACGAGGATCTCGACGACGCGGCGAAGCAGGCGCTGCGCCAGATGATCCGGCTGATCGGCGAGACCGCGGGCCTCGCGCCCGAGGAGGCCTACATGCTGTGCAGCCTCGCCGCCGACCTCCGGGT